>NZ_BAAAYN010000017.1:0-300000 GCF_039536245.1 Cryptosporangium minutisporangium | reverse complement strand
GAACACCTGCCGCGTCGCACAGCCCTGGTGTGCGAACCGAGTGCCGGGTGGAACCAGCACGGATACCGGCGCGCGATCGTCGGCGATCGGCAGGCCTTCGACGCAGGCCGCCGAGCGTCCGGACAGGGCTGCCCCCGCGGGGAGGATGAGGCTCGCTGCCTGGCACCGCAGCAGATGGTCGACGGGCAAGGTCGCGTCGACGTAGACGTCGTGATGGATCCGCCGCCAACTTCGCCCACCGAGCTGGTCAGCGGTGATCAGGCCCCGGCGGATCGCGGTGGAGCCACGGAACGGACGCCCCAGCAGTTCTTCGGGCCGATGTGGCCGGCGCTTCCCCATGCGCTCCAGCCTGGCGGCGCTCCGGGACCTGCCGCCCGCTGTCCACAGGCAGGGTCCGCGCGCAGTTACGCCGAATCCGTCTGCACGGCTCCCGTGGAGACGGATTCGGCGTGAATCGGCGTCAGGCTGCGCGGAGGGGGCGGCGCATGGCTACTCGAGGGCCGAACTCGTCGAGGCCCATCCCGATCTCGTGATCGCGGATGTCGCGCAGGCCGGGGGTCAGGTCGGCGTCGTCCAGGTCGACGAACCCGTACCGCCGATAGAACGGGCCGTTCCACGCGACGTCCCGGTAGGTCGTCAGCGTCACCGCGGGTAACCCGTTGCGCCGTGCCCAGCCGATCACCGCCGCCAGGAGGCCGCGTCCGAGCCCTTGCCGTCCGTAGGCCGCGTCCACCGACAGCTGGGACAGGTGCGCCGCGCCGTCGACGACGTCCACCGACGCGAAGCCCACCGGAGTCCCCGATGGGCCTGGCGCCACCAGCACGACAGCGCATTTCCGCAGCTGGTCAGCTGTCGAGTACTCGGCGGGCAGGATCATGCCCGCCTCGATGAACGGTGCCTCGGAGGCCTTCTCGACCTCGCCGAGGCCCGCCAGCTCCTCGTCGGCGGCCGGTCGTACCGCTGCCACCCCGTCGATCCCACTCACCGGGGCATCATCCCAATGTTCACGTGAGTACGAGCGCTACCCCGGAAAGGCGTATCGGTTCGCCGGGCGGTTGCTCACTCAGAGGGCGGGTGGGCGTCGCCGGTGCCGGTGAAGTCGCCGTGCGCCTCGACGGCACGCTTGCGGGAGCGCTCGATCTCGAGCTCGGCCTCGGCCCGGCCGACCCACTGCGCGCCCTCGACGGATTTCCCGGGCTCGAGGTCCTTGTACACCGTGAAGAAGTGCTGGATCTCGAGCCGGTCGAACTCCGGCAGGTGGTGGATGTCGCGCAGGTGCTCCTGCCGCGGGTCGTTCGCGTGGACGCAGAGGACCTTGTCGTCCGGGCCCTTCTCGTCCTTCATCCGGAACATGCCGATCGCGCGGGCGCGGATCAGGCACCCCGGGAACGTCGGCTCCTGCAGCAGGACCAGGGCGTCCAACGGGTCGCCGTCCTGACCGAGCGTCTCCTCGATGAACCCGTAGTCGGCCGGGTACTGGGTCGCGGTGAAGAGGATCCGGTCCAGGCGAATCCGCCCGGTCTCGTGGTCGACTTCGTATTTGTTGCGCTGACCCTTCGGGATCTCGATCGTGACGTCGAACTCCACGGATGGGCTCCTCACCGGGTCGGGCACTGATTACGGCTAGTGTCTCGCAGGTCGGAAACAGCCCTTGGGGAGGATATGCAGAACGGCCGCCACCCTGTGCTGTGGCTCACCCTCTGCTGGGTCCTCGCCGCCGTGCTGATCACGGACCTGCTTTGGTTCGTGCGCGGCGGGGCGAGCGAGGTGGACGACGGCCGCGTCGGGGTGCTGATCCCCGCCGTCGCCGCGGGACCGGTCTTCACCGATCCACCAGCGGTGCTCAGCCCCGACGACGACTCTGCCGAGCCGCCCACCGAGGCGGGACTCACCGCTGCGCTCACCAGCCTGCTCACTGACCGCCGGCTCGGAACCAGCGTAGCCGTGTCGGTACGGGACGCGGAAAACGGGACGACGCTGTTCAGCAGAAATGCAGACACACCGGTCACTCCGGCCTCGACAACCAAGACCGTCACAGCCGCCGGGGTCCTGCTGGCCTACGGACCGTCGCATCGGCTGACGACCCGCGTCGTGCAGGGCTCGACGCCGGGCGAGATCGTGCTCGTCGGGGGCGGCGATCCGACGCTGGCCTTCGACGAGCGCCACAGCTACCCGGGTGCGGCCCGGCTCGACACCCTCGCGGGAAGCGTTCGGACCGCCCTGAAGGGCGCCCAGGTCACCCGGATCGTGGTCGACAGCAGCCTGTTCACCGGGGACCCGATCGGCCCCGGCTGGGACTCGGACATCGTCTCCGGTGGTTACTCGGCGCCGGTGAACGCGCTCACCGCCAACGGTGGCCGGGTGCAGCCCACCCCGGACCACGAGGCGCCCCGGACGTCGACGCCGGATCTCTTCGTCGGCCAGCGGTTCGCGGCGCTGCTCGGAGCCGGCAGCGTCGAGGTCGTCCGCGGAACCGCCCCGGAGGGTGCCCAGCAACTGGCCGAGCTGAAGTCGCCGCCGCTCTCGCACGTCGTCGACGCGATGCTGACCGAGTCCGACAACGTCATCGCCGAGTCGATGTTGCGGCTGGTGGCGGTCAAGAAAGGGCTTCCGGCGACGTTCGCCGGTGGCGCCCAGGCGGTGCAGGCGGTGCTCTTCGAGGCCGGCATCGACACCGCCGGGTTCGGGCTGCGGGACGGCAGCGGGCTCTCCCGACTCAACCGCCTGACGCCCAACCTGCTGACGTCGCTGCTGACCGCAGCGGTCGGCAAGGATCATCCGCAGCTGCGAACGCTGCTGGCCGGGCTGCCGGTGGCCTCGTACAGCGGAACGCTGGCCGACCGCTTCGAGGGCGCCTCGGCGACCGCAGGCGTCGGCCTGGTCCGCGCCAAGACCGGAACGCTCTCCGGGGTGAGTTCGCTGTCCGGCCTCACCGTGACCGTGGAAGGGCGGATCCTGACGTTCGCGGCGGTGGCCAACGGGGTGCCCAACGGTGGGACGCAAGGCGCTCAGGACGCGCTCGACCAGATCGCGGCGACGCTGGCCCGCTGCGGCTGCCGATGATCCGCAGCCCTCTCGGTGGGCAGGCGGCCCGGCCCGGCACACCGCTCGTAGCCGTCGATCCGGTCGAAACCGCCGTGGGTGGGCGCTGCGTGCCATTCACCCGTACCGTGAAGAGATGACGCAGATGGTGGACTGGGATCTGGCGGTCTCCACCGCCGCGACGCTGACCGGTGGTGGCCCGCGGGTGAGCGTCACCGAGGCAGCTGACGTGGTGCTGGAATTGCGCCGCCTCACCGATGTCGCGGAGGAGCACGTCGCCGCCTACACCGGGTTGAGTGCCCAGGTCGACCATCCGCCGGTCCAGGTCGTCGACCGAACCGACTGGGTGCGGTCGAACGTCGAGGGTCTGCAGCTCGTCATGGACCCGGTGATCGAGAAGCTGCAGGCGGCCTCCGCGTCCAAGCCGCAGACGTTCGGGCCGGTCAGCGGCGCGATGGGTACCGCCGTCAAGACGGTCGGCTCCAAGGCCACCGGTCTGCAGGTCGGCACGATCCTCGGCTTCTTCTCCAGCAAGGTGCTGGGCCAGTACGAAGTGTTCTCCGGTGCGCCCGGTCGGCTGCTGCTCGTCGCGCCGAACGTGGTGGAGGTCGAGCGCAAGCTCGGCGTCGACCCGACCGACTTCCGGCTCTGGGTCTGCCTGCACGAGGTCACCCACCGGACCCAGTTCACCGCGGTGCCGTGGCTGCGCGACCACTTCCTGTCGGAGGTGAATGCGTTCGTCGACGCGACCGACCTCGACCCGGAGGCGCTCGCCGACCGCGTCCGCAACGGGATCTCGGCACTGGCCGACGCGGTCCGCAACCCGGACTCGAAGGCTTCGGTGCTCGACCTGGTCCAGACCCCGGCGCAGCGCGCGGTGGTGGACCGGCTGACCGCGCTGATGACGCTGGTCGAGGGCCACGCCGAGTTCGTGATGGACGGCGTCGGCCCGGACGTGGTGCCGACCGTCGAGGGCATCCGGGCCCGGTTCAACGCCCGTCGGGCCGCTCGCAACCCGATCGAGAAGCTCGTGCGCCGGCTGCTGGGCATCGAGGTCAAGATGCGGCAGTACGCCGAGGGGCGGCGGTTCGTCGCCGCTGTCGTCGAGAAGGTCGGCATGAACGGCTTCAACCAGATCTGGACGTCGGCGGGCACGCTGCCGCTGGCGTCCGAGATCAACGACCCGGACGCCTGGGTAGCGCGCGTGCACGGCGCCACCGCCGCCACCAACTAACGCCGATGGCCGGACCGCCGGCGGCGGTTGCCGCGGTTCGGGTCGCGGTACGGGCCGTCCTGCGCGACCTGCCGAACGGCTCGCTGGTGCTGGTGGCCTGTTCCGGCGGGCCCGATTCCACCGCGTTGGCTGCCGCGACCGCGTTCGAGGCGCCCCGGGCCGGGCTCCGGGCCGGGCTGGTGACGATCGACCACGGACTGCAGGACGGTTCGGCGGAGCGGGCGGCGGACGTCGTCGCCTGGGGGGCCGAGCTGGGGTTCGAGCCGTGCGAGGCGGTCCGGGTCGAGGTGGGCGCTCGGGGTGGGCCGGAGGCGGCGGCCCGGTACGCCCGGTACGCAGGCCTGGACGCCGCGGCGGCCCGTCACGGGGCTGCGGCCGTGCTCCTCGGCCACACCGCGAACGACCAGGCCGAGACCGTGCTGCTCGGGCTCGCGCGCGGCTCGGGAGCGCGGTCGGCGGCCGGAATGGCGCCGGCCCGAGGCGTCTACCGACGTCCGCTGCTGGAGCTTCCCCGTGCGACGACGCACGCGGCCTGCGCGGACGAAGCGCTGCCGATCTGGCACGACCCGCACAACGTCGACCCGGGTTACACCAGGTCGCGGGTGCGGGCGGTATTGCCCGCGCTGGAGGAGGCCGCCGGGGGTGGCCTGATGGCCGGCTTGGCGCGCAGCGCCGCGCTGCTGCGCGCCGACGCGGACCTGCTCGACGACCTCGCAGCCGAGCTGCTCGTCCGCGTGACGGTGCCGGACCCGGCCGTGCCGGACGGGGACTTCCTGGCAGCGCGGAGACATCGCACGCTCGACACGCGAACTCTGGCGGACGCCCACCCTGCCCTGCGCGGGCGGGTGCTGCGGCGGTGGGCGATCGAGCAGGGCGCTCCGGCCGGCACCTTGGCGTGGACCCATGTCGACGCCTTGGACGCGCTGGTCACCCGCTGGCGCGGCCAAGGCGCGGTCCACCTCCCCGAGGGCATCGAGGTGGTGCGAGCCAACGGGATACTCGTCGCGCGTCACGTCGCCAGGCGGTTTGTCCCGAGGTGAGGCCCTGGGGGCAGAGTGGTCGTGGGTCGCCCGTAGGCTGCTTCTGTGACGAGCCAGTTGCAGAACTCCGGCCCGTACGCGGCCGACATCGAGCGCGTGGTCGTCTCGGCCACCGACATCAAAGACAAGATCGCGGAGCTGGCCCGGAAGGTCGAGGCCGACTACGACGCCGACGCGACTAGCCCGCTGCTCCTGGTCGGCGTGCTCAAGGGTGCGTTCGTCTTCATGGCCGACTTCGCCAGGGAGCTGCAGCACCCGACCGAGGTCGAGTTCATGGCGGTCTCCTCGTACGGATCCTCGACGACGTCGTCGGGCGTGGTGCGGATCCTGAAGGACCTCGACCGGGACATCGCCGGCCGGCACGTCCTGGTCGTCGAGGACATCATCGACTCCGGGCTGACGCTCTCCTGGCTACTGCGGAACCTGGCCAGCCGGAACCCGGCCTCGGTCCAGGTCGTCGCGCTGCTCCGCAAGCCGGATGCGGTCAAGGTGCCGGTGGAGGTGCCCTACGTCGGCTTCGACATCCCGAACGAATTCGTCGTCGGATATGGCCTCGATTACTCCGAGCAGTACCGCGGTTTGCCGTTTGTCGGGGTGTTGAAGCCTGAGGTTTACGGCGCCGGATGACCGGTCACGGGAACGGTGACCACGGTTCACCCGTTGTCTCGGAGGGTTGCCGACCGGCCACCTGCAGGGTCGGTGGGCTCGGAGTACTCTTCCAAGATCCGAGTGAACTTCGAGTAATAGCTCGTTGAACCACCTGAAGTGCACACCGACACGCGCCTAATAGCCTGAGAATCGGGAGGGGCCGGGGCTCTGCTTTTCTGAGCACCCCGCACGCAGCATGGAACGTACCCGCTTCATCCGCAGGCCCTTGGTCTGGATCATCCTGATGATCCTGGTCGCTCTGCTGCTGGGCTCACTGTTCACCGGCGACGGCGACTACAAGAAGGTCGACTCCTCCGTCGCCCTGGCACAGGTGCGCGACGGCAACTACGACAAAGCACAGCTCCAAGACCGGGAGCAACTGATCCGGCTGGACCTGAAGAACGACTACCGCGGCTCGGAGAAGATCGAGGCGTCGTTCCCGTCCCAGTCCGCCGACACCGTCTTCGATCTCCTGACGGAGAAGGCGCAGTCGGGCGGACCGGCCTTCGACACGAAGGTCACTCGGGATTCGATCTTCGTCACGCTTCTGATCACGGTTCTCCCGATCCTGGTCGTCGTCGTTCTGCTGTTCCTCTTCATGAGCCAGATGCAGGGCGGCGGCAGCCGAGTCATGAACTTCGGCAAGTCCAAGGCCAAGCTGGTCAGCAAGGACACGCCGAAGACCACGTTCGCCGACGTCGCCGGTGCGGACGAGGCCATCGAGGAGCTCCACGAGATCAAGGAGTTCCTGCAGAACCCGGCCAAGTTCCAGGCGATCGGCGCGAAGATCCCGAAGGGCGTCCTGCTCTACGGCCCGCCCGGAACCGGTAAGACGCTGCTGGCCCGTGCGGTGGCCGGTGAGGCGGGCGTGCCGTTCTACTCGATCTCCGGCTCCGACTTCGTCGAGATGTTCGTCGGTGTCGGTGCGAGCCGCGTCCGTGACCTGTTCGAGCAGGCGAAGCAGAACGCTCCGGCGATCATCTTCGTCGACGAGATCGACGCGGTCGGCCGGCACCGTGGCGCAGGCCTCGGCGGTGGCCACGACGAGCGCGAGCAGACCCTCAACCAGATGCTGGTCGAGATGGACGGCTTCGACGTCAAGGGCGGCATCATCATGATCGCCGCGACGAACCGGCCCGACATCCTCGACCCGGCGCTGCTGCGTCCCGGCCGCTTCGACCGGCAGATCGCGGTCGACCGTCCGGACCTGGAGGGGCGCAAGGCCGTCCTGCGGGTGCACGCCAAGGGCAAGCCGTTCTCGCCCGACGTCGACCTCGACACGACCGCTCGCCGCACGCCGGGCTTCACCGGTGCCGACCTGGCGAACGTCATCAACGAGGCCGCGCTGCTCACCGCCAGGCAGGACAAGAAGGCGATCACCAACGAGGCGCTCGAAGAGGCGATCGACCGCGTGATCGCAGGTCCTGAGCGCAAGACCAGGGCGATGAGCCCGAAGGAACTCAAGGTCACCGCGTACCACGAGGGTGGACACGCGCTGGTTGCCTGGGCACTGCCGCACTCCGCGCCGGTGCACAAGCTGACGATCGTGCCGCGTGGCCGCTCGCTGGGCCACACGCTGATCCTGCCGACCGAGGACAAGTACACCCAGACGCGGTCGGAGTTGATCGACACGCTGGCGTACGCACTCGGTGGCCGGGCAGCGGAGGAACTCGTCTACCACGAGCCCACCACCGGCGCCGGCAACGACATCGAGAAGGCCACCGGGATGGCCCGCGCGATGGTCACCGAGTACGGCATGAGCGCCAAGCTCGGTGCGGTCAAGTACGGCACCAGTGACTCCGAGCCGTTCCTCGGCCGGGACATGGGTCACCAGCGTGACTACTCCGATTCCCTCGCCGCCGAGATCGACGCCGAGGTGCGGGCTCTGATCGAGCTCGCCCACGACGAGGCGTACGAGATCCTCTCGGAGTACCGCGACGTCCTCGACACGATGGTGCTCGAACTCCTGGAGAAGGAGACGCTGAGCAAGGACGACATGGCCCGGATCTGTGCCCGGGTGCAGAAGCGTCCGCCGATGTCGCCGTTCAACGGGTTCGGCAAGCGCGCGCCCAGCGACAAGCCGCCGGTCATGACGCCGGCCGAACTCGCCGAGCTGCAGAAGAAGGCAGCGGACGAGGCGACCGCCCGGCTCTCGAACGGCGCCAGCGGCCTCCGTACGAACGGGGGCGCCCACGCGGCCCCGGACGACGACGAGCCGCACGTCGTGCTCAACCCCGGTAGCGACGCGGCGGTGCCGGCCTCCGGCGACCCGCTGACCGACCCGCTGCCGCCGCAGAGCGACACGCTCGGTGGTCCGCCGGTTCCCGGGCAGCCCGGTTGGCCGGGCAACCCCGGCCACTCCGGTCCGGCCGGACCGATGCACTGCTCCGAGGGGGAGGACCTGCGCTGAGCACCGAAGCGGTCGCGTCGGATGCACTGACGCCCGCTGGTGAGGGGGGCACGTCGGCGGCGGACGCCGTCGACCTGCTCCGGATCCAGCGGGCGGTGCGGGAGATCCTCGCCGCGGTCGGGGAGGACCCCGACCGCGAGGGCCTGCGGGAGACGCCGGCCCGCGTGGCCAGGGCCTACGCGGAGATCTTCTCCGGGCTGCACGTCGATCCCGCGGCACTCCTCACCACGGTCTTCGAGGAGGACCACGAGGAGATCGTCCTGGTGAAGGACATCGAGCTCTACTCGACCTGTGAGCACCACCTGGTGCCGTTCCACGGCGTCGCGCACGTCGGCTACATCCCGGGCGAGGACGGCCGGATCACCGGCCTGTCCAAGCTCGCCCGGCTGGTGGAGGCGTACGCGCGGCGTCCGCAGGTGCAGGAGCGTCTGACGTCGCAGATCGCCGACACGCTGATGCAGCGGCTGGAGCCGCGGGGCGTGATCGTGGTCGTCGAGTGCGAGCACCTGTGCATGTCGATGCGGGGCATCCGCAAGCCCGGCGCCCGGACAGTGACGTCGGCCGTGCGGGGCTGGTTCCAGCGGTCCCAGGCCGCACGGGCCGAGGCGATGAGCCTGATTCTCGGACAAGGCAGGTGACCGGCCGGTCCGCAGCGAGTGGTCCCGCCACTTCGGCTCGGGCCCAGCAGGTGACCGGCCTACCCGACGTCGGGCGGTGCGTGGTGATGGGCGTCGTCAACGTGACGCCCGACTCGTTCTCCGACGGTGGGCGGTACGAAAGCCTGGACGCTGCGGTGACGCACGCCCGCGAGCTCGTCGCCGAGGGCGCCGACCTGATCGACGTCGGGGGTGAGTCGACCCGGCCGGGTGCCGAGCGGGTCGACGCCACCGTGGAGATCGCCCGGGTGGTCCCGGTGATCCGCGAGCTGGTCGCCGCGGACGTCGTCGTGAGCATCGACACGACCCGTGCGGCGGTGGCCGAGGCGGCTCTCGCGGCCGGCGCCACCGTCGTCAACGACGTCTCGGGCGGGCTGGCGGACGCGAGCATGGGTGCCGTCGTCGCGGATGCCGGCTGCCCGTGGATCCTGATGCACTGGCGTGGCCACAGCCGGGACATGCAGCAGTTGGCGCACTACGACGACGTGGTCACCGAGGTCCGGGACGAGCTGTCGGCACGGGTCGACGCGGCGGTCGCGGCCGGGGTGACGCCGGAGTCGCTGATCCTCGACCCGGGGCTGGGGTTCGCCAAGACCGGCGTCCACAACTGGGAGCTGCTGGCCCGGCTGGACGTCCTGCAGGGTCTGGGGCTGCCGGTGTTGATCGGCGCCAGCCGCAAGTCGTTCCTGGGCACACTCCTGGCCGACGCGGCAGGCAAACCGCGGCCGGTCGACGAGCGCGAGGACGCCACGCTGGCGATCACGGTGCTCGCGGCTCAGGCGGGTGCCTGGGGTGTGCGCGTGCACGAAGTTCGGCAGAGCGTCGATGCGATCGCGGTGGTGGAGGCGTACCGGAGGGCCGCAGGATGAGCGACCGGATCGTGCTGACCGGTCTGCGGGTGACCGGGTACCACGGGGTTTACGACCACGAGCGTCGGGACGGCCAGCCGTTCGTCGTCGACGTCGTGCTGGAACTCGACACGCGCAAGGCGGCGGAGACCGACGACGTCACCGACACCGTGCACTACGGCGAACTGGCCGAGCGGCTGGCGGCGGTGGTCGCGGGTGAGCCGGTGAACCTGCTGGAGAAGCTCGTCGCCCGGCTGGCCGACGTCTGCCTGGACGATCCGCGGGTGAGCGCCGCGGAGGTGACCGTGCACAAGCCGCAGGCGCCGATACCGTTGGAGTTCGCGGACGTGGCCGTGACGGTCCGGCGGGAACGCTCGTGACCAGAGCCGTGCTCTCGATCGGATCCAACCTCGGTGACCGGCTGGCAAACCTGGCCGCAGTGATCACCGCACTCCGGAGCGACGGCGCGGTGCGCGTCTCGCCCGTGTTCGAGACCGATCCCTGGGGACCGGTTCCGCAGGACGACTACTTGAACGCGATCCTGGTGGCCGACGCGCCCGACCGTGACGCCTCCGGATGGCTGTCGGCCGGCCGGGAGGCCGAGCTCGCCGCCGGCCGGGTGCGCGACGTGCGGTGGGGCCCGCGAACGCTCGATGTGGACGTAGTGCAGGTGCACAATGCGGACGGGACGCCGGTGCTCTCCGACGACCCCGAGCTGACGTTGCCGCACCCGCGCGCCCACCAGCGGGCGTTCGTCCTCGTGCCGTGGCTCGCGGTCGAGCCCGACGCGGTACTCGCCGGGCGCGGCTCGACGCGGTCAGTGCGTGAGCTCGTCGAGGCGCTGCCGGACAATGAGCGGGCCAGTGTCCGCCGCCGCGATGACTTGAGCCTGGAGAGGTGACCAGGAGTGACTCCGCCCCCCAGCCCGCCGACGCCGACCCCGCGGTTGACCCCGACCCGCCCCGGCAGCCTCGCGCTGGTGGTGCTGGTCGCGTGTGTAGCGGCCTGGGCGATGGCGAACCGGTTCTACGGTGACCTGCCGACGTTCACCTGGTTCCCGGTACTGACGCTGGCGCTGCTGGCGATCTTCGAGCTGATCGTGGCCCGCGCGACGAAGTCCCGGATCGACCGGGACGAGGGCGCCGCTCCGGTGGAGCCGCTCGCCGTCGCCCGTTTCGCCGCGTTGGCGAAGGCGTCGTCGCTCGGCGGCGCGCTGTTCGTCGGGTTGTACGCGGGCCTGCTGGTGTTCCTGCTCGGCGAGCGCGACCGGCTGGCCGCGGCCGCCGACGACCTGCCGGAGTGCACGGGCGGCCTGGTCGCGGCGATCCTGCTGGTTGCGGCCGCGCTGTGGCTGGAGCGGTCGTGCCGGATCCCGGAACCACCTGACGACGAAGATCCTGATCAAAGGACGTACCCATGAGCGATCTGGCCACCCTGGACGCGTTGTCGACGGAGGAGTTGCGCGGCCGCGCGTTCGCGAGCGCACGGAAGCGGGGCGACATCGGCTTCTTCTGGAACCTGATCGAGCGCCTGCCGAGCGCCCGCGAGACCGAGTCGAACGACGAGAGTCTCGGTTCGGTCGGCACCTCGATCGAGGAGGCTGTCGGTCTCTGGCGGCAGCTGACCGGACACGAGTACGGCGAGCAGGAGCCGATCATCCGCGCGGCGTTCATCGACTACCTGCTCAAGCACTCGGAGTGATCGCCGGGCCGCCCGGGTGTGCGCTTGGGGGCTACTGTCGGATTTCGACGGGGGTCGACGCGGGCGCGCGCCGGGAGGTCAATCGTGGACGGCAAACAGCACAGTGACGATCCGGGTATCGACGATCGGGACTCCGGGACGCTGACCCTGCCGGGCACTACGACCGGCGAGTACGAGTACCCGCCGGATTACGATCTCCGGTTCGCCGACGACACCCCGACCGAGCTGCTCGGCGGTAACACGCCGCCGTACGGAGTGCCGACGCTTCCGCCCGAGGAGCCGCCGCCCCCGGTGCCGCCGACGTTCGCCGAGCCGGTGTCCGAGCCTCCGGTCCGGGACCGGCTCTGGCCGCATCTGGCCTGGGAAGTCGTCCTGGCCGCGGCCTGTGTCACCGAGGTGCTTCTCGTCCTCGCGCAGGACGACCAGATCTTCCGTGGCGACGCCGGCCCGGCCGTCCTGCTCTGGATCGCCACCGCCGTCCTCCTGGGCAGCGCGGCGGCGCTCTCGCTCCGAGCCGGCATGCCGAACATCGCGATCGGAGCGATCGCGATCGCGGCGGGGGCGGACTACGCCTGGCTGGTCGGGGCCGAGGGCCATCCGTTCGGTAACGCGCTGGCGATGGCGCTCGCCGGGGGAGCGCTGGCTGGCCTGGTGATCGCGCTGTTCAGCACCTTGTTCGGCGTCCCGAGCTGGGCCGTGAGCCTGGGTATCGCCGGGTTGTTGTCCGGATTGGTGCCTGCACTGGCCGGCAGCGCCGCGCGTCCGGTCGGCGGTGAGACGCCGGACGTCCACGTGGCGGCGGAGTGGTGGCTCGCCGGTGCCGCCGGCATCTCGGTGGTGGGCGGGCTGCTGCTCGCCGTTCCGGCGTTCCGGCGTTTCGTCGGTCGCTCGCGTCCGACCGGTGACCCGGCCAAGCGGGTGGGATTCGTCGCCTCGATCGCGGCGGCAGGTGCGCTCGCCGGATCAGGTGCGCTCGCGGCGGCCGCCGGCCTGCTGGACACCGCGAACCGCGGCTCCAGCGCCGCCGGGTACGCGGGCATGGCCGAGCTGGCGATGGTGGGCTTCAGCGTCGCGCTGCTCGGCGGGGTGAGCGCTCACGGGCGACGGGGTGGGGTCTTCGGTGTCGTCCTCGCTGCCGTCCTGCTCGGACTGATCCGGCTGCACCTCGACCTGGTCGGGGCGGATCGGTGGGTCGGTGCGGTGATCTCCGGGGCGGCGATTCTGGTGGGGCTGGCGGTCACCCGCCTGATGGAGCGTCTAGGACGCCGCTGAGTCGTCGCGTCCGCTGCCCGTTATGTCCCTGCCTGGTTGCCGGAACATGTCTTGCAGATGGTGTGACGGTTACCACATACTCGGCTGCTGACGGATCGACGCTCCCGAGGAGACAGGGATGGCTTTGATGTCCTCGGACCAGGCCGTGCCGACCGCTACCGGTACCCGGCCGACCGGCTCGGATACTCGCTTACCGGTGCTGCGGCTGGCGAACGTCCGGACTCGGCTGGGCACCACGGTCGCCTTGAGCACCCTCTCGTTGAGCGTCGAGTCCGGACAGGTGGTCGGCGTCGTCGGGCCGGACGGCGTCGGCAAGTCCACGTTGTTCAACACGGTCTGCGGCTTCGTGCGGCCGGAGGCGGGCGAGATCACCTGGCGTGGGGCTGCCTTACGTCCGCGCCCGCACCGTCTGACCACCATGGGTGTGGCCCGGACGCTGCAGGGCGTCGGTCTCTACGGGGGCCTGACCGTCCTCGAGAACGTTCTGGTCGGTTCGCCGGGGGTGCCTCGGGTCCCGGCCGTTCCCGCCGGACGTCAGGCGGGGATCGGTGTTGCGCTGTTCGGCGCGACCCGCTTCCGGGTGCAGGGCCCGGCGCTCCGGGAGCTGGCGAGGGATCACCTGTCCCGGCTGGGAGCGGCTGAGTACGCCGATGCGGACCTGGCCGCCGTCCCGGCGTCGCTGCACGGCCGGGTGGTGCTCGCTCGGGCGCTGCTGGCCGGTCCGGAACTACTCCTACTGGACGATCCGGCGGTCGGCATGGGCGCGGCCACGGCGGCGGCGCTGGCCGGCCTGGTACGCGATCTGCCCAGCGGGTCGCCGAACGCTGTCCTGCTCGCGACGGCCGATTTCGAGTTCGCCCAGCGCGCCTGCGACCAGGTCCTGCAGCTCGACGGCGAGCCTTCGGACGCAGCAGGTGGCCACGGTCACTAAATTCGGCGCGATCCCGGATTTTCCGCCTCGATCACCAGATAGTTAACTGCCGTAAGGAATATCAGATTCACCCTTAGTGAGATTTTCGGTCATCGCTGGCCCGGCGTGGTGCGAGTGTCGGGTTACCGTGGCGTTGTGGATCCGCAGAGTGCACGGTCGGTGGAGGTGGACGAGCCGACTACGGATAGTGTTGAACCGTCCACCGACGTACGAAAACCGGGCGAACCGTCTGGTGTGGACGCGAACGCATCCGACAAGACGGGCGATATGCCCGCAGGCGAGGCTTCTGGATCGCCCAGAACGCGGACACCGGGTGAGCGACTCGCTAACCTCGATCGCATGCCGCCGCCTCATCTACCGCCCCCGGAGCGCGGGGGGAGCGAAAGCGCACCGACTACGAATGACTTCCGGCGTCACGTCGGCAAGTTGTTCTGGGTCGGCGTCGCCATCGCACCGATCGCGGCACTGCTCCTGGTGCTCGGAAACGGCGTCGGGCCCCTGCGGGCAGCCGCTGTGCTCGCCGTGTTCTCCGTCGTCATCATCGGCCTGAGCGTTGTCCTGCGGGACGACGCCGCGATGGTCAAGGACGACGTCGAGGACCAGCTCCGCACCGAGGTCGACCGGCTCCGTGCGGACATCGACTCGCTTCGTCGTGGTGTGGAGGTCTCGGTCCACCGCGAACTCGAGCGTGTTCACCGTGAGCTGGAGGCCACCCGTCGCGACAGCGTCCTGCGCGCCGAGTCCACGCGGCTCAACCGCTTAACCGGTGCGTTACCGGCCGCGGAGGACGACTACCCGGTCGACGGCCGCTACCGGGGCAACGATTCGCGCAGCCGCGCCGAGCGGCGCGCGATCACAGCACGCGAAGAGGCCACGAGCGTCAACCTTCCGTCGCCCGACCCCGGCTACGACTGGTTCGGCGGTACCGAGGAGGAGAACGCCGACGGCCGCGGCGGTGCTCCCGGAGCTCCCGGTGCCGCCCGGCAGGAGCCGATCCGCTACCAGGCCGGCACGTACGGCAGCGCCCGTACCCCGGGTGACCCGGCAGCGCCGGAGGCACCCGCCGGTAACCGGCCGCGTCGCCCGGCGGCCGGTGCCCCGGTGCCCGGCGGCAAGCCGACCGGCACCGAGTACGGTCGCCGCCGCGCCGACGTGGACGACGTGGGCGACCCGGCCAACCAGGGCCATCCCGGCGGTCGCCGCCAGACGTACCAGGCCGGCACCTACGCGCCGGGCTCCTCCGCCTCGCCAGCGTCCTACGACCCGGAAGTCGAGGACACCTCCGGGCGGCGACGCAGCGGGCGCCGTCGGGCCCCCGAGGACGACCAGGCGCCCTCGTACGAGTTGATCGACTACGACGACGCCCCGCCGGTCTACACGCCGCAGCGGCTGGACGCGGGCGTCTACGGGTCGCGCACGACGGCGGACGGTGCCGACGCTGCGGAGAAGCGCCCCGAGGGTGCCCCCGGTGAGGCCGGCACGATCGACTACAGCGAGTTCTGGGCACGGTCGGGGTCGCCGTCGGCGCCGCAGCCCGCCGCGGAGCCCGAGAGCCGCCGCGACGGCGAACTCAGCTCGGCGAGCGAGTGGTCGTCCTGGCGCGAGACCAGCAACAGCTGGGACACCGGGTCGCAGCGCTACGACCGCGACGACCCACATGTGATCACCGGCGCGATCACCGGCGACGTTTTCGACGTCCCCTACACGGTCGGCGGGCGATCGCTCTCGGAGCCCGCGTTCGGCGCCGAGCCGGGCTTCGGGTCCGGCAACGGGTTCGCGGCCGGCGACAGTTTCGGCTCGGGGAACGGCTTCGGTTCGCAGCGCTGGGACGAGCTGCCGGACGTCCCGCCCGCACCGACCTGGCCCCCGGCGTCCGAACACCGGGGCAGCTCGTCGGCCGACCAGGCGTCCGCCGAGTTCGAGCTGCCCAGCCTGGAGCACCTACCCCCGGCCGGCGGGAACGCCGCCCCGGACGAGTCGAGCGGCTCCGGCGGACGCCACGCGCGGCACGCCTCCGCCGACGACGACCGTGGCCCCCATCAGCCCTGGGAGCGCAGCCGCTCCTGGTAGCTCACTTGTCGATGTCGCCGACGACGAAGAACATCGAGCCGAGGATCGCCACCAGGTCCGGCAGCAGCGTGCCGGGCAAGAGCGTGGCCAGCGCCTGCACGTTCGAGTACGACGCGGTCCGCAGCTTCAGCCGCCACGGCGTCTTCTCGCCGCGCGACACCAGGTAGTAGCCGTTGATGCCGAGCGGGTTCTCGGTCCACGCGTAGGTGTGGCCCTCCGGCGCGCGCACGACCTTCGGTAGGCGGACGTTCACCGGCCCGCCTACGGTGGCCAGGCGGTCCAGGCAGGCGTCCGCCAGGTTGAGCGAGACGTGCACCTGGTCGAGCAGCACTTCGAAGCGTGCGTGGCAGTCGCCCGCAGTGCGGGTGACGACCTCCAGCACGTCGCTCAGTTCCCCGTACGCCAGGTACTCGTCGTCCCGGCGCAGGTCGAGGTCGAGCCCGGACGCGCGGGCGACCGGTCCGCTCACCCCATAGGCGGCGGCGACGTCCGGGTCGAGGACACCGATGCCGACCGTGCGCGCGAGGAAGATGTCGTTCGTCCGGATGATCTGTTCCAGGTCGGCCATCCGGCGCCGGACGTCGGCCACCGCCAGCCGTACCCGGTTCGTCCACCCGGCCGGCACTTCCTCTTTGACGCCGCCGACGCGGTTGAACATGTAGTGCATCCGGCCGCCGGAGGCCTCTTCCATCACCGCCTGGAGCGTCTCGCGCTCGCGGAAGGCGTAGAACATCGGCGTGATCGCGCCGATCTCCAGCGGGTAGGAACCCAGGAACATCAGGTGGTTCAGGACGCGGTTGAGCTCGGCGAGCAGCGTCCGGAGCCAGGTGGCCCGCTCCGGTACCTCGATGCCCATCATCCGTTCGACGGCCAGTGCGACGCCCAGCTCGTTGGAGAACGCCGAGAGCCAGTCGTGCCGGTTGGCCAGCATGATGATCTGGCGGTAGTCGCGCACCTCGAACAGTTTCTCGGCGCCGCGGTGCATGTAGCCGACGATCGGCTCGGCCGAGATGACCTGCTCACCGTCCACCACCAGGCGCAACCGCAGCACGCCGTGCGTCGAGGGATGTTGCGGACCGATGTTCAGCACCATGTCAGCGGTGGCGAGACGGTCGTCGGTGACCATGTCCGCGCCGCTACCCAGGCCGACGGTGAGCTCCACCCGCTCATCGTTCCACGATGCGGGCCGAGCCATGTTTCAAAGGCCAGCAGACCGAACCGATGAAACATGGCTTAGCGTGGTCGAATGACCGGATCACTAGCTCCCGCTCCCGCGTTCGACCCGCAGTCGCCGGAGTTCGTGGCCTGGCCCTACGACGTCTACGCCGATCTGCGCGCCAACGCGCCGATCTGGCGCTACGAGCGCACCGGGCAGTGGGTGTTCTCCCGGCACGCAGACGTCGACGCGCTGCTCCGAGATCGTCGGCTCGGCCGGTCCTACCTGCACGTCGCGTCGCACGAGGAGATGGGGCACCAGCCGCCGGCGGACCACCTCGAACCGTTCTGGACGCTGAACAACAACGGGATGCTGGACCGGGAGCCACCGGACCACACCCGGCTCCGTCGGCTGGTCTCGAAGGCGTTCACGCCGCGGACGGTCGAGCGGTTGACGCCGCGCATCCGGGAGTTCGCCGACGGGCTGGTCTCCGATCTGCTCGACGCGGGCTCCCAGGGCTCGCCGGTGGACCTGATCGCGACCGTCGCCGAGCCGCTGCCGGTCGCGGTGATCGCCGAGATGCTGGGTATCCCGGACTCCGACCGGCACCTGCTGCGGCCCTGGTCGGCCGACATCTGTGGGATGTACGAGCTGAAGCCGTCGGCCGAAGCGCAGGCCAAGGCGGTGCGCGCCAGCGTCGAGTTCACCGAGTACCTCGTCGGACTCGCCGCCGAGCGGCGGGCGAACCCGGGTGACGACCTGATCAGCGCACTCGCGTCGGTGGCCGACGCGGGTGACCAGCTGACCGACGGTGAACTGGTCGGGACCTGCGTGCTGCTGCTCAACGCCGGGCACGAGGCGACCGTGAACGTCACCGGCAACGGCTGGTGGGCGCTGTTCCGCAACCCGTCGGAGCTGGCGCGGCTGCGCGCGGGCGAGGTCGGGTACGGCACCGCGATCGAAGAGCTGATGCGGTGGGACACCCCGCTCCAGTTGTTCGAGCGGTGGGCGCTGGAAGACATCGAGGTGCACGGCGTCCGCATCCCGCGCGGCGAAGAGGTCGCGCTGCTGTTCGGCTCCGCGAACCGCGACTCGACCGTCTTCCCGGACGCCGAGCGCCTCGACCTGGGACGCTCACCCAATCCGCACATCTCCTTCGGTGCGGGCATCCACTACTGCTTGGGCGCGCCGCTGGCCCGCATCGAGCTGGCCACGTCGTTCGAGACGATGATCCGCCGGGTGCCAGGGCTGGCGTTGGCCGAGACGCCGCGCTGGAAATCCGGATACGTCATCCGCGGGTTGGAAACTCTGCAGGTCACGGTGTGATGCGGCGTCCGCGCAGTCGAGTCACGGTGCGGTCAAGGCACGGGTGCGCATCGTCCGATCCAGCCACGTCCGACGTCGGGGCATCGTAGGGTGGCAGCCAACTCGGTTTGCCCCGGTGCCGCTTCGGAGCGGAAGATGTGCCACCGGACTCCAGCCCGGTCACGCCGTCGTGGGCCCGCGGCTGCGCAGACGGGTCAGGTAAAGGTGACAACGCTGGGACGGTTGTGGCGTGAGCTTCGGAGTGACTGACGATCTGGGTCAGAGCGGTCGGCACCGAGCGCGCGACCTCCAGCCCCTTCACCCCCGCCACGGCCACCCCGACGAGGAATGGTCCGCTTCCGAGCGTCACCGGCGGCGGAGCTGGGACGATGCGCCGTCGCGAGAGGCCGGTCGACGTCCGGATCCGTTGACCGATCCGCTCGGGGCCCTGGACCCCGCGATCGACGAGCGTCCGGAGCGTTCCGACCGCCGTGAGCGGCGGAACCCGGGGACGGAAGAGGAGTTCTCGCCGGGCCGTTCGCTGGTGCGGCGGGACGACCCGGCGCGGGTCGCGGCTCGGGCCGGGCGGGCCGGTCGCGACGAGGGCCACGATCGGCCGCACCGCCGCCCCGACGACGAGCCAGCCGCGCGGCGGTTCCCTCAGCAGCGGCGGCCGGAACCGATCGAAGAGGACGGGTACCGCGGCCGGGTGCTGCCCCGCCGCGGCGACGCCGGCGACCGTCCGCGCGGCATCGCGGACACCGGTGACCGGCCGCAACGGCTCGACCCGGCGGAGCGCCCGCGGGGGGTCGCGGACACCGGGGACCCCCCGCCGCGGCTCGACCCGGCCGCGCGTCCGCGGCGGATACCGGAGACGGGGGACGTCCTGCGCGGGGTCGATCCGGCGGAGCGATCCCGCGGCATGGTTGACACCGGGGACCGGCCGCGACGGGCCGACACCGGAGACCGGCCGCGGCGGCCCGACCCGGCCGACCGGGCACGCGGGGTGGCGGACACCGGGGACCGGCCGCGGCGGATGCCGCCGGAGACCGGAGACGTGCTGCTGCGCGGCGTCGACCCCGCAGAGCGCCCGCGAGGCGTTGCGGACACCGGTGACCGGCCGCGTGGAGTGGCGGACACCGGAGATCGGCCGCGCGCGGCGCGGGCCTCGGTGCCGGTGTCCGGGCGGGCGGTCGTCGCCGACCCGGCTCGGCGGCCGGCGCCCGAGGCCGGTGCCCGCCCGGAGGCCCCGGGACGGCTGGACGGACCTGGGCGGCACGAGGCGACCGGACGGCTCGAGGCGACCGGACGGCTCGAGGTGACCGGACGGCCGGACGGCCGGGGTGAGCGGTCGGATCCGCCCGGACGGGTGCACCGGAGCGGCGCGCGCCCGGCCAATCGTCCGGTCGGCGGCGAACCGGAGTTCGTCCGCCGGGTGAACCCGTACGAGTTGCCCGACCCGCGGGGTTACTCGCACGCGACCGTAGCGACCGGGCAGCTGGTCTTGCTCGCCGGTCAGACCGGCGTCGACCGGGACGGACGCATCGTCGACGGTGACCTCGTGGGCCAGTTCGACCGGGCCCTCCAGAACCTGCTGACCGCTCTCGTGGCCGCCGGTGGCTCCCCGGAGCACCTGGTCGGTGTCGCGGTGCAGGTGACCTCGATCGAGGAGTACCAGGCGAGCTCGCGTGCGATCGGCCGCGTCTGGCGGGCCCGCCTCGGTGGATTGATGCCCGCTCTGACGCTCAGCGAAGTCCGCCGCTTCTGGGACCCGGAGGCCGCCGTCCAAATCACCGCCCAGGCCGCCCTCCCTCTCTAGTGGGCGGCCCGCTGAGGACGACGCTGACAGGCGACCAGTTATACGAGGCGGCCTCGCGCTCAACTGCCAGCGCCGCCCTCGGCGCGCTCAACGTCAGGGCAGAACGTCTTTGACGTTCTTGAGTTGGACGGGTTGGAAGAGCCAGTAGAACGACCCCAGACCGGTGGGGGACGTGATCTCGGCGGCGCGGGTGGCGGTGCTCAAGGCGCGTAGGTACCCGGCGGGATCGGTGCTCGCCAGCTTCCTGGGGGGCAGCCGCCCGGAGACTCCCAGCTCCCGCAGCACCTCCCGCTGGCGGCGCACGACGGCGCCGCTCGCGGGAACGGCCGCGGCGACCGCGTCCACCGCGACGTGTGCGGTCAGGTCGCAGCTGCCGTCCGGCACCGGCGGTACCTGCCGACCGTCCCGGTACCCGGTCAGCGAGCCGCCGGTCGGCCGCGACGCCGCGTCGTGCCCGTAATCGACGGCCACCGCCAGCCCGCGCCGCACCCGCCCCACCGCCGACGCCCATGCAGCGTCGCGCGGAGCGCCGATCTCCGCCCGGTCGCCCGGAGACGTCAGCGGCCACCAGCGTGCCACCCACGCCGCGTCGTCGCCGGAGAGCGGCGGCCCGAGCGTCTCGGCGCCGGAGGTGGGATCCACCAGCACCAGCCGGTCCACCCCGTCCGCGTCCCGGCACGCCACGTCGAGCGGCACGTTGTCCAGCCATTCGTTCGCCACCAGCAGGCCGGTGACCGGCGGGAACTCGTCGACCCAGGCGACGTCGGGCACCAACCCCGACGGGCGGGGACCGCGCTCCACGGCGGTCAGCCGCAGGCGCCGCGCCAGGGTCGCCGGAACGGACAGGGACGACAGCAACTCCCCGCCGCCGGCTCCGACGTCCACCAGATCGATCGGGTCCGGATGGCCCAGCGCGGTGTCCACCCGGTCGAGCAACGCGCCGATCGCGTCCGCGAACAGGTCCGCAGCCGCATGCACGGACGTGCGGAAATGGAAGGCCGGGCGGGTGGAGAGGTAAAACCCGCTCGGCCCGTACAACGCGTCCTGAGCGGCTTGCCGCCATGGAACCAGCACGGACGCGAACCCTACGAGGTGACGTCCTTGGAGCCGAACCGCGCCCACGCGGCGGAGCCGAACACCAGCGTGTACACGGCGGCACTCGCCAGACCCGAGACCAGCGGTCCGTAGCTGATCGGGTCGCGCAGCAGCTCGCCGAACGTCGTCCAGTAATGCGTCAGCAAGTACGGGTGGATCGCGGACAACTGCGGCACCGCGTCGATGATCTCGCAGGTCACCGCGGTCGCCACGACGGCGATCGTGGCGCCGATCGGCTGCTCGGTGAGCGTCGAGACGAACATGCCGACGGCGACGAGCGCGACCAGGCAGGCGGTCAGGTACAGGCACACCAACGCCAGCCGACCCATCGCGGTGCCGAAGCCGACCTGCGCACCGGAGAGCAGCGCGGCCGGGCCGGCGCCGAACAGCAGCACGCCGATCGCGGCGCCGACCGCCGCGATCAGCGCGACCCCGACGAACGTGTAGGTCACCACGGCGGCGAACTTCACCAGCAGCAAGCGGGTCCGGCTCACCGGCACGGTCAGGAGGTACCGCAGCGTACCGAGGCTCGCCTCGCCGGCGATCGAGTCCGCGGCGATCGCGGAGACCGCCAGTGGCAGGAACAGCGGCAGCGACACGGTGAGCGCGGTCAGCGCGACGAACAGTCCGTTGCCGTTCACCAGCGCGAGGAACGCCGGTGCGTCCGCGCCGCGCGTCGGCCCCGACCACCAGACCGCGATCGCGATCACGACCGGGACGGCCGCGAGCATGCCCAGGGCGGCCAGGTTGCGGCGACGCCCGAACATCAACCGCAGCTCGGAACGGTACAACCGGCCGATCGGATACCCACCGCGAAAGCGGCTGGCCTTCTCCGGCACGGTGGCCATCGTGCCGGGCACGCTCGAGCGCCGCGCGGGCAACGGCACAAAATCCGGCCCCGCCCTCCCACCCTTGAGCGGTATGAAAGCGCCGGGAACCAGCGTGTACGAGGCGTTCCGGTTAGCCGCTGACATCGAAGCCCTCCCCCGTGAGATCGACGAAGACCTCTTCGAGGTCGGGCACAGCGACCCGGAATCCCTGCACCGGCACGCCGTCGTAGACCAGCGCGGCCACGACCCGGTCGGAGGGCAGGTCGCCGAGCGCGGCGCTCACCCGCCGTCCGTCGGCCAGAACGTCGCAGAGCGCCAACCGGCACAGCGTCGCCACCGCGTCCGCCGGGCGGTCGGTCTCGATCTCGACGCGCGGCTCGGTGGCGGACCGCAGTTCGGCGAGCGGTGCCTGTGCGACCAAGCGTCCGACGTGCATGACGCCGACGTGCGTGCAGATCTGTTCGACCTCGGCGAGCAGGTGCGTGGAGAGCAGGACGGTGGAGCCGGACGCCGCCAGCTCGGCGACGAGCGTCCGCACCTCACGGGTGCCCTGGGGGTCCAGGCCGTTCGTCGGCTCGTCGAGGATCAGCAATTCACGGGGGCGCAGCAGGGCAGCGGCGAGCCCGAGGCGCTGCCGCATTCCCAGCGAGTAGGCCCGGTAGCGCTTCTTGCCGGCGGGGGTGAGGCCGACTCGGTCCAGCGCTGCTCCGATCCGCTCCGCGGAGGTCGCCGGGTCGGCGGTGCGGTCGACGGCGTCCAGACGCCGGAGGTTGTCGAGCCCGGACAGGTGCGGGTAGAACGCCGGGCCCTCGACCAGCGCGCCGACCCGGGGCAGAACCGCCGCGGCGTCCTCCGGCATCCGGCCGTCGAGCAGCCGGTGGGTGCCTGCGGTCGGCTGCACCAGCCCCAGCAGCATCCGGATCGTCGTCGTCTTCCCGGACCCGTTCGGGCCCAGGAACCCGTAGACCGAACCGGTCGGCACCGCGAGGTCGATCCCGTCGACCGCCAGCTGGCCGCCTCGGAACCGCTTGGTCAACCCCGCGGTGGCGACCGCAAGCGCGTCTTCTTCGGTCTGTTCGGATTGCGGGCGACGCTCGACCGCGGGCGCCGTCATCGCGCTGCCGCCGCGTAGAGGCGCTCCGGATCGACGGCGCCGAACACGAGCCGGCCGTCGTCGGTGAGCAGCGCGGAGATCAAGTCGGATTCGAGCAGTCGGCCGCTACCCCAGGAGCCGCTGACTTTCGGTAGCGCGTCGACCATCGAGCGCGTCGCACCGGACGTCTGCACCCCGGTCACGATCGCGACTTGGGTCCAGCCGGATCCGACGACCGAGACGCGGTCGGTGAGGTCCGGCTGCTTGCCGTCGGCGGGGGCCTCGTTCACGGTCGCGCCGGCGGGCGGAGTGAACTCGAACTGAGCCGGGTCCGGCGTCGCGAACGAGACCTGGGTGAAGCCGACTTCGAACGCCGGGCTGTTGCTGCCGCGGGCGTAGACGCGGACCCGGAGCGGCATCTTCTTCTCGGCGTCGATCGCGAGCCGGACCTGCCCGATCCGCGTCTGTGCGTCCTTGGGCTTCAGTACCAGCTCGTAGGCGGCTCGCCCGGCGACCTTCGCGGTGCCGTCGGTGGTGACCTCGGTGGTCGGCGAGAGCGCGGCCAGGGCCTTGTCGGCGGCGTCCTGCGGGGTCGTGGGCATCGGGGAGGACGGCTTCGGGCGGACCGGCCGCAGATCCTCGGCGGTGAGCCGGGTGTGCGTGGCGGTGTTCTCCTCGCTCGACCACGTCCACACGTCGTTGCCGTTCCGGACGACGTCCGACTCGCCGAACGGGCCGAGCAGCGCGACCCGCTGCCGGTCCTCACCGCCGTACCAGACGCGCAGCGTGTGGACGCCGGTCAGCATCGACGTGAACCTAGAGTCGCTCCGGCCGCCGCCGGAGAAGTCCGGCAGCCCCAACTCCGACCGCTGCACCACGGTCCCGGACAGCGCGTGGGGGACGGCGGTCTGCAGGTCGACCAGCAGCTCCGCAGCGGTGCGCGGTGGCAGCGAGGGTGCGGCGTCGGCGGTCAGCATCCGGCTGACGCCGCCGATGGTCAGCGCCATGATCAGGACGGCAGCGGGAACTGCCCACCGCAAGGCGGGTCGGCGAACCAGCAGCGGCCGGCGCGCGGACGCGAACGGGTCGGCCGCGAGGGCGGTCCAGCTGGACCCGGAGGAGAGTTCCTCCGGGCGCTCTGGCGGTGGTGCCCCGGAATCCTGCGGAGACAAGGCGAACACCTCCCGGTGGGCAGCGGTACAAGCCGATGCTGCTCGGTGCATGCTGAGACCGGGCTGAGACCGAACTCTTTCGACCGGCCGCTGCTGGGGACGCTTGCCCTCGGAGCAGGTCGGAGGTCGAAAGGGTTCACGGAAGTCCTCAGCCTCTTCTCAGTGGCGGTGCCGGAGGCTGACCCGGCCGCCATTCGGGGCAACGAAGGGGAGCACGTGCGGGTACTGGTCGTCGAGGACGAGGTGCGGCTGGCTGCGGCGCTCCGGCGCGGTCTGCAGTCCGAGGGGTTCGTCGTCGACGTCGCGCACGACGGCCTGGACGGTCTGGAGCGCACGCGCCAGAACGAGTACGACGCGGTGGTGCTCGACGTCATGCTGCCCAAGCTCTCCGGCTACCGGGTCGTCCAGGCGCTGCGCGCCGAGCGCAACTGGGTGCCGGTGCTGATGCTGTCGGCGAAGGACGGCGAGTACGACCAGGCCGACGGGTTGGACGCCGGCGCCGACGACTACCTCACCAAGCCGTTCTCCTACGTGGTGCTGGTAGCCAGGCTGCGGGCGTTGCTCCGCCGGGGTGCGCCGGAGCGTCCGGTGGCGTTGACCGCCGGTGACCTGGTGCTTGACCCGGCCTCCAAGCGGGTGACCCGCGGCGAGGCCGAGATCTCGCTGACCGCCCGCGAGTTCGCGCTGCTGGAGTACCTGATGCGCCACGCCGGTGAGGTCGTGAGCAAGGTCGAGCTGCTCGAACACGTCTGGGACCTCTACGACACGGGCGAGGCCAACGTCGTCGAGGTGTACGTCGGCTACCTGCGGCGCAAGATCGACCAGCCGTTCGGCCGCCGGGCGGTGACGACGGTGCGCGGGGCCGGTTACCGGCTGGAACCGGACGGCGGATGAGCGTGAAGACCGGGTCGGGGCGTCGGGGATGAGCCTCGGGACCGCGGTGCGGTTGCCGGTGCGGGCCTGGCGGAGGGCTCGGCTGCGGACCCGGCTCGTCGCGCTGGCAGCCGCGGCGGTGGTGCTCGCGCTGGTGCTGAGCGTGGTGGTGCTGGTCGTCGTCCTGCGGACGACGCTCGAACGCGCACTGGACGTGACTGCGCTGCAGACCGCTCAGGACGTCGCGGCGCAGGAGGACGCCGGCGCGTTGCCCGAGTTGATCCCGGCTGGCGGAACCACGGTCATCCAGGTGATCGACGAGAACGGTCAGGTACTGGCGGCGACCGGCGGCGCGGATCGACTCAAGTCGATGCTGCCGGTGGACGAGCTGGTCGAGGTCGAGCGCGAGGGCACCCGGTACGAGCCCGGCCACTCGTTCGGGGTGGACGGGGTCGTCCGGGTGGCCGCGGTGTCCGCCGGGACGGAGTCCGACCCGAAGACCGTGCTGGTGGCGGTGCCGGCGACCGAGGTGCACGAGTCGGTGCGGGTGGTGCGGGTCGTGGTGCTGGGCGGATATGCCCTCCTGCTGATCGTCCTCGTGGTGCTGGCCTGGCGGATGGTCGGGGCCGCGCTGCACCCGGTGGAGGCACTTCGCCGCGGCGCGGAGATGATCACGGCCGGCCGGCCCGCGTCGGGGGATGCCGACCGGCTGCCGGTGCCGCGGGCGCAGGACGAGATCTACCGGCTCGCGATCACGCTCAACAGCATGCTGGCCCGATTGGACGCGGCGCGCGCACGGCAGCGAGCGTTCGTCGCGGACGCCGCCCACGAGTTGCGTAGCCCGCTGGCGAGCCTGCGGACGCAGATCGAGGTGGCGGAGGTGACGTCGGTTCCGGCGGACCCAGCCGACCTGCTCGCCGACGTCGAGCGGCTGACGCGTCTCGTCAACGACCTGCTGTTGCTCGCGCGGATGGACGACGGGCCGGCACAGCGCCGCCCGGCCGAGCCGGTGGAGTTGGCGGTCGTCGCGGACGCGGTGGCAGGCCGGTCGACCGGCACGCGGGTGCCGGTGGTGCGGGCCGACCGTCCGGGCGCGGCGTCCGCGGTCGTCGAGGGGGACGAGGACGCGTTGACCAGGGTCGTCACGAACCTGGTGGAGAACGCGGTGCGCTATGCGGAGGCGCGGGTCGAGGTGCGGTTGGGGTCGGACGGGGACCAGGCTCGGCTGGAGGTCATCGACGACGGTCCGGGGATCCCCGCCGAGGACCGGGAACGGGTGTTCGCGCGCTTCACCCGGACCAGCCATGCGCGCGACCGGGACAGCGGCGGGGCGGGTTTGGGGCTGGCGATCGCTCGGGAGGTCGTGCGCCGCCACGGCGGGTCGATCGTGCTGAGTGACGCGGAGCCGCACGGCCTGGTGGCGAGCGTCCACCTGCCGCTCTCCCGCCCACCGGAGGCCGCCGAAGACGACGAAAGATGACGCCTTGAGTGGAGTTCCGGCTCGGGCCGGCGGGGGTCGTCCAGCACGGCGGAAAGATGACGCCTTGATGATCCAACTCGGGCCGGAGTTGGACCATCAAGGCGTCATGGGTGGGTCGCTCCCTAGATCAGGTGAGCGCCGAGGCTTGCGAGCATCGCGAGCAGGGCGATGCCTGCCGCCGCGCACTGCACGGCGGCGCCGTTGAAGAACGGGATGCGGGCGTCGGCCGCGTATCGTCCCGGGCCGGTGAGCAACAGCCCCAGTGCGGCCCCGGTCAGGATCAGCGGCAGCTCGATGCCGCCGTGGCTGGCGAAGAAGCCGTTGCCGAGGTTGACCGCCACCATCGCGTTGACCGTCACGCCGATGATGCCCCCGGCCGCGAGCGGCGTGAGCAGGCCGATCGCGAGCAGCAAGCCACCGAACAGCTCGCCGACCACTGCAGCCAGCGCGAACAGGATTCCGGGCTGGTAGCCCAGCGTGGAGAAACCCTCGGCGGTCGCTGCGAGCCCGTCTCCGCCGAACAACCCGAACGCCTTCTGAGCGCCGTGCGCCGCCATCGTCAGGCCGACGACGAGCCGCAGCACCAGCAGGCCCGCGTCGGCGACTGCGGCCGGCGTCTCGACCACGAGCAGCGTGCTGAGCGAGTTCCAGTCGTGCGGTGCCGCGTGCCGGGGACCGGCCCAGATGGTCCGGTTGGTGGAGGGCGGTGCGGCGTAGCTCAGGTCGAACGGTCCGGTGGTGCGAGGCGGCGTCCCGGGAGGAGCGGCGTGTCCGGCGCGTCCCAGGTGTTCGGCGTTCTCCGGTGCTTCGGCGACGGGCGGCGGCATGGTCGGCGGTGTCATCCCCGGCATCCCCGCGGCCGCTGCGTCGCCGGCCGGACCCGGGACCGGTGTCGGTGCCGGTGGTGACGCCGGGACAGCGGCCGGTGGCGTCGTCGGGATGATCGGGCGGCCGAGGACCGGCGTGAACGGCTCCGGCGCCGCGGACGCCACCGGGGCGGGCGTCGCGGCGACCGGCGGCGGCGCTTCGACGGTCGTCGCGGCGGCCGGGGCCGGAGTCGGCGGGGCCGGTGGCGCTGTCGCCGCCTGGACTGGCGCTTCGCCCTGCGGTGGTGCGGCTGCGTGCGGTGGCGCGTCATCCTCCGCGGGCGCTGCTTCCGGGGCGGCCGGAGGCATCACGCTCGTCGGCGCAGCGACCACCGCACTCCACAGCGCGTCGAGTATCGACCGGTCCTCGAACACCGAGTGCTGTTCGTGGTTGGCCGCGCGTCGACCGTGCCGACGGGCCGTCGCGCCGTGGCCCCCGCGCCGCTCCTCCGTCTGTTCTCGCTGCTCGGCAGCGAGCTCCGGCGGTTGCTGGTCCGGTGGTACGGACGCGGCGGTGTGGCGGGGCACAGTCTTGGCGCGAGCCATGCAGCCTCCTCTGGTCACCTTCATCCCATTAATAGATGAATACACCGATTCCGGCAAGTGGTGTAATTCGGATGGCCGATCGATGGCAAAGGTTGACAGTGTTAGTTCGGATTACATGCGTGTAGGTCGGACGGGTCGCCCCTCCGGTAGTCACGCTGTGACACGTCTGACACGCTCTACCTCGCGCGTCCACGCACGCGCATACTTGCCGCGACCGGTACCCGCGCCCGAGGACTGGATCATGGACCACGCGCACGACTCCTCGCCGGAACGGTCGTCCCCGACCGACCGGCCCGGACGACTCTCCATCGGCCTGGTCGGCACCGGCCGTGCCGGATCGGTGCTCGCGTCGGCGCTCGCCCGGGCCGGGCACCGGATCGTCGCGCTCTCCGCGGTGAGCAGCGCATCGCTCGATCGTGCGACCCGCCGACTGCCCGGCACGCCGATCGTCCCGCCGGACGCCGTGGTCGCCGCCGCGGACCTGGCCCTCCTCGCCGTCCCGGACGACGCCCTGGAACCGTTGATCACCGGGCTCGCCGAGGTCGGTGCTTTCCGGCCGGGCCAGTTGGTCGTCCACATCTCCGGTGCCCACGGGCTCGGCGTCCTCGAACCGGCCACCCGAGCCGGGGCACTGCCGCTCGCGCTGCACCCGATCATGACGTTCAGCGGTCGGGACGAGGACGACAGCCGGCTGGCCGGCGTCCACTGGGGTGTCACCACCGTGCCGGAGCTGCGTCCGGTCGGGGAGGCGCTGGTGCTGGAGATGGGCGGCGAGCCGATCTGGGTCGAGGACACCCAGCGGCCGCTCTACCACGCCGCGCTGGTGGTGGCCGCGAATCACCTGGTCACGTTGATCAACGACGCGGTCGACCTACTGCGCGCGGCCGGCGTCGAGCAGCCCGGTCTGGCGCTGGCGCCGCTGGCCGGGGCGGCGCTGGACAACGCTCTCCGGTCGGGGGACGCCGCCCTCACCGGTCCGGTGTCCCGCGGAGACGCCGGAACCGTCGCCGGCCATCTCGCGGCCCTGCGCGGACGTCAGCCGAGCGCGGTCGCCGGTTACCTGGCCATGGCCCGCCGCACGGCCGACCGAGCGATCGCGGCCGGCCGCCTCGACCCCGCGGCGGCCGAGGGCCTACTGGACGTCCTGGGTAGCCGCACCTCGGCAACGTGATCAACTGGGTAGTTGAAGCGCCGCTAGGCGCGCGTACTTCCAACGGCGGTGGAGCCCGCCCAGGACGAGGCTGGCGTCCGCGCAAGGCCGCCTCTACCTTGCTGTGGTCTCGAGGCCTTGCGCGCGGCCGTCAGGCTCGCCCCTGGGCGGGCCGTGCACAAAGGAGGTCAGGATGGGTGGGGTACAGGCGCCTGCGGTGGTCACCGACCGCGAGTCGCTCGCCCGTGCGCGCGAGCGTGCTGACGGCCCGGTCGCGGTCGTGATGACGATGGGCGCGCTGCACGAGGGTCACGCCGCCCTGCTGCGCCAGGCGCGGGCGCGCGCGGCGACCGTGATCGCCACGATCTTCGTCAACCCGCTCCAGTTCGGGCCCAACGAGGACTTCGACCGGTACCCCCGGACGCTCGAGGGCGACCTGGCGATCTGTGCCCGCGAGGACGTCGACGTCGTGTTCGCTCCGACGCCGAAGGTCATGTACCCGAACGGGCAGCCCAACACGAGGGTCAACCCGGGGCCGCTCGGCGAAATCCTCGAGGGTGCCAGCCGTCCGGGCTTCTTCCACGGCGTGCTGACGGTCGTCCTGAAGCTGATCAACCTGACCCGGCCGGACGTCGTCTTCTTCGGGGAGAAGGACTACCAGCAGGTCGCGCTGGTCCGGCAAATGGTCCGCGATCTCGACCTGGACATCGAGGTGGTGGGCGTCCCGACCGTGCGGGAGCCGGACGGCCTGGCGCTCTCCAGCCGGAACCGGTACCTGTCCGAGCCCGAGCGGACGATCGCGCTCGCGCTCGCAGCTGCGCTGCGCGCCGGCGCGGAGGCCGGGCCGAACGGCGCGGACGCTGTCGAGACCGCTGCCCGCACGCTGCTGGCCGACACCGCCGGCCTGGAGCTGGACTACGCGGTGGTCACCGCGCCGGACTTGGGACCGGCTCCGGAGAGCGGCCCGGCGCGGCTGCTGCTCGCCGCCAAGGTGGGGACGACCCGGCTGATCGACAACGGCCCCGTCGTGCTCGGGGGTGCCGCGCGATGAGTGCGGTCCCGACTGTGGGCAGTAGCACGCCGCGCGTCGGACTACCGGCGTTCACCAGCGAATAGGCTCCCAGACGTGGATGTCCAACGGAGGGCTCAGGCGGTCGGTACTGTCGGCCCGGTACCGCGCCGTCTTGTTACCTCGACGCCGGGCTGGACCGTCACCGCGGACGTCTGCGTGATCGGTTCCGGCATCGCCGGTCTCTGTGCCGCGCTGCATGCCCGCGAGGCCGGGCTGTCGGTCGTGGTCGTGACCAAGGTCAACATCGACGACGGTTCGACCCGGTGGGCGCAGGGTGGCATCGCGGCCGTCCTCGACCCGCTCGACACCCCGGCCGCCCACGCGAAGGACACGCTGGTCGCCGGCGTCGGGCTCTGTGACCCGGCCGCGGTGGCGGTCCTCACCCGGGAAGGCCCGGGACGGCTGCACGAGCTGATCCGGGCCGGCGCGGAATTCGACCGGAACCCCGACGGATCGCTGATGCTCACCCGCGAGGGTGGTCACCACGCGAACCGGATCGTCCACGCCGGCGGCGACGCCACCGGCGCGGAGGTACAGCGAGCGCTGCACGCCGCCATTCACCGCGACCCGGGTATCCGGCTGATCGAGCACGCGCTCGTGCTCGACCTGCTCACCGGCGCCGATGGTCGGGCGGCCGGCGTCAGCCTGCACGTGCTCGGCGAGGGCACCGAGGACGGCGTCGGCGCGGTGCTGGCCCGGGCCGTCGTGCTCGCGACCGGCGGGCTCGGCCAGGTCTTCGCGTCCACCACGAACCCGGCGGTCTCCACCGGCGACGGGGTCGCGCTCGCGCTGCGCGCCGGAGCCGTCGTCACCGACCTGGAGTTCGTCCAGTTCCACCCGACCGCGCTGTACCTCGGGGCGAACGCGCCCGCCGGCCAGCAACCGCTGGTAAGCGAAGCGATGCGCGGCGAGGGCGCCTATCTGCGCAACGGCGCGGGCGAGCGGTTCATGGTGGGGCGGCACGAGTTGGCCGAGCTCGCACCGCGGGACATCGTCGCGAAGAACATCACCAGGGAGATGCTCACCGAGGGCGCCGAGCACGTCTGGCTGGACGCCAGGCACCTCGGCGCGGACTTCCTGGAGGGCCGGTTCCCGTCGATCCTGGCCCGGGCGCGGCAGGCCGGTATCGACCCGGTCACCGACCTGGTCCCGGTGGCGCCCGCGGCGCACTACGCGTCCGGCGGCGTCCGGACCGACCTGCACGGGCGTACCAGCGTGCCCGGCCTCTACGCGTGCGGCGAGGTGGCGTGCACCGGCGTGCACGGCGCGAACCGGCTCGCGTCGAACTCGCTGCTGGAGGGGCTGGTGTTCGCCGGCCGGATCGGCGCGGACCTCGCCCGCGACCTACCGCCCCAGGCCGAGCCGCTGGACGTGGAAGGCAGCGGGCTCGATCGCTACGTGGTGTCCTCGGGAGTGCGCGAGGACCTGCAGCACGCGATGGTCCGGGGTGCGGGGGTACTGCGCTCCGCTGACTCGCTCGAGTCCACCCTGGAGACCCTGGCCCAGCTCGGCGGCAAGCGCTCGATGGACCCGCGCCCGGTGAACTGGGAGGTCACGAACCTCCACACGGTGGCGACCGCGCTGGTCGCCGCCGCGCTGGCCCGGGAGGAGACCCGCGGCTGCCACTGGCGTGAAGACTTCCCGGACGCGGTCGACGCGTGGCGGGGGCACCTGCTCGCGGCGATCGGGCCCGACGGTGCGCTGACCGAGACGTACGAGGCGATGACATGAGCTCTCTCGACGAGCAGTTCCTGGCCGCGGGGCTCGATCCCGCGTGGGTTCGCGACCTGGTCGCCCGATCGCTCGCCGAGGACCTGGGCGGTCCGGACGGCGTCGACGTGACGAGCGTGGCCACGATCCCGGCGGACCAGGTCGACGTCGTGGACCTGGTCGCCAGGGACTCCGGTGTGGTCGCGGGCCTGTCGGTCGGATTGGCGGTGTTCGAGGCGGCCGGTGCGACGGACTGGACGGTGCTGGTGGCGGACGGGGCCTCGGTGCGGCGCGGGGACGTGCTCGCGACGGTCACCGGGCCGACGCGGGCGCTGCTCACCGCCGAGCGCACCGCGCTGAACCTGCTCTGCCGGGCGAGCGGCGTCGCCACCCACACCCGGAGCTGGGCCGAGGCGATCGAGGGTACGGGCGCGCAGGTCTTGGACACCCGCAAGACGACGCCGGGCCTGCGTCCGCTGGAGAAGTACGCGGTTCGGGCCGGTGGGGGCACCAACAAACGGATGGGCCTCTACGACGTCGCGATGATCAAGGACAACCACAAGTTCGCGGCCGGCTCGATCACCGCGGCGTTCGAGGCGGTCCGGGCGACGTTCCCCGAGGTGCCGGTCCAGGTCGAGGTGGACACGGTCGCCGAGGCGGTCGAAGCCGTGGACGCCGGTGCGACGTTCCTCTTGCTCGACAACATGGAGCCCGACCTCCTGCGCGAGGTGGTGGCCGCCGTCGGCGCGAAGGTCGAGCTGGAGGCCACCGGAGGGCTGACGCTCGACCGGGCCCGCGAGTTCGCCGAGACCGGCGTCGACTACCTCTCGGTCGGCGGCCTGACCCACTCGTCCCCGATCCTCGACATCGCCCTCGATCTACGCCCCCGCCAGGAAGGTCTTCACGGTGCTGCTCACCATCGACGTCGGTAACACGAACATCGTGCTCGCGACGTTCTCGGGGGAGAAGCTCGTCCACTCCTGGCGAGTGCGGACCGACAGCCGGATGACCGCGGACGAGCTCGCGCTGCTGTTCCGCGGTCTGCTGGAGAGCGAGGCCGTGCAGATCACCGGCGTCTCCGCGTGCTCCACGGTGCCCGCGACGCTGCGCGAGCTGCGGACGATGCTCGATCGGTATTACGGCGACATCCCGACGATGATCATCGAGCCGGGCATTCGGACCGGGGTGTCGATCGTGATGGACAACCCGAAAGAGGTCGGCTCGGACCGGATCATGAACACGCTCGCGACGTACCACCTCTACGGTGGGCCGGCCGTCGTCGTCGACTTCGGGACGTCGACGAACTTCGACGTCGTCGGGGCGGACGGGGCGTTCCTCGGCGGCGCGCTGGCACCGGGTATCGACATCTCGGTCGACGCGTTGGCCGCGCGGGCGGCGCAGCTCCGGAAGGTGGAGCTGGTGCGACCTCGGTCGGTGGTCGGGAAGAACACGGTCGAAGCGCTGCAGTCCGGGATCATCTACGGGTTCGCCGGGCAGGTGGACGGGATTGCGCGTCGGATGGTGGAGGAACTCGGCGGGGTGACCGCCGTCGTCGCCACCGGCGGCCTCGCGTCGCTGGTGATCGGCGAGTCCCGCGAGATCACCAACCACGAGCCCAACCTGACTCTGATCGGCCTCAGATTGGCCTTCGAGAAAAACGCCTGATCTGCACGGCCCGCTGAGGACGACGCTGACAGGCGAGCGCGAGATCTCGAGACAACAGCCAGGTCGCGGCGGTCTCGCGCTCGACTGCCAGCGCCGCCCTCAGCGGGCTCCAGCGCCGTAGTTACGGCGGTTCAACGGCGCGGCGTCTTGAGCGATCGCTCAAACCCTGCCTATGCTCGGCCTTGAGCGATCGCTCAAAGGAGGCGAGCATGGACGAGGGCGAAGCGGCGGCGCCGCAGGAGACACCACGTCGGCGGCGTGGAATGTGGTGGCGCGTCGGATGGACGGTGATCGTCGCGGTCTTCGCGATCCTCGGCTTCTGGATCACGGTCGCGACCGGTCGGGAGGACAGCGCGCTGCTGTTCGTGGGCCTTCCGGCAGGGCTCGCGCTCCTGCTCGCACTGGCCCCGGCGCCCTACAGCCTGCACGGCACGGTCTTCGTCTCGACGACGATCCTCATGCTGCTCTTCGCCGCCCTGCTCCAGGAAGGCGCGATCTGCCTGCTGATGGCCGCTCCGCTGGTCTACCTGGCCGCGCATGGCGTCGCCGGCCTGGTGCGGCTGTTCGACCGCCGCCTCGGGGTGGCGTTCGCTCTGCCACTACTCGCCGTCATCGCAATCGAGGGCGTGATCCCGACGCTGCGGATCGCGCCGGTCCAGGCGGTGACCGTAACCCGCCACGTCGTGCTCACACCCGCGCAGGTGCAGGCGACCGTCGCGGCCGGTCCGCGGTTCGGTGTCGCGCGCCCGTTGCTGCTCCGCCTCGGCTACCCGACGCCCGACCACGCGGCCGGCGCCGGCGTGGACGTCGGCCGCCGGTGGCACATCGGCCAGCACGGTGGCGCGATCGTCACCCAGGTCGTCGCGAACGAGCCGTACCGGGACGGTCGCCGGATCGTGTTCCGCCGACTCTCCGACACGTCGATGACGAACCACTCGCTGATCTGGCGAACGGCCGTCCTGCGGTGGGCGTCGAATCCGGACGGCGGCTCGGACGTCCGGCTGCAGATCGAGTTCGAGCGCCGACTCGACCCGTCCTGGTACTTCGGGCCGATGGAGGACGCGTTCGTCCGCGCCGGAGAGCGTTACCTCCTGGACAGCCTCGGGCTGCAACCGGCATGACCGGCCTCGCGGTCGCGCGGTACGCCGTCCTCGCGGTGCCCGTCGCCGCGCTGGTCGCGGCCGCCTACCCGGTCCGCGGCTCCCGGCGCACGCGCGGCGCGCTACTGCTCGCGTTCCTCCTGGCGCTGGTCGGCGTCGCGTTGCTGGACCGCCTGGCGCGCTGGGCCGACTGGTGGTCGTACCTGCCGGTCCACGGAGCGTTCGACGGCCTGCCCGCCGACCTCTGGCTGGGTTGGGCGGTGCTCTGGGGACCGCTGCCGGTGGCGGTCGGTCGACTGCTGTCCGGTCATTGGCCGACGATGCTGCGGACGCCGATCCTGCTCGCGGCGGTCGGCTGGATCGACGCGGTGACGATGCCCGCCCTCACGCCGCTGGTCCGGCTCGGTTCCGGCTGGGGATGGGGCGAGCTGCTCGGACTGCTGCTGGTGGCGTTGCCGGCGGTCGTGCTGGGGGAGTGCACGGCGGCCGGACGCCACCTGCGTCTGCGGGTCGTTCTGCAGATGGCTCTCTTCGCCGGGTTGGTGCTCTGGTTGGTGCCGACCGTCGTGATGGCGGTGGGCGACGGATCCTGGAGTGCGGTGTTGCGTGCTCCGCGCTGGTGGCTCTCGCTCTTGGTTCAGGCGGCCGTGCTCGCTTCGGTGCCCGGTCTGGCCGCGGTGCGCGAATTCGCCGAGCGGGGCGGCGGGACGCCCTACCCGTGGGACCCACCGAGCCGGCTGGTCACCACCGGTCCGTACGCCTACCTGGCGAACCCGATGCAGGTCTCGGCCACGCTACTGACCGGCGTGCTCGCGATCGCCCTCGAGAGCTGGGCGGTGGCCGCTGCCGCGGTGATGTCGGTGGTCTTCAGCGAAGCCGTCGCCGAGAAACACGAGGACGACGACCTGCGGCGTCGGTACGGGCCGGAGTGGACGGCGTACCGCAGCCGGGTGCGGCGCTGGATCCCGCGACGGCGTCCGGCCGGGTTCCGATCCGCCACGCTCTATCTGGACCTCGGCTGCGTGCAGTGCCGCGAGCTGCACGGCGCGTTCGGCCGCTCGGACGGAGTCGGGCTGACGCTGGCGGACGCCCGGGAATATCCGGGCGCGCTGTACCGGGTGCGGTACGAACGCGACGACGGCGTAGTGGTCGATGGTGTCGAGGCGGTCGCGCTCGCCGTCGAGCACGTCGGCGCGGGGCCCGCCGTGCTCGGTTGGCTCGCGCGGCTGCCGGTGATTCGGTGGGTCGTGGCGAGGGTCGCCGACGGAGTGGGCTTCGGCCCGAGCGCGGAGCCGGTCGGCCGCGGACTACCGTCGGCGCCGGGCCACGACGAGCGGCCCGAAGCGGCCTCGGTGAACGGAGACGAATGGCGGAGGACACCCGGCAGCGCTTGATCGACGGGGCGATCGAGACGGTTCGCCGGAACGGCATCGCCGGTACGTCCGCGCGGACGGTGGCGGCCACCGCCGGCGTCAACCAGGCGCTGGTCTTCTACCACTTCGGCAGCGTCGCGGACCTGCTGAACGAGGCCTGCCGGGCAGCCACCGCGGCCGACGTCGCCCGGTACCGGGAGCGCTTCGCGGCGATCCGGACGATGCGGGAACTGCTCGCGCTCGGCCGCGACCTGCACGCCGATCAGCGCGAGCGGGGCAACGTCACGCTGCTGGCCCAGATGTTGGCCGGCGCGCAGGGCGACGAGCGTCTGGCGTCCGCGACCAGCGAGGCGATCCAGCTCTGGGTGCGGGAGATCGAAGGTGTGCTCCGCCGGGTGGTCACCGGATCGCCGATCGAACAGGTCGTCGACGTGACCGGATTGGCGCACGCGGTCTCGGCGGCGTTCGTCGGCATGGAGTTGTTCGAAGCCGTCGACCCGAACGGGTCCACCGCCGCGCTGGACGCGCTGGACCGGCTCGGAATACTGCTCGAGGTCGCCGACGACCTCGGCCCGGTCGCGAGTTCCGCACTGCGACGTCGGATCCGCGGCGTCACCGGATCGAATACGCCGCCCTCCCGCGGGAGATGAGATCTGCGACGCAACGGCGGAATTGATACCGCTGCCGCCGGTCAAAACGGATCGGCGAGGCTCGATAGGCTCCACGCGTGACCGAGAACTCCACCGACCAGCCCGCGCGCTCTGACAACGGGGCTCCTGTTTCGCCGGGGAACGCCGACCCGGCGGCCGACGCCGACGCGTTCGAGAGCGACCTGCCAGAGCAGGTCAGGGTCCGGCTGGAGAAGCGGGCCCGAATGCTCGCCGAGGGCATCGAGCCGTATCCGGTGGGCTTCGCGCGCACGACGACGCTGGCGGAGATCCGGGGCCGCTACCCCGACCTGGGGCCGGACGAGCACACCGGCGAGCGCGTTTCGGTGACCGGACGGGTCCTCTTCATCCGCAACACCGGCAAGCTCTGTTTCGCGACGCTGCGGGAGGGCGACGGCACCGAGCTGCAGGTGATGCTCAGCCTCGCCCAGGTCGGCGCGGAATCGCTGGAGAGCTGGAAGTCCCTGGTCGATCTCGGCGATCACGTGGGGATCGACGGTGAGGTCATCACGTCCCGGCGAGGCGAGTTGAGCATCCTCGCCGATCGTTGGGTGCTCACCGCAAAGGCTCTGCGTCCGTTGCCGGTCGCTCACAAGCCGATGGGTGAGGAAACCCGGATCCGACAGCGTTATGCGGATCTGATCGTTCGGCCGGAAGCCCGCCGGATGGTGGAAGTACGTACCGAGACGGTACGCGCGCTACGGGATTCCCTGAACCGTCGGGAGTTCCTCGAGGTCGAGACGCCGATGTTGCAGACCGTGCACGGAGGCGCGGCCGCTCGGCCGTTCATCACGCATTTCAACGCGTTCGATCTCGACGTCTACCTACGCATCGCACCAGAGCTCTTCTTGAAGCGTTGTGTGGTGGGTGGCATTGAGAAGGTTTACGAGATCAATCGAAACTTCCGTAACGAAGGGGCGGATTCCACGCACTCGCCGGAATTCACCATGCTCGAGGTGTACGAAGCCTACGGTAACTACGACACCATGGCCCGGCTGACCAGGGAGCTGTACCAGGAGGCCGCCACCGCGGTCTTCGGCTCGACGATCGTGGAGCGCTTCGACGGGTCCGAGATCGACCTGAGCGGTGAATGGGAGACCGCGTCGCTCTTTACGCTCGTCTCCGAGGCGGTCGGCGAGGAGGTCACGCCGGAGACGCCGATCGAGACCTTGCGCACGTACGCCGAGAAGCACGGTATCGCTGTGAATCCACTGTGGGTCCACGGGAAGCTGGTCGAGGAGCTGTTCGAGGCATTGTGCGAGGAGCGGCTGGCCGGGCCCATCTTCGTCCGGGACTATCCGCTCGACACCAGTCCGCTGACGCGTCCACACCGGTCGGTGCCGGGCGTCGCGGAGAAGTGGGACCTCTACATCGACGGGGTGGAGCGCGGCACCGCCTACTCCGAGCTGGTCGACCCGGTCATCCAGCGCGAACGCCTGGTCGCCCAGTCCGCCATGGCGGCCAAGGGAGACGTCGAGGCGATGCAGTTGGACGAGGACTTCCTGCGCGCCCTCGAATACGGCATGCCACCGTCCGGTGGAATGGGTATGGGCGTGGACCGTTTGCTCCAGGTGTTCACCGGTCGCGGCATCCGAGAGACGATTCTGTTCCCGTTCGTCCGACCGGTTTAACTGCGACGGTTGGGTGACCGCAGGCAGGGTGCTGAGCGGTTACCCAGCGTTTTGTGGATACTGGGTATTGGCGTTTCGGTCGGTGCCGTGATTGTATTTAGCCGTACCCAGTTTTTCTGGTGAGCCGGGAGGAATTCGTGGCGCAGAAGGTGCAGGTGCTTCTCGTCGATGACATCGACGGAGGGGAAGCAGAAGAGACGGTCTCGTTCTCGCTCGACGGCGTATCTTACGAAATCGATCTGTCGTCCAAGAACGCCGCGACCTTGCGGGATGCGGTAGCGCCTTACGTCGGCGCTGCGCGTAAGTCCGGCCGGTCCGCCGCAGTGAAGCAGGCCGCCGCTGCCCGCACCCGTTCCTCCGGCTCCACTGCGACCGCTGATCGCGAGCAGAACCAGGCCATCCGGGAATGGGCCAAGAAGCGCGGATTCAAGGTTTCCGACCGCGGTCGTATCCCTAACGACATCGTTCAGAAGTTCCACGCGAGCTGACCCGGACAGCGGTGGGTGCTCACCGTTAGCCCCAGCACCGCCTCTCGACGTACTCCTTTCGGGCTCCCTGCCCCGCCGCCGGCCCCGTACCGGCCACCCCGCGGACGCCGCCGTGCAGAGCGTCCGTAACCTGCTGTTAGGGGTAGTTATGCGGTCGGCGAAAAGCCGACCGTGGCGGGACGAGGCGGTTGTTCGCTCTCAGCGGACAGCCGGTCGGAAGCGTGGCTTCCGCTCCACCGTTGTAAGAACCGTAGTCATGGACGTCGCCGGTGCGGTGCACCGGCGGTAGCCGGATCCGGTTCCCGCGGCGGGTGGCCGGAGGTCATCACCCGACTACAGTGGTGGGACGGGCGCCATCAGGTGTTCGCGACCACACGGTGCCCACCGGCACGTGAGGAGCTAACGAGGGATGTTCGAGAGGTTTACCGACCGCGCGAGGCGTGTTGTCGTCCTGGCTCAAGAAGAAGCCCGGATGCTCAACCACAACTACATCGGCACCGAGCACATCCTGCTCGGCCTCATCCACGAGGGTGAGGGCGTCGCGGCCAAGGCGCTCGAGTCCCTGGGGATCTCGCTGGAGGGCGTTCGCCAGCAGGTCGAGGAGATCATCGGGCAGGGTCAGCAGGCGCCGAGCGGGCACATCCCGTTCACGCCACGGGCCAAGAAGGTGCTGGAGCTGTCGCTCCGCGAGGCCCTGCAGCTGGGCCACAACTACATCGGCACCGAGCACATCCTGCTCGGGCTCATCCGCGAGGGCGAGGGCGTGGCCGCCCAGGTCCTGGTGAAGCTGGGGGCTGACCTCAACCGGGTCCGCCAGCAGGTGATCCAGCTGCTCTCCGGCTACCAGGGCAAGGAGCCGGCCGGCTCCGGTGCCCCAGCCGAAGGCACGCCGTCCACCTCGCTCGTCCTCGACCAGTTCGGTCGCAACCTGACCCAGGCCGCACGCGAGCAGAAGCTCGACCCGGTCATCGGTCGGGAAAAGGAAATCGAGCGGGTCATGCAGGTGCTGTCCCGCCGCACCAAGAACAACCCGGTGCTGATCGGCGAGCCCGGCGTCGGCAAGACCGCCGTCGTCGAAGGGCTGGCGCAGGCGATCGTCAAGGGCGAGGTGCCCGAGACGCTCAAGGACAAGCAGCTCTACACGCTCGACCTCGGCGCGCTGGTCGCCGGGTCGCGCTACCGCGGTGACTTCGAAGAGCGCCTGAAGAAGGTGCTCAAGGAGATCCGCACCCGCGGCGACATCATCCTGTTCATCGACGAGATCCACACCCTGGTGGGTGCGGGTGCCGCCGAGGGCGCGATCGACGCCGCGTCGATCCTGAAGCCGATGCTGGCCCGGGGTGAGCTGCAGACGATCGGCGCCACCACGCTCGACGAGTACCGCAAGTACGTCGAGAAGGACGCCGCTCTCGAGCGTCGGTTCCAGCCGATCCAGGTCGGCGAGCCGTCGCTGGCGCACACGATCGAGATCCTCAAGGGCCTGCGTGACCGCTACGAGGCCCACCACCGGATCTCGATCACCGACGGGGCGCTGGTCGCGGCCGCGACGCTGGCCGACCGGTACATCTCCGACCGCTTCCTGCCGGACAAGGCGATCGACCTGATCGACGAGGCCGGCGCCCGGATGCGGATCCGTCGGATGACCGCTCCGCCGGACCTGCGCGAGTTCGACGAGCGCATCGCGGGCGTGCGGCGGGAGAAGGAGTCCGCGATCGACGCGCAGGACTTCGAGAAGGCCGCGTCGCTCCGCGACAAGGAGAAGCAGCTGCTGGGCCAGAAGGCGCAGCGGGAGAAGGAGTGGAAGGCCGGCGACCTCGACGTCGTGAGCGAGGTCGACGACGAGCAGATCGCCGAGGTCCTGGCGAACTGGACGGGCATCCCGGTCTTCAAGCTCACCGAGGAGGAGACCAGCCGTCTCCTGCGCATGGAGGACGAGCTGCACAAGCGGGTCGTCGGCCAGGAGCAGGCGATCAAGGCGGTCTCGCAGGCCATCCGGCGTACCCGGGCCGGCCTGAAGGACCCGAAGCGTCCCGGTGGTTCGTTCATCTTCGCCGGCCCGTCCGGTGTGGGTAAGACCGAGCTCTCGAAGGCGCTCGCCGAGTTCCTGTTCGGTGACGAGGACGCGCTGATCCAGCTCGACATGTCCGAGTTCCACGACCGGTACACCGTGTCGCGGCTCGTCGGTGCCCCTCCCGGCTACGTCGGGTACGACGAGGGCGGCCAGCTCACCGAGAAGGTGCGCCGCAAGCCGTTCTCCGTGGTGCTCTTCGACGAGGTCGAGAAGGCTCACCCGGACGTGTTCAACACGCTCCTGCAGATCCTGGAAGACGGTCGCCTGACCGACGGCCAGGGCCGGATCGTGGACTTCAAGAACACGGTGCTGATCCTGACGTCCAACCTGGGTACCCGCGACATCGCCAAGGCCGTGTCGCTCGGCTTCCAGGCCGGCAACGACACGACCAGCAACTACGAGCGGATGAAGCTCAAGGTCCAGGACGAGCTGAAGCAGCACTTCCGTCCCGAGTTCCTCAACCGGATCGACGACACGATCGTCTTCCACCAGCTCACCGAGGAAGAGATCGTTCAGATCGTCGACCTCATGCTGAACCGGGTGGACACCGCGCTGAAGAACAAGGACATGGGGCTGGAGCTCACCGACAACGCGAAGAAGTTGCTCGCGGCGAAGGGCTACGACCCGGTGCTGGGTGCTCGGCCGCTGCGTCGGACGATCCAGCGCGAGATCGAGGACACGCTGTCGGAGAAGATCCTGTTCGGCGAGCTGTCCGCCGGTCAGATCGTCGTCGTCGACGTGACCGGGCTCGACGAGAAGGACAACACCAAGGGCGAGTTCACGTTCCGCGGTGCTGACAAGCCGGCTCCGTTGCCGGATGCGGTCACCGCCGAGATCGCCACCGGCGAGACGGCCGCCGAGTAAGGCACGCTGTTTCGCTCGAAGGGCGGGCCCCGTTGGGCTCGCCCTTCGGCGTTTCACCGGAGCTGGGCCGGACGCGCAGTTACGCCAAATCCGCCTTCACACGCGTCGTGGAGGCGGACTTGGCGTAGATCAGCGGGGTAGGGCGTAGCGGCCGTCGGGGAGCGGATCGACGAGCCCGTCGGTCACGAGGCCGTCCAGGGCGCGGCTGCGCTGCACGGCGTCGTGCCAGACGACGTCCAGCGCCGCCTGGGCGACCGGGCCCTCGGCGTCCCGTAGGACGGCCAGCAACCGCCCACGCACTTGCCGGTCGGTGCCGGCGTAACCCTGGGGACGCCGCACCGGTCCGTCGTAGGCCGGCTTACCGGCGCGGAACCACGCACAGTCGGCCACGATCGGACAGTCGGCGCAGCGGGGCGCTCGAGCCGTACAGACGAGCGCTCCGAGCTCCATCACCGCGACTGCGTAGCGCGCGGCCACCTCGGCGTCCGTGGGGACGAGCGGCTCGGCCAACGCGAGGTCACGGGTGGCGGACCCCGGAGCGGCGTCGGCCACCCCGGTCACGACCCGGCTGAGCACCCGCCGGACGTTGGTGTCCACGACCGCGTGACGCTGCCGGTACGCGAACGACGCGACGGCCCGGGCCGTGTACGCCCCGACGCCTGGCAGCGCGAGCAGGGACTCCAGGTCGGTCGGGAGCTGCCCGCCGTGCCGCTCGGTGATCGCCACCGCGCACTCGTGCAGCCGGAGCGCACGCCGCGGATAACCGAGGCGCCCCCAGGCGCGGACGGCTTCGCCCGGCTCGTCCGCCGCCAGCGCCGCCGGCGTCGGCCAGCGCGCCATCCACGCTTCGTACGCGGGCAGGACGCGGGAGACCGGCGTCTGCTGGAGCATGATTTCGCTGACGAGGACGCCCCAGGGAGTGGCGTCCGCGGTGCGCCAGGGAAGGTCCCGGGCGTTCTCGCCGTACCAGTCGAGGACGAGTGCGGCGAACCTGGTAGCGAGCGGGATCTCCGGGGGCTGGGTATCGAAGGCGGGGGTCGCTGACATCAGCGTTGATCGTGCCAGGGTCGGTGTCTTCCCGCGCGCCGTGCCCCCGCCGCGGCGGTGAGACGGGAGGTGGACGGCGGACGCGTGTGATCGTCTCCACGTCAGGTTGAGACTCGGCGCGCCGTCGCGCATCCGGCGGCTCGGAGCGATACCGTTCGTCCACCATGAACTGGACGGTCGGACCCCACCCATCCAGCGTCTACTGGCGTCGGCGCCTGTTGATCCTCGGGCCACTGGTAATCATTCTGCTGGCGTTCGCGTCGTGCATGATCTCCGGTGGTTCCGGCAGTGACGCGGCACGTGTAGTCGGCGTGCCCTCCACGACCCAGGCCTCCCCGGCGGCAGGCGGCGGTGACTCACCCGATCCCGGCGAGTCCGGGGCAGGCTCCGCCGACGCCTCCCCAAGCCAGGAGTCGCCCGACTCGGCGACCGCCGCACCGCAGGCACCGGCCGGCGGATCCAAGTCCTCCTCGGCGGCGTGTGCGGACACGGCGCTCACCCTCACCGCCGTGCCCTCCGACGGCTCGGTGCGGATCGGTGAGTTCGCCGCCATGCGGCTGGTCGTCAAGAACTCCTCGTCGGCCGCGTGCCGCCGCGACGTCGGCTCGAACGAGCAGGAGCTCAAGATCCTCTCCGGCACGGCGAAGGTGTGGTCGTCCGACGACTGCAGCTCGCGCGCGGACGCCGCCGCGGCCACGGTCGATCGGAAGCTCGTACCGGGGGAGACGCTCAACTACTACATCAAGTGGGGCGGGACGACGTCGTCGAAGAACTGCGTCACCGGCGCCCCGGTGAAGCCGGGCAAGTACCAGCTGGTGGCTCGCCTGGGCACCCTGGAGAGCAAGCCCGTCCCCTTCACGGTGAATCCCTGAGGTGCACGGCCCGCCCAGGACGGCGAAGGCCCAGTGCGAGGCTGCCGGCGCCACCGTCTCGGTCAAGTGATCTCCGCCGGCCACCGCGCCGGCGAGCGCTGACACCAGAAGCGCCCGTCCCGATTCGGGGCGGGCGCTTCGTCATGCGCGGGTGGCGCTTGGGGTTTTGCCGAAAAACCATGCCGCGACGGCCCCTTGAGAGGTGGTCTTCCCCGAAAACCACGTCCGGGTGCTCCGTGGGAGGTGGTCTTCCCGAAAACACGTCGCGGCGGCCGGTGGATTCCTACGGTCGTGGCAACACCTTCGGAGCGGAGGGCCGGTCGCCGTGGACGCCCACCCCGGAACGCTGCACTGCCCGGAGAGCGCGACAACCACCCAGCGCGACCCGGAGAGCGCGACAACCACCCGGCGCGACCCGGAGAGCGCGACAACCACCCAGCGCGACCCGGAGAGCGCGACAACCACCCGGCGCGACCCGGAGAGCGCGACAACCACCCGGCGCGACCCGGAGAGCGCGACAACCACCCGGCGCGCTACCCGGAACGCGTGCCAACCATCAGCGGCGCGTCGTTCTGGGCGGGCCGCTATACGTAGCGTTCGAGGATTGAGGACTCGGCTAGGCGGGAGAGGCCTTCGCGCACCGAGCGGGCGCGGGCGTCGCCGACGCCCTCTACCGCGCGGAGGTCGTCGACCGTCGCTCCGAGCAGCTTCTGGAGCCCGCCGAAGTGCTCGACCAGGCGGTCGATGACCGCGCCCGGCAGGCGGGGAACCTTCGCGAGCAGCCGGTAACCGCGCGGGCTCACGGCGCCTTCCAGGGTGTCGGCCGTGGCCGGGTAGCCGACTCCGCGGGCGACCAGCGTCAGGTCGAGCAGCTCGGTCGCGGACAGCCGGTCGAGGTCGTCGAGGACGTCGGCGACCGACCTGGTGCGGCGGCCGGAGGGCAGGTAGTCGCGGATCACCAGCTCACGGTCGGCGTCGACGCCGGCCATCAGCTCGTCCAGCTGGAGCTTGAGCAGGCGTCCGTCGGTGCCGAGCTCGATCACGTAGCCGGCGATCTCGTCGGAGATCCGGCGGACCATCTCCAGCCGCTGGGTCACCGACATCGCGTCGCGGACCGTGACCAGGTCTTCGATCTCCAGCGCCGACAGGGTGCCGGACACCTCGTCGAGCCGCAGCTTGTAGCGCTCCAGCGTCGCGAGTGCCTGGTTGGCCTTCGACAGGATCGACGACGTCTCGTCCAGCACGTAGCGGGTGCCGCCGACGTAGAGCCCGATGATGCGCATCGACTGGCTGACCGAGATCACCGGGAAGCCGGTCTGCTTGGACACCCGCTCGGCGGTGCGGTGCCGGGTGCCGGACTCGACCGCCGGTATCGACGAGTCGGGCATCAGGTGCACGGCGGCCCGCACGATCCGCGAGCCGTCGTTGGACAGCACCAGCGCACCGTCCATTTTCGCCAGCTCACGAAGCCCGGTGGGGGTGAACTCGACGTCGAGCGGGAAGCCGCCGGTCGAGATCGCGTCGACGGTCTTGTCGTGTCCGAAAACGATCAGGGCACCGGTGCTACCGCGCAGAATCCGGTCGAGTCCGTCCCGCAGGGAGGTACCCGGCGCGATCCGGGCGAGCGTTTGCCGGAGCTGCTCATCGCGCTCCGTCCCGACCACGGCTGTACCTCCAGGCATCTGATTCTCCGGCAGTCTACGGCGGCCACGCCTCTCCGCGCGGTGTGGGCCCGCTGGTGACACCGTGTCGGAGTACCGACACAAGTTGGCACTCCACCGGCGCGGCGGTCGTAGCGGACTCCCTGGACAGCCTCAGAGTGCCCGCCGCGGGCAAGTCCGATCTCCGAAGCGCAGCCTCACGGAGCAGGGCGTCGTCGACCTGTTGGGGATCCTTCCCCGGACGGCGTCGGCCGTACCTCGGACAGGCTACGCACCTTATCCCGGAACGCGTGCCCCAAGGCGGCCCGTAGATCGTCGACCTCGGTGACGATCATGTTCGGTGGCTTGCGCTCGATCGAGCCGGTCGGCACCAGCGCCTGCCGAAAGCCCAGGCGCGCGGCCTCGGCCAATCGCCGCTCCACCGCGCCCACCCGGCGGACGTCGCCGGACAGCCCGAGCTCGCCGATCGCCACCAGGTCGGGTGGCAGCGCCTCGTCGCGCGCAGCCGACGCCACGGCGAGCGCGACCGCGAGGTCTCCGGCGGGCTCGGTGACCTTCGCGCCGCCGACCGTCGCGGTGTAGACGTCGCGCTCCTGCAGCCGCACTCGGCCCCGTCGTTCGGTGACCGCGAGCACCATCGCGACGCGGGCCGAGTCGAGCCCGCTGACCGCTCGCCGGGGAGTGGGGATGTGGCTGGGCGCCACCAGCGCCTGTACCTCGGCCAGCAGCGGCCGGACCCCCTCCAGGAGCACCGACACGCAGGTACCCGGTACCGCCTCGCTGTGCCGGGTGAGGAATAGCCCGGACGGGTCGGCCAGGCCGCGGATGCCGCGGTCGTGCATCTCGAAACAACCGACCTCGTCGGACGGCCCGTACCGGTTCTTCACCGCGCGGACCAGCCGCAGCGTCGAGTGCCGCTCGCCCTCGAAGTGCAGGACGACGTCGACGAGGTGCTCGAGCACGCGCGGGCCGGCCACGTTGCCGTCCTTCGTGACGTGACCGACGAGGATCGTCGCCATGTTGCGGGCCTTCGCCGAGGCGATCAGGGTCGAGGTGACCGCGCGTACCTGGGTGACGCTGCCCGGCGCGCTGTCGAGCGCGGGTGAGGAGATGGTCTGCACCGAGTCGACGACGAGCAGCCCGGGGGAGACCGCCTCCACATGACCGAGCACGGCGGAGAGGTCGGTCTCGGCCGCGAGGAAGAGCGACGGGTGGATCCGGTCGGTGCGGTCGGCGCGCAGCCGGACCTGGGCTGCGGACTCCTCGCCAGTGACCACCAGCGCCGGCGCACCGCCGCTGGCGGCATACCGATGAGCGACCTCGAGCAGCAGCGTCGACTTACCCACGCCCGGCTCGCCGGCGAGCAGTAGAACGGCGCCCGGCACCAGGCCGCCGCCGAGTACCCGGTCGAGCTCGTCGACGCCGGTCGGCCGGGACTGGGCGGCCCGGACGTCGATCTCGCCGATCGGGCGGGCCGGTGCGGTGACCGGACCGGCACCCACCTGCTGCAGAGCGACCGGGCCCGCACCGACCTCGTCGATCGTGCCCCAGGCCTGGCACTCGGGACACCGGCCGACCCACTTCGCAACGGTGAGGCCGCACTCGGTACAGCGGTAGGCGGGCCGCTCGCGGTTGGCCTTGGTAGCGGTGCGGGGTGGCATGAGCCGAACCCTACGGTGCCGGTGTGACACAAAGCGGCGGGCGGCGGGACCACACGTGGTCCGGCCGCCCGCCGTCGGGAGTGCGGAGTGCGCCTACTCGGCGTGCTCGTTGTCTTCTTCCGTGCCGTGCTCGGACTCGACGCCGTGGCCGCCCTCTTCGTTCTCGTGGGTGACCGAGGCGCGGGGCAGCGGGCTCTCCGGCGCGGCGAACGGCACCTGCAGGGTCACCGAGCCGCCGCGCTCGAAGTTGAACGTCACGGTGACGACCGTCGCCGCGTCGAGCTCCTCGGTGATCGAGGTCAGGACGAGCTGCGGGCCACCCGGCTGGAGCGGGACCACTCGGCGGGCCGGGATCTCCAGCGGCAGCGAGGCGGCCGGGCTCGCGGTCGCCAGCGGCGACTCGACGACCGGGGACGGCGTTCCGCGGGATGGCGCCGGGCTCGGCACCCCACCGCTGAGCGTCGGCGTCGGCGTGCCGACCACGACCGCGCCGGACGGCGTCACGTCGCCGGCGCTCGGTGTGCCCGCTGACGGCGAGGCGGTCTCGGAGGCACTCGCGGACGGGGTGACGGTCGGTCCGACCGTGGCCTGACCGCCCTCCGGTACCTCCTGCAGCACCACGGAGCCGGCGATGTCACTGGTGACCGACGTCAGCCGGTCGCCGGTGTTGCCGTTGTTGATCAGCGTGAGCTGCAGCGGGACGTTGCTGCCGGCGGGCCAGGTGTAGCCCTCCGGGGGGAAGGACACCACGACGTTCCGGATCGCTACGTCACCGGCCTGCGAGTCGACCCCGGGGATCGACGCGACCTTGAGCGCGGTCTCCGCGATCTGGCCGGAGCTGCAACCGGTCAGCGCGAACGCGCCGACGAGACCTAGCGTGATCAGGGTCGCGGCCCGGCGGCCACGCCGCCTGGTGTCCGTCGAGCGGCTCACGGCAGCTTCCTCTCTGGCCTCTACTGACGCAGGCGAGCGGGATAGGCGTCGACTGCGCGTACACACCTCGGGTATCTACGTTGCGTAGACCGCCTATAGCGTAGTGTCTGGCCGACGCGGGTCCGCGCATCGGGTCGGCGTGCCACGCCGAGCTACGAATTACCCGAGGTCAGCGACGCTATTCGTCAGAGATTGGTGCCGCTGAGGAGTAGCAGCGCGACGTCGCAGACCGCGGCGACCAGCACCGCCCGGAACAGCGCCGGGGAGCCCGGCCGACGTCCCAGGACGGCGCCGAGGCCGAGCGCGATCGCGGTGACGCCCAGGATGCCCCAGGCGATGGGCCGCGGCGGCCCGGGCGGTCCGGCCGTCAACACGACCGCCACCAGCGCCATCAACCCGGCTGCGATCGCCTCGCTCGCTCGTCGGCCGAGTCGGTGAGGCAGGCCGCGGATACCGGTCGCCGCATCCTCCTCCAGGTCACCGAGGACGTTCGCGAAGTGCGCACCGGCGCCGAGCGCGGCACCGGCCACCGTCAGCCACACCGGCGGCCACGGCGAGCCGGGGAGAGCGAGCGTGACGAACGCCGGTGCCGCTGCGAACGCGAGCGCGTACGGGAGGGCGGAGAACGGCGTCGACTTCAGGCGGGCGTTGTAGGCCAGCGCGCAGCCCACCGCGGCCAGATGGACCAGGCCGGCCTGCCAGCCGGAGAGCAGCGAGAGCGGGACGCAGGCCAGCCCCGCGACGAGCGCCGCCACGCCGACGAGACGGCGGGAGACCTCGCCGGTAGCCACCGGCTTGTCCGTCCGCCCGACGGCCGCGTCGCGGTCGGCGTCCAGCCAGTCGTTGCTCCAGCCGGTCGCCAGCTGCCCGGCGAGCACCGCGGTGGCCACCGCCGCCAGGCCTGCGACGGACCGGCCACTGGCCGCAGCGAGCGCGGTGACGCCGACGGTCACGGCGAGAGCGGGCTCGGGGTGGCACGCCCGGATCAGCGCCCAACCGGCACGGATCCACCGGGCGGGAGCGCGTCGGGTCGGTGTCGAGATCGTCAACGGGCGTCAGCGGATCGTCAGTGCGGCGAGCTCCGGCCGGAGCTGAGCGGGGTCCGGCACGTTCGGGACGATCCGGCGGATCCGCCCGTCGGTCCGCACCAGGACGGCGGTCGGCTCGGTCGCCGAGACGTTGGCGATCGCGGCTCTGGCGGTTCCGGTCGGATCGGCCAGGGAGACGAGCCGCCCGGTCGGCAGGCCAGGTACTTCTGTAACGGGCCGCTTACTCTCCGTAATCCAGACAATGGTGAGCTGAGTCTCGTCAGTCGCCTCGATCAGCTGATTCCGTACTGCCGCACAGCGAACGCAGCCGGCGGGGGAGATCAGCAACACGGACGGCCGGAACTCGCGTAGCGACGAACCTTGCCCATCGGAGCCGACCAGGGAGAGGGGGGGTACCAGCCCGCCCGCCACGCCGACGGCCACGCTCGGGCTGGCCAGCGGCTCCCGCCTGGGCGGCCGGTTCGGTTTGGGCAACACGATCACCATCAAGCTGCCGATCGCGGCCACCAGGAAGAGGATCAGCGCACACAGCGGCGCGGACATTCCGGGGCGCGGCCACCGCCGTCGTCGACCGGGGGGTCGACCGGCCAGCTCGGCCTGCACCGCAGAGATCTCGTCGGCCAGATCGCGCAGGTCATCGGGGACCACGATCGTCCCCCACTCGGGCGGCAGACCGCGGATCTCTCCGTCGTGGCCAGGCTCGTCGCTGGCCGGTTCGTCACTGTCAGGTCGGCGGCTCATCGGCGCCTCCACCACGCTCTCCCCTACTGTGACCGACTCCTCGACAGCGCGCCACCTCACTCCCAGATCGGGTCTCAAAACCCGGAAAAAGCGGCCACCGGAGCGTCCGGCAACCGGGCGACGAACGGCGGAGTCGGGGGGTCGGAGCGGTGCGTGCGCGGTCGGTCGGTACGCCCTGGAGGCCGTCGCGTCGCCGGTGCGTCGGTCGGCTCGCCGTGTTCGTCGGCCCCCACCTACGGATTCCGTAGGTGAGGGTCGGAAACGGGCCCCGGGACCTCGGCCGAACAGGGCTTACGGGTCGGTCGACGAGGCTGCGGCTGATCTCACATGGTGGGCCTGGCGGAACCCGGTACCGTCCTTTGTGTGGAACCCGGCCACCGACGATGACCAGCGCGCCGATCAGAGGCCGGATGAACGTGTCAAGCTTCCAAGAGTTTTGTCACGTCCCCTGACCTGCGGTTTCAGTGGCCCAGACCATGCCCGATCGCGGTGACGCCGTGTTATCCTTGACACAGCGAAAGGGGTTTCCGACTCATGACTTTCACCGTCGGCGAGACCGTTGTGTACCCCCACCACGGGGCCGCTCTCATCGAGGCCATCGAAACCCGAACGATCAAGGGTGTCGAAAAGCAGTATCTCGTCCTGAAGGTCGCCCAGGGTGACCTGACCGTTCGTGTCCCTGCCGAGAACGCGGAAATCGTCGGCGTCCGCGAGGTGGTGGGCGAGGAGGGTCTGGACAAGGTCTTCCAGGTTCTCCGCGCTCCCCACACCGAGGAGCCGACCAACTGGTCGCGTCGCTACAAGGCGAACCTCGAGAAGCTCGCCTCCGGTGACGTGAACAAGGTCGCCGAGGTCGTTCGTGATCTCTGGCGGCGTGACAAGGAGCGTGGCCTCTCCGCTGGTGAGAAGCGCATGCTCGCGAAGGCCCGCGACATCCTCGTCGGCGAACTCGCCCTCGCCGAGGGGACTGGCAAGGACGACGCCGAGCAGCTGCTCGACAAGGTCCTGGCTTCGTAGTTCGTGTCCGCACTGGACACTCGAGACACCGTTGCGCTCGTCCCGGCTGCCGGCCGGGGCGAGCGTCTTGGTCCGGGGGCACCGAAGTCGCTCCGTCACCTCGGCGGGGAACCGCTGGTGGTGCACGCCGTACGGCGGCTGGCAGCGGCCCGCAGCGTCGCCGCGGTGGTCGTGGCGGCCCCACCCGGCGCCGCCGAGACGGTTCGCGGCCTGCTCGCGCCGGTCGTCTCGGCCGCCGAGCTGGTAGTCGTCGAGGGCGGTGACACCCGCCAAGCGTCGGTAGCGATCGCGCTGGCTGCCGCCCCGAGCCACTGCGACATCGTGCTCGTGCACGACGCCGCGCGTGCGTTGGCGCCCCCCGGGCTGGCCGACGAGGTCGCGGCGGCGGTGCGGGCCGGGCATCCGGCGGTGGTGCCGGTGCTGCCGGTGGTCGACACCGTGCGTCAGGTCGGTCCGGACGGCGTCGCGTCGTCCACAGTCGACCGGGAAGTGCTCCGACTGGTCCAGACGCCGCAGGGGTTCGCCCGGTCGGTGTTGGCCGAGGCGCACGCGACGGCGGCAACGGGCGGTCGAAAAGACGTTACCGACGACGCCGGTCTGGTGGAGCGGCTCGGGGTTCCGGTACACACCGTGCCGGGGCACGCGTCCGCGCTGAAGATCACGCGACCGTTCGACCTGGTCGTCGCACATGCGGTCCTCGCGGAGGAGAGCGGTGTTCAGCGCTCGGCGAGCGGCATGGCAGGCTCCCGCACGTGACGACGACACCCGAGCCCGCGCCGGAGATCATTACCGACCCCGGTGCCGTGGAGATTCCCGACACGGTGGAGCTGGGCGCCCACGAACTGGGCTCCCAGTTGCCTGCGCCGATCAGCCCCGCGCCGGCCGGAGCGCCGCTGCCGGTGGGTGAGCCGTCGCCGCGGTTGCCGCGAGTGGGCATCGGCAGCGACGTGCACGCGTACGACCAGAATCGGGACTGCTGGGTCGCTGGGCTGGAGTGGCCCGGTGAGCCCGGCCTCGCCGGTCACTCCGACGGCGACGTCGCGGCGCACGCGGCCTGCGACGCGTTGCTCTCGGCCGCGGGGCTCGGGGATCTGGGGACCAACTTCGGCACCGATCGGCCGGAGTGGGCCGGTGCTTCGGGCGTGACGCTGCTCGCCGAGACCGCCCGGCGGGTGCGGGCCGCCGGACACCTGATCGGGAACGTGTCGGTGCAGTTGATCGGGGTCGCGCCGCGGATCGGGGCGCGTCGGGCGGAGGCGGAGCAGGTGCTCACCGCCGCAGTCGGCGCTCCGGTTTCGATCTCCGCGACCACCACCGACGGCCTCGGCTTCACCGGCCGTGGGGAAGGCCTAGCCGCCACCGCGGTCGCCCTGGTGGCGGCCCGCTGAGGACGACGCTGACAGGCGAGCGCGCTTCCTTATGACAGCAAGCCCGGGGTCACGGCGTCAGCGCGCTCGACTGCCAGCCCTGCCCTCAGCGGGCTCCAGCGCCGTAGCAGGTACAAAAGCAAACTGCGCTGCGCGCGTGGGCGACTTCGCGACCGCCGATCGGGGGGCATCGGCTTTTCGGGTTGATGTTTGTTACGTGTGCGCGCTACCGAAGCGGTGCACGGCCGGGGGTCGATACGCTGCGCGGTATGCGACCGGCAGAGGAGGATCCGCTCCTGGCCAGCCTGTTGGCTGCGGTCGCCGCCGCCGCGGGTGACATCCCACTGCGCCTCCACGTCGCCGGCTTGTTGCTCGACCGTGGGCGTGCCGCCGAGGCGCTCGAACACTGCTCGACCGTGCTCCGGTCGGATCCCGCGAACGAAGAGGCGATCGCGCTGCTGCGACGGGCCTCCGCCGAGTTGGGCCTCACCCGCCCGGGCAGCCGGGTGGCCGCGGACCGTCCGAGCACCGACCCGGCCATGGTGGACCGCTCCGGCTTCGACTGGGACGCGGCAGAGGCCCAGGTGCAGGACCTGCCCGACGTCCGCGTCCACGACGGCTTACCCGATCCGGTCGGCGTCGGCGACGTGGACGGCGTCGTCTTCACCGACCTGACGCTGGCGGACGTCGTCGGGGCGGCGGACGCGAAAGAGCGGATCGAGCGGGCGATCGCCCCGACCCGGAACCCCGCGCTCGCCCGGGCATTCGGCAAGCGCACGACCGGCGGCGTCCTGCTGTACGGGCCGCCCGGCTGCGGCAAGGCCTTCGTCGCCCGTGCGATCGCCGGCGAACTGCGCGCGAACTTCTACCGGGTGGGCCGCTCCGACGTGCTCGACCGGCCCGCCTCCACCGCCGAGATGCTGGCGTCGAATCCCGCCGCCGAGCGCCGATTACGCGCGGTCTTCGCGACCGCCCGCCGGAGTGCGCCGTGCGTGCTCTTCCTCGACGAGGTGGACGCACTCGGCCCGAAGCGCTCCCGGCTGCAGAACCCGAGCCCGCTGCGCGCCGTCGTCAACCAGCTGTTGTTCGAGCTCGACTCGCTGGCCCGGGCCGACCACGGGGTGGTCGTGCTGGCGTCGACGACCAGGCCGTGGGACCTCGACCCGGCGCTCCGCCGCCCGGGGCGTCTGGACCGGATGGTGCTGGTCGCACCGCCGGACGCCGACGCCCGCCACGCGATCCTGCGCTACCAGCTGCGGGACCGCCTGGTGGCCGACTTCGACCTGAGCGTGACCGCCGAGGCGACCGCCGGCTACTCCGCCGCTGACCTGCGGCGGGTCGTCGACATCGCGGCCGACACGGCATTGTCGGACTCGTTGCAGCAGGGCCAGGTACGGCCGATCGAGGAGACGGATCTGGCCGCGGCCGTGCGGCGGGTGCGGCCGAGCGTCGGCACCTGGCTCGATCTGGCCCGTGCTGCCGCCGGACCGTCCGACGGCAGCTACGAGGACCTGCACGCTTACCTGCGGACGCACCGCAGGCGCTGACCGACTACTCGCCGTGGGCGTCCCGGGTGCGGGCGATGACGGCGCGGAACCAGTCGTACGACGCCTTCGGTGTCCGCTGCTGCGTTTCGTAGTCGACGCGGACGAGCCCGAACCGCTTCGCGTACCCCTCGGCCCACTCGAAGTTGTCGAGGAACGACCAGCAGAAGTAGCCGCGGACGTCGGCTCCGGCCGCCATCGCCGCGTACACCGCGCGGAGGTGGGCGTCGAGGTAGGCGATCCGGTCGTCGTCCTGGACGCGGCCGTCGGCGTCGGCCTTGTCGTCGTAGGCCGCGCCGTTCTCGGTGATGTAGATCGGCGGCAGCTTCTCGCCGTAGCGCGCGGTCAGGCCGGTGAGCAGCTCGGTGAACGCCTCCGGAACGACCGGCCAGCCCATCGCCGTGGTGGAGACGCCGGGGTACTCGACGATCTCGTGGCCGAAGTTCTCCGGCCCGGACGCGACGACCCGCTGCGGGTTGTAGAAGTTCACGCCGAAGAAGTCGATCGGCGTGGAGATCGTGGCGAGGTCGCCGTCCTTGATCACCGACAGGTCGGCGCCGCGGTACACGGTCGGCACGTCGTCGGGGTAGCGGCCGAGCAGCAGCGGGTCGGTGTACGTGCGGTTGTGCAGCAGGTCCAGGATGCTCGCCGCAGCGGCGTCGGCCGGGTCGTCGGCCGCCGGGTGCACCGGCGCGAGCGCGTTCGTGACGCCGAGCTTGCCCGAGACGCCGGCCGCGCGCAGCGCCTCGATCGAGAGACCATGCCCGAGCAGCTGGTGGTGCGCCACCGGGAACGCGCCGGCGAGTAGCCGTTGCCCCGGGGCGTGCGTGCCCAGCGCGTACCCGAACGCGGTGACGACGAACGGCTCGTTGAGCGTGATCCAGTAGCCGACCCGGTCGCCCAGCCGCTCGGCGACGAGCGCGGTGAAGTCGGCGAACCGCTGCGGGATGTCCCGCTGCAGCCAGCCACCCTTGTCTTCCTGGGCCTGCGGGAGGTCCCAGTGGTAGAGCGTCGCCGCGGGGGTGATCCCGCGCGCCAGCATCGCGTCCACGAGCCGGTCGTAGAAGTCCAGGCCGGCGGGGTTGGCCGGGCCGTCACCGGTCGGCTGGATCCGCGGCCAGGCGATCGAGAAGCGGTAGGCGTCCACCCCCAGGCCGGCCATCAGGTCCAGGTCCTCGGCGTACCGGTGGTAGTGGTCGTCGGCGACGTCACCGGTTTCGCCGTTATGGGTTTTCCCCGGAGTGTGACTGAACGTGTCCCACACCGACGGACCGCGTCCGTCTTCGTTGACCGCGCCTTCGATTTGATACGAAGCGGTCGCCACGCCCCATACGAAGTCTGGTGGAAATTGGGGGAATTGCTCGGATACGGTCACGCTCCACCTCCGGTGGAGCAGCTTAGCGGGGGGTCTCGTACGTCCTCGTCACGCGCGTTAGAGGTGTTGTTTTGCCCTCAATAAGGTAGTAATGGGAGGCTTGCAACCGGCAATGTCCATTCATCGGGCGCCGGAGTGACGATGGTCATACAGTGGGGCAGACGAAGGGGGGTGATCTAGATGTCGCTTGCAGTGGCGGCCGAAGCGCTGTTCGTCAGCCCGCTGCAACCGTCCGAGCATCCAACGCCCGCTCAGGTGGAAGCCGCGATCGACGACAGCCTGCGGAGCTTCGGCGGCCCGACCGGCTGCGCCTGTTGGCTCGCTGCCGAGTACGGCGAGCACCCCGAGATGGCGGCCGACCGGATGCGCTGGGCATTGCAACTCATTGGCTAATCGACTGTGGGATTGACACGGCGGGACGACCCCTCTCGGGGCCGCCCCGCCTCGTTGTTTCCGGTCAGCCGGCCTTGTAGGCCTCGTCCATCCGGGCGAGTACCTGATCCGGCGTCGCCTTGCCGGAGAACATGTCCTGGATCGCTGCGAAGTGCACGTTCTGGACCTTCGGGTTGGGCCAGAGCTGGTCCATGAACGGCACGGTCTTGCCGGCCTTCTGCGCGTCGATCAGCGGCTGGAGCGCCGGGTCGGCCTTGAACTCGTCGTTCGGGATACCCGGCAGGTTGCCGGTCTCCTGCGCGTAGGCGTTGATCGCCTCCGGGGTTCCGAGGAAGTCGATGAACTCCTGCGCGAGGTCTTTGTTCTTCGCCTTCGCGTTCACCGCGTACGAACCGCCGGCGGCGCCGGGCATCCGGGTGTCGGCCTGGTTGTCGGTGGCGGGCACGGCGAACATGCCGAACTCGGTACCGCTCGGAGCCTCCGCCTTCAGCTGGTTGAGCCCCGAGGTCACGTGGATCATGCCGACCGACTTACCGGAGGCGACCTGCGAAACCGCGTTCTCCACCGACGTGCCGAGCGGGTTGGCCGAGAAGCAGCCCCGCTTCTCCATCTCCTGGTACTGGACTAGCGCGGTCTTCCACGCCGACCCGGCGAACGTCGCCTTCCCGTCGGTCATCTGCTGGGCGAAGTCCGGCGTCTTGCCGTAGACGAGCGTCGCGGCCAGCGCGTAGTCGGCCAGCTGGGTGACCCAGTTCGTCTGGTTGCCGAGCGCGAACAGCGCCTTGCCCTTGGACTTGGCCGTGCCGCAGAGCGTCAGCATCTCCGACCAGGTCGTCGGCTCCTTGCCGCCGATGTCGGTCAGCGCCTTCTTGTTGTAGAGGGCGCCGATCCCGGCGAACGTCAGCGGGACCACGTACGTCTTGCCGTCCACCTCGGTGACCGGTTTGATCCCGTCCGGGATGTCGCTCACCCACGGGCGGTCGGAGAGGTCCTCGATGTAGCCGGTCGGGGCCAGGACCTCGATCGCGCCCGGGTTGCCGTTACCCGGCCAGGCGAAGAACACGTCCGGGGCGGTGCCGCTGGCCAGCTGCGTGCGTAGCGTCCCCTGGTACTGGTCGGTGTCGGCGTACGACGTCGTGAACTCGACGTCCGGGTGGGACTTCTTGAAGGCGGCGATCACCGCCTCGGTGCCGACCCGGTCGGTGGCGACCGACGCGATGCGCAGCGTGTCGCCACCGCCGCCGTCGTCGTTCGCGGCGTTGGTACCGCCGGAGCAGGCTGCGGTGAGCGCAACGCTCGCCGCGAGTACGGCAGTGGCGAGTGACCGCTTTCTGGACATCGGTGTCCTCCCGGAGTGGGGTGGGGGTTATCGGGGGGCGGTGAATCGGTAGGTGCCGGACGTCAACCGGAGCTCCGGCCCGGGAACGGCTTCGCCGTTCCCGTCGCGGATCGACGTCGGATCGGAGGTGGGGACGAGCAGGTCGGCGGTGGTGCCCGGCGGGAGTTCGACGTCGACGACGACCTGGTCGCCGTCGAGGCGCCACCCGCAGGCGACCCGGCCGCGGATCGTTTCCTGGCTCGCGCGGGCCCAGGTGAGGCGCCCGCCGACGGTGGGACGCAGGACGAGCGCCCGGTAGCCCACCGAGTCCGGCGCCTGCTCGATCCCGGCGACGCCGCCGTAGAGCCAGTCGCCGACCGAGCCCAGGCTGTAGTGGTTGAACGAGTTCATCTGGGCGGCCTGGAATCCCCGATCGGCGGTCCAGCCGTCCCAGCGCTCCCAGATCGTGGTCGCGCCGTGGACGATCGAGTAGCCCCAGGAGGGGTAGGTGTCCTGGTGCAGTAGGGCGTAGGCCAGGTCGGGGCGGCCGTGCCGAGCGAGCACCGGACAGAGCAGCGCCACCCCCACGAACCCCGTGGTCAGGTGGTGGTCGCGCTTCTCCACGTCGGCCGCGAGACGAGCGAAAGCTGGCTTCACCAGGTGCGGCGGCAGCAGGTCGAACCCGAGCGCGAGCAGGTAACCGGTCTGGGTGTCGCCGATGACCCGGCCGTCGTCCTCGACGAAAGCGTCGACGAACGCCGCGCGGATGCGCGCGTGCAGGGTGTCGTAAGGCTCCGGGTCCCGGCCGAGGACGCGTGCCGCGGCGGCGACCAGCGCGGTGCTCTGGGCGAAGTACGCGGTGGCCAGGAGGTCTCGTGGAGTTTCGGCGTCCACCTGGAGCCAGTCGCCGTAGTTGTTGCCGACCCGGTGACGCCAGATCAGATCGGGGTTGTGGCGGTGGACGTGCCCGATCCACGCGGTCATCGAGTCGTACGAGCGCTCGAGGGTCCTGGTGTCGCCGTAGGCGCGGTACAGGAGCCACGGGATGATCACGCCCCCGTCACCCCAGGCCGGCGCGCCCTCGGTGAGCATCGCGACCTTCGGTGCGATGTCCGGGAACGCGCCCTCCGGGGTCGCGGCGGCCCGTACGTCGGCGAGCCACCGGGCGAAGAACGCCTGGACGTCGGCGTTGCGCATCGCGGTCGGCGCGAAGATCTGCGCGTCGGCGAGCCACCCGAGCCGCTCGTCCCGCTGCGGGCAGTCGGTGGGTACCGACACCCAGTTGCCGCGCTGTCCCCAGCGGATGTTGCGGTACAGCCGGTTGACCGTCTCGTCGTCGCACTCGAACGAACCGGTGAACGGTGTGTCGCTGTGCAGGACGCGGCCGACGACGTCCCTGGCCGCCAGCGTGCCGGGGTAGCCGGTCACCTCGACGTAGCGGAAGCCGTGGAACGTGAAGGACGGCTCGAAGGTTTCCAGCGGTTGCCCGGCGGCCAGGTAGAGGTCGGTGGCCTCGGCGGTGCGCAGGTTCTCGGTGTAGAGCTCGCCGTCGGTCAGCACCTCGGCGTGGCGCAGCCGGATCCGCTGGCCGGGCTTGGCGTCCCGGATCGTCAGCCGGATCCGGCCGACCATGTTCTGGCCGAAGTCCACCAGGTGCCGGCCGTCGCCCAGTGCGGTCACCGAGACCGGGTGCAGTTCCTCGGTCACCCGGATCGGTTCGTCCGGCTCGGCGACGAGTGGCCCGGGTGCGGTGTCCACTACCTGGACGGGCGTCCACCCGTGCGCGTCGTAGCCGGGGGAGTCCCAGCCCGGGAGCGCGAGGGCCGCGTCCTCGTGCTGGCCCATCAGCAGGTCGGCGTAGCGGATCGGCCCGGGACGCTCGACCCACTCGGAGTCGGTGGTGATCGTGCGGGTCGAGCCGTCCGCGAACTCGCAAACGAGCTGGGCCAGGAACTGCGGTGCGTCGCCGTAGTGCTGGGCCTGGTGCCGGCTGTCGAAGCCGACGTACCCCGACCACCAGCCGTCGGCGAGCACCGCGCCGAGTACGTTCTCGCCGGCCTGCACGACGTCGGTGACGTCGTAGGTCTGGTACAGGATGCGAGTGCGGTACTCGGTCCAGCCCGGCGCGAGTTCCCGGTCGCCGATCCGAACCCCGTTCAGTCGGGGCTCGTACACCCCCCGGGCGGTCGCGTAGAGGCGAGCGCGGACCGGCGGCGACGCCAGCTGGAACGCCCGGCGGAGGTGCGGCGGCGGGGCCAGGTGCCGGACCCGGTCGGTCAGGTCGTCGACGACCGGCGGGTCGAACGGCGGCTGGATCCTCGGGTCGCGACCGATCCAGACCGCGGCCCACTCGTCCGGGTGCAGCAGCGCGGTCTCGAACCAGGAGTCAGCGGTGCCCGCCTCGGCGCCGTCGGCGTTCCAGACCGTGACGCTCCACTCGTACCGGGTGCCGGAGCGCAGCGCCGGGCCGTCGTACCGGATCTGAGCGTTCTCGCCCGCTTCGACGCGGCCGCTGTCCCAGCGCCGGACGCCGTCCTCGGTGACGAGGATCCGGTAGGCGGTCTGGGCGTCGCCGCGCCGGTCGGACCGGAGGCGCCAGGAGAGCAGCGGCGTGCGCTCGTCGAGGCCCAGCGGCGTGGTCCGGCCGTCACAACTCAGTGCGTACGGGGTCAGCATGATCAACCCTTCAGCCCTCCGGCGAAGCCCTTGATGATGTGGCGTTGCATCGCGAAATAGACGACGAGGATCGGCAGCGAGCCGATGACCAGGCCGGCGAAGACCAGCTCCCACTGCGAGACGTACTGGCCCAGGAAGCCGAAGATGGCGACCGGGATCGTCTGCTGGGTACTTCCGCTCAGGTAGAGCAGCGGCGTCAGGAAGTCGTTCCAGACCAGCACCGCGTTGAGGATGACGACGGTGCCGGTGACCGGCCGCAGCAGCGGGAAGACGACACTGCGGAACGCCTGGAACGGTGAGCAGCCGTCCAGCAGCGCCGCCTCCTCGTAGTCCCTGGGCATCGCTCGGAGGAAGCCGACGTAGAGGAACGTCGCGAACGGCACTTGGAGACCGCTGTAGAACAGCACCAACGCCCACGGCGTCCCGAGCAGGTGCAGGTCGCGGATCGTTTGGTAGAGCGGCAGCAGCGCCAGCTGGAACGGCAGTAGCAGGCCCAGCATGACCAGTAGGAACGTCGCGCGGGACCAGGCAGCGGTCGAGCGGGCCAGCGGGTAGGCCGCCAGCGAGGAGACCAGCACGATCACCACGACACTGGCGATCGTGACCAGGGCGCTGTTCGCGATCGCCCCGCCGAGACCCGCCTGCTGCCAGGCGTCGGCATAGTTCTGGGTGGTCGGGGACGTCGTGGGGCTGGCCGCGGACGAGGGGTCCTGCGGGTCGCGGAGCGACAGGTTGACCAGCACGTAGAGCGGGAACGCGAACGCGACGGTCACCGCGAGCATCACCAACTCGAGGACGAACGTCCGCCAGCTGTAGGACCTCATCGGGACGCCTCCTCCTGGCGGCGGAGCAGCCAGTACTGACCGCTGGAGATGAGCGCCACGAAGATCGTCAGGACGACCGCGAGCGCGATGCTGTACGCGAATTCGCCGAACTGGAACGCGTCCTTGTAGATGAGCGTGGACAGCGTTTCGCTGGAGTGGCCGGGACCTCCGCCGGTCATCACCCAGACCTGGTCGAACAGCTTGAGCCCGCCGATGATCGAGAGCATCAGGTTGATCGTCGTGGCGGGCGCGAGCAGCGGAAACACCACGTGTCGGAACCGGCGGACCGGGCCCGCTCCGTCCACCTCGGCGGCCTCGTAGACGTCCTGCGGGACGCCCTGGAGGCCGGCCAGGAAGATCACCATCGAGTAGCCGGCGAACTGCCAGACGACCACGCCGACGACCGACCAGATCGCGACGTTCGGGTCGCCCAGCCAGTCCTGCTTCAGGCTGCCGAGCCCGACCGTGTCGAGCGCCCAGTTCACGGCGCCGTCCGGGGCGAGCAGGTTCTTCCAGAGCGCACCGACGACGACCGGAGTCATCACGGCCGGCGCGAACAGGAAGACGCGCAGGACGTTGCGGCTCTTGATCCGCGAGTTGACGCCGAGCGCGAGCAGCAGCCCGATCGCATTCTGGATGACCATGATCGCCACCGCGACCAGCACCGTCTGGCCCACGGCGGCGCGCGCGTCCTCGTCGTCGAGGATGGCTTGGAAGTTGTCCAAGCCGATCCACGCCCGGTCCGGGCTCAGGCCGTCCCAGTCGGTGAACGCGAGCAGAGCTCCGCGCCCGCTCGGGATCAGGACGACGAACGCGTAGAGCGCGAGCGCAGGCACCAGGAAGAGCCAGAGCGTGCCGGGGCGGCGGCGCCGACGGGTGGGCGGCTCGTCGAGGGGCGGCGGCGCGGACTGCGCGGGCCGGGTGCGCGTACGCGCGGGCATGGCCTCACCTCCGGGCAGACAGCGGTGTCGGGTGGACCGGGGTTGCCGGACGATCGATTGAAACGTTCCACCGACCGTTCTTGGGGAGGAAGCATGCGCCTGCCCACCCAGGGGTCGATAGCCCTGGATGCACCCGCGGTAGCACAGAATTAACTTTTGCGTCGCCCAGCGGTAGCGTGCTGGCGTGCGGGAGATCCCGGTCAACGAGGCGCGGAGCGGCCTGCTCTACCTGCGCGAAGGCGTCCAGGCCTACGCATTTCGATTCCTGCACTCGGTGGTGCAGAAGACGCACACCCACAGCTTCTTCGAGGTGGCGTTCGTCCTCGGTGGGGAAGGATTGCACGTGTCGCCGGCCGGACGCGACCCGCTGCGGCGCGGCGACGTGCTGCTGTTACGGCCCGGGGTGTGGCACGCGTACCAGGAATGCCGCGACTTACGGCTCTACAACCTCTGCGTCCCGGCGCAGATGGTGCACCGGGAGCTGGCCTGGGCGAAAGCCGACCCGGGGCTCGGGTACCTGCTGTGGACCGGCCCGATGGCGATGCAGCGCCGTGGAGTGCTGAGTATGGCGCTGCCGGACGCGCGGCTCGCGGAGTGCATCGAGCACCTGGACGCGTTGGCGGAGCTGGGTTCGGAGTCGGTGCTCACGCATCGAGCGGACATGGTGGCGCGGCTGACCCTGTCGCTGAGCATCGTGGCGCGGGCGGCGGCGTCCGGGCGGGCAGGGGAGTCGCCCGGACCGACCCATGGGGCGGTGCTCGGTGCGATGCGGCTGCTGGAGGAGCGTCCGGCCTATCCGTGGACGCTCGCCGAGCTGGCGGACGAGTTACACCTGACGCCGGGGTACCTGGTGCGGCTGTTCAAGTCGGCGACCGGGTTGCCGCCGATGGCCTACCTCGCGAGGCACCGGGTGGAGAAGGCGGCGGAGTTGCTGCTCGACACCGACGAGCCGGTGACGCAGATCGGCCGGTCGGTCGGGTGGCCGGACCAGAACTACTTCGCGCGGCGGTTCAAGGCGCACTTCGGCGTCACCGCGACCGCTTACCGGAGCCAATTCGCGGAGAACCGGGCGCAGCTGCGGGTCCGGCCGCACGCGGACGCGCCAACGTCGGCCGGTGCGTACTTCCGCCCGGCGAACGCCGCCCGCTGCGCGGAGACGGCTCTGCGCGACGGCTCCCGGTGACGAGCGGGAAGCTCGGCGCGGGAAGCGCGGCCCGGCAGAACGTCGGGGGTGCGAAGTAACCTCCGATTGTGCCGACAACGACGTCTCCCGGATGGATCCGCCGCCTCTTCACCGCCTGTTGGGCCCACCCCCGGCTCGTCGTCGGCGTCATCGTCGCCTCGGTCGGCGCCACCCTCCTCGAAGGCGCGGCACCCCTGCTGGCCAGGGAAGCCATCGACGACGCGATCGACGGTCGGGTCGACCGGGTCACGATGATCACCGCTATCCTGGCCGGTCTGGGCGTCCTGCGGTTCGCCGCGACGTTCATGCGGCGGTACACCGCCGGGCGGCTTTCGCTCGACGTCCAGCACGATCTACGCAACGCGGTGTTCACGACCCTGCAACGCTTCGACGGCCCTCGCCAGGACGCGCTGCGCACCGGCCAGGTCGTCTCCAGGGCGATCTCCGACCTGCAGATGGTGCAGGGCATCCTGGCGTTCGTCCCGTTCGCGCTCGGCATGGTCTTGCTGTTCGTCATCGCGGTCGTCGCGATGTTCTCCCTCTCGGTACCGCTGACGCTGGTGTCGCTCGCCGTGTCCCCGGCGGTCGCGTGGGCGGCCACTCGTAGCCGTCAGCGGCTGTTCCCGGCGACGTGGTCGGCCCAGCAGCGGGCCGGCGAGGTGGCCGAGCGGGTCGAGGAGTCGGTGACCGGCGTCCGCGTCGTGAAGGGGTTCGCCCAGGAGTCCCGGGAGATCGCCGGGCTGGAGAACGCCGCCCGGCGCCTCTACGCCGACCGGATGCGCGCCGCTCGGATCAACGCAGTCCTCACCCCGACGCTCGCCGCGCTCCCGCAGCTGGGCCAGGTCGCGGTCCTCGTGCTCGGCGGCTGGCTCGCACTGACCGACCGGATCACGATCGGGACGTTCGTCGCGTTCGCGGCCTACCTCGCCACGCTCGCGGGCGCGACCCGGGTGGTGTCCGGCCTTCTCACGATGGGGCAACTGGCCCGGGCGGGCGTCGAGCGGGTCTACGACGTGATCGAGAGCCGGCCGGAGATCGTCGACGACCCGGATCCGGTGCCACTGCCCGACGGGCCGCTCGGCGTCCGCTTCGACCGGGTCGAGTTCGGCTACGCGCCGGAGGACACCGTGCTCGACGGCTTGTCGCTGGACGTGCGGCCCGGCGAGACGCTGGCGCTGGTGGGGCCGCCGGGATCCGGCAAGTCGACGGTGTCCCTGCTGCTCAACCGCTTCTACGACGTCCGTGGCGGCGAGGTGGCGCTGGGCGGCGTCGACGTTCGTCGGGTGCGGTTGGCGGACCTGCGCGGTGCGATCGGCGTCGTCTTCGAGGAAGCGTTCCTGTTCTCCGACTCGGTGCGCGCGAACATCGCCTACGGCCGACCGGACGCCACCGAAGCCGAGGTCGAGGCGGCCGCGCGGGCGGTCGAGGCACACGGCTTCATCACCGCGCTGCCGGACGGCTACGACACGCTCGTCGGCGAGCGAGGGCTCACGCTCTCCGGCGGTCAGCGGCAGCGGATCGCGCTGGCCCGCGCGCTCCTCACCGACCCGCGGGTGCTGCTTCTCGACGACGCGACGTCCGCCGTCGACAACGTCACCGAAGCCGCGATCCACGCGACGCTGCGCGAGGTCACCGCCGACCGCACGACGATCCTGATCGCACACCGGCGCTCAACGCTCGCGCTCGCCGATCGGATCGCGGTCCTGGACGGCGGCCACGTGGTCGACGTGGGAACGCAGGCCGAGCTGACCGAGCGGTGCGCGCTGTTCCGGTCGTTGCTGGCCGGCCCCGAGTCGGAAGCCGACGCCGACCCGGTGGGCACCCAGGGCGCCACGCCCGATCCGGACGCCCAGGGCGTCACGCCGGAGCTGTGGCCGGCGGTGGAGGAGATCGAGGACCCGCTGGTCGCGTCCTCGCCCGACCGGGCGCTCCAGGCGCTGGAGACCCGCGCGTCGGGCAGCCGCGCCGGCGTCCGGGTCGTCGGACACGGCGGCGGAATGCACGGCGACCAGGGCGGCATGCCGGCTACTCCGGAGCTGCTCGCCCAGGTCCGTGCGCTGCCGCCGGCCACCGAGCGTCCCGACCTGCCGGGCCTCGACCCGCGGGCGCCCGATCCGCAGTTCCGGCTGGCGCGGCTGCTGCGCCCGATCCGAGTGCTGCTCTGGGCGACGATCGCTCTGATCGCGGTGGACGCGCTGGCGACGGTTGCGTTCCCGCTGCTCGCCCAGCACGCGATCGACGCCGGCGTGGTGGGCGGTTCGGAAGGTCAGCTGGTGGTCGCCGGGGTGCTCGGCGTCCTCGTGGTGCTCGTCGACTGGCTCGCCGTTCGCACGCAGACCGTGACCGCGTCGAAAGCCGGTGAGCAGGTGCTCTACCTGCTGCGCATCCGCAGCTTCGCGCACCTGCAGCGGCTCGGGCTCGACTACTACGAGCGCGAGCTGGCCGGACGGATCATGACCCGGATGACGACCGACGTCGACGCGCTCTCGACGTTCCTGCAGACCGGGCTGGCGACCGCGGCCGTGAGCGTCCTGACCATCATCGGCGTCACCGGCGCGCTGTTGCTCACCGACGTCGGACTGGCGCTGGTCGCCCTCGCGGTGCTGCCGATCGTGCTGATCTCGACGCTGCTCTTCCGGAAGCTCTCCGCGGTGGCGTACGAGGAGGCGCGGGAACGCGTCAGCATCGTGAACGCCGACTTCCAGGAGAACGTCGCCGGGATGCGCGTCGCGCAGGCGTACGTGCGGGAGGCGCGCTCCGCGTCGGACTTCGCGGGCCGCAGCGACGCGTACCGGCGGTCGCGGATGCGGGCGCAGACCTACATCGCGATCTTCTTCCCGTTCGTCGGCCTGCTGTCCGACCTGGCGCAGGCCGCGGTACTCGCGGTCGGCGCGCACCGGATCGCGAGCGGCGGCGTGACACCGGGCATCCTGACCGCGTTCCTGCTCTACCTCGCGCTGTTCTTCCAGCCGATCCAGCAGCTCTCCCAGGTCTTCGACGGGTACCAGCAGGCGCGCATCGGGCTCGGCCGGATCGGCGACCTGCTGCGCACGCCGACGTCGGTACGCGACGCCGCCGAGCCGACGCCGGTTCCGGAGCGGCTGACCGGGCGGGTCGAACTACGCGAGGCCCGCTTCAGTTACGCCGGTGCCGGCACCGAGGCGCTCCGTGGGGTGTCGCTGACGATCGAGCCGGGAGAGACGGTCGCGCTGGTCGGGGAGACGGGTGCCGGCAAGTCCACGGTGTTGAAGCTGCTGGCTCGCTTCTACGACGTCACCGAGGGCGCCGTTCTGGTCGACGGAGTGGACGTCCGGCAGTACCCGCTGGCCGACTACCGCAGCCGGCTCGGCGTCGTCCCGCAGGAACCGCACCTGTTCACCGGCGACGTCGCGTCGAACGTCAGCTACGGACGGCCGAGCAGCCCGCCGGCGAGGATCGAGCACGCCGCACGGGCGGTGGGGGCGATCGGGATGATCGGATCGGTCCGTGGCGGCTTCCGGCACGCGGTCTCCGAACGCGGCGGTGGCCTCTCGGCCGGTCAGCGCCAGCTGGTGTCGCTGGCCCGCGCCGAGCTCGTCGACCCCGACCTGCTGCTGCTCGACGAGGCCACCGCGGCGCTCGACCCGGCGAGCGAGGCGGTGGTGCTCGCCGCCGGGGACGCGCTGTCGCGTCGCCGGACGACCGTTGTGATCGCGCACCGACTGGCGACCGCCGCCCGCGCCGACCGGATCGTCGTGCTGGTCGACGGGCAGATCGCCGAGCAGGGCACGCACACCGAGCTGATCGCGGCGGACGGCGTCTACGCCCGGCTCTGGGCGGAGGACGGTGCGGCCGCGCTGGACGCCGAAGCGGCCGCCCTGGGCCGGGACTCGGTGAAGGCGGTGGGTTAGCCGCGAACAGGTCGGGAAGGGGTAGGTAGGGTGCGGAGCTGACGATTGCCGGGCATCGGGCGCGTTCCGATCCGTGGGCTGAACCCGTTCTCTGGGGAAGGTTTTCTTGGACTGGGACCTTGTCGCGGCCGAGCCGGGCGGTGCGAAGTTGCTGGTGCCGATGCTGGAGCGCCTGGTAGCGCTGCCTACGGTGTCGGGCAACCTCGCTGCGTCCGAGGAGGGTCTCGACCTGATCGGCGAGTTCCTCGCCGAGCGCGGCATGCGGGTCCGCCGGTTCGACCAGGACGGATTCGGTGCGCTGGTGGCGACCGTGCACCCCACGCTGGCGCCCAGCGTCATGCTCACTGCGCACCTGGACGTCGTCCCGGGGCCGGAGCACCTGTTCACGCTGAAGCGGGACGGTGAGCGGCTGGTCGGGCGGGGTGTGTTCGACATGAAGGGGGCCATCGCCGCCTACCTCGCGCTGATCGACGAACTCGCGCCCGAGCTGCACCGCTACGACCTCGGCGTGATGATCACGACCGACGAGGAGACCCGCGACCTGGGCGTGAAGCTCCTGCTCCAGGAGGAGGGGTACCGGGCGCGGGTGGCGGTGTTGCCGGACGGTGGCGACAACTGGCAGCTCGAAGAGGTGGCCAAGGGCGCCTGGCGGGTGCGGGTGAGCACGTACGGCATTCCGGTGCACGGGTCGCGGCCGTGGGCGGGGGAGAGCGCGTCGTTCAAGCTGCTCGACCTGCTCACCGACATCCGCCGCCGGTTCCCGGTCGAGGATCCGCACGTCGACACGCTGAACATCAGCTTCCTCCGGGCCGGCACGGCGCCGAACCAGCTGCCCGACCAGGCCGAGGCGGTGCTCGACATCCGGGTGATGGGCCCGGAGGAGCTCGCGGCGGTCGAGCAGGACGTCGCGGAGATCTGCCGGCAGCACGGTGCGGACCTCGAGTTGCTGGTGCTGTTCCCGCCGGTCAAGCACGACCTCACCGATCCGCTGCTGGCGGAGTTCGCGCGCAGCGTCGAGCGGGTGACCGGGGCGACGTGCGGCGGGTGCCTCTCGTTCGGGTCGAGTGACGCCGCTCAGTTCGCGACGGTGGGGGTGCCGTGTGCGGTGACGCGTCCGGTCGGCGGTGGGCACCACGGTGACGACGAGTGGGTCGACGCCGAGTCGCTCGCGCAACTCGTCCCGGTACTCCGCGACTACGTCTCCCGCGTCGCCACCCACGAGTAGCGCCGCGCCGTAGCGCGCCGCCCCGCGGATTTACGTCGAATCCGCCTCCACGGCGCGCGTGGAGGCGGATTCGGCGTGAAATGGCGTCGAGCCGCGGGCGCTCCGCGCGCCACGGAGCGTCAGAGGAGTTCGCGGGCGGCGGTGAGGAACAGGTCGTTCTCGGCCGGGGTTCCGATCGTCACGCGGACGCCGTCGCCGGCGAACGGGCGCACGATCACACCGCGCTTCTCGCACCCGGCCGCGAAGTCCACGGCCTCGTCCCCGAGCGGCAGCCAGACGAAGTTCGCCTGCGTCTCCGGCACGTCCGGACGCAGCTCCACCAGCGCGTCGCGCACCCGGGACCGCTCGGCGACGACCAGCTCGACCCGGCGAGCCATCTCGTCCTCGGCGGCCAGCGCGGCCAGCGCCGCGGCCTGTGCGACGTGGTTGACGGAGAACGGCGTGACGACCTTCCGGACGGCCTCCGCCACCTCCGGGTCGGCCGCCATCCACCCGACCCGGATCCCGGCCAGCCCCCACGCCTTGGACATCGTCCGCAGCACGACGACGTTCCGGCGGCCGGCCGCGACGTCCAAGCCGTCCGGCACCTCGGGGTCGCGGACGAACTCCCGGTACGCCTCGTCGATCACGACCAGGACGTCCGGCCCGACACGGTCGAGGAATCGCTCCAGGTCGTCGCGGCGCACGGCGGTTCCGGTCGGGTTGTTCGGCGTGCACACGATCGCCACCCGAGTCCGGTCGGTGACCGCGTCCGCCATCGCGTCCAGGTCGTGGCCGTGGTCAGCGGTGTTCGGCACCCGGACGCTCGTCGCGCCGCTCGACGTCGCGATGATCGGGTACGCCTCGAACGAGCGCCACGAGTACAACACCTCGTCGGCCTGCATGACCGCGGCCCGGACGATGTGCTCGGCGAGCGCCACCGACCCGCAGCCGGAGACGATCCGCTCCGGCGCGACGCCGTACCGCTCGCCCAGCCGCGCCCGCAGCGCGGTGACGCCGGGGTCCGGGTAACGGTGGGTCTGCGCGACGGCCTCGGCCACGGCTTCGATCACGCCGGGCAGCGGTCCGTAAGGCACCTCGTTGCTGGCCAGCTTCACGGCTTCCGGTATCCCCGACTCGCGCGCGACGTCGCTCGGGTTCCGGCCGGCCACGTAGCGCGGGATCGTGGCGAGGTCAGCGCGGGTCAGCGGCATCGAGGGCTCCTTCGGGGATCGAGGCTGACATCGGTGGTGGTCAGCGCGGCTTCTTCGGTTCGGACGACGGCCCGCCGGTCACCGGCACGGCTGCGGACCGCACGACGATCGACGTCACCGCCTTGTCGTGCAGGCACTGCCGAGCCGGTCGGTCCCACGTGCACCAGAGCAGGTCGGCGAGCTGCAGGGGCAGGCCGCACAGGAAGCTCACCGCCGGGCTCGGCAGCATCAGGATCAGCCAGCGGCGGATCGACTGGCCGAACGTCAGCGTGTGGTCGTCGAGGACGCGGATGACGCGGATGCCGACGATGCGTTTGCCGAGCGTCTGCCCGCTGTTGGCGGTGCCGGGGACCTCGTAGGCGAACCAGAGGCCGATCGTCAGGACGAAGATGATCCAGTTCAGCCGGCTCGCCTCGGCGGACAGCGTCTCCTTGCCGAGCAGGATGTCGTTGATGTTGGGCCCGACCTGCTCCGCGAACTGCAGGTAGAAGTACCCGTTGACGACCAGGCACAGCAGGAACACCGCGATGATGTCGATGACGCGAGCCAGCACGCGGAGCCCGAGCGGCGCCAGCCGGGTCGTGTCGATCGGCATCACGGCGGTGGAGCCCGGCACCCGGATGTGGCCGGGCGGTACCGGCGGGAGCAGGGTCTGCTGCTGACCCCAGCGCGTTTTCTTGGCACCCGGGGCGCCGGGCGCGTTCGGTCCGCCCGGGAAGCCCGATCCGCCAGGGAAACCCGGGCCTTGCTGGGTACCTGGAGCGCTCGGCCCGCCGGGGAAGCCGGGTGCCCCGGATGCGCCCGGGACACTCGGGCTGGGGCCGGCCGGGCCGGTTCCCGACGGGCCGGGAGCACCCGACGGGCCGGGAGCGCCGGGCGGCGTCCAGGTGGAGTTCCAGCCGGAGCCGCTCTGGGTCGGTGCGGCGGGTGCCGCTGGGGAGGTGCTCACCGGCGCGGCCGGTGGCGGGCCGGGGGGCGGCGTGGCGTCGACGGGCAGCGGGGCGCCGAGCCACTGCTCGCCGTCCCAGTAACGCTGCGTGTCCGGATCCGCCGGGTCGGGATACCAACCGGGGATCGGGGTCACCGGATCACCTCACCGATTCTGCTGTTGTTACAGGTCCTCCCGCCATCCTGCCGTACGGCGGGAAGTGGCAGCCCACCACACAGGGACGACGAGAATTATTCAGCTCTCCGCGTGGTCCAGCTCAGGACGCTGCGCGAGGTCGGCTGAATAGCCTGTAAACGCAGAGCCGCCGCTTCACGTGCCGGGGGGCGGTGGCAGGTGAAGCGGCGGCATGCGTGGTTCGTCCGGCTGCGGGGGGTGCCGAGTCGAACCGGGCCGGTCGGACCATGGGGGTGGGCCGTCCGGTGTTGATGCGAGGGCCGCCGTGGGGTCCGATCTCCGGCGTCGCGGGGGGGTCCGCAGGAGGGGCAGCGACCCTCGCACCTCCGACATCGGCGTCGGCCCCGGTGACCGCAGACAATTCTGGCCGTGCCACCCAGGCGCACCCGCCGCGCTCCCGCCGCGGCAAAACTCAGGCGAGCGGCGGTGCGGCCTCGGCGAGTGCGTCGAGCGCGCCCACGAAGCACTCCATCGGCGGTGTCACCAGACCCGCCCCCACCTGGCCGACGCCGGCCACGCGTCCGGCCATGCCGGTGTTGATCTGCGGCAGCACGCCGCTCCGGACGACCTTCGTGACGTCGATGCCGGTCGCCGCCCCGCGGAAGTCCAGGATCGGCAGCGCGTAGGCCGGGTTCTCGCCGGTCGTGATCCCGTACATCTCCCGGCTGGTGCGCAGCGCGTCCGACACCGTGCCGCCGACGAACCGGACGATCGCCGGGGCGCTCGCCATCGCGAATCCGCCGATCCCCGCCGTCTCGGTGATCGCGGAGTCGCCGATGTCCGGGTTCGCGTCCTCCGGGCCGTACGACCCGAGGAACAGGCCCTGCGGAGTGTTCGCCGGTCCGGTGAACCACTGGTCGCCGGTGCCGGACACCTGGATCCCGAAGTCCGTTCCGTTGCGGGCCATCGTCGTGACGACCGTCGACCCGGGGATCCCGGACGCCGCCGCTGTTTGCAGCTTGCAGGCCGGCATGACGAGGTTCAGGAAGAAGTGGTCGTTGCCTCCGATGAAGCGCGCCACGTCGGCCACGTCGGCGGACGCGACCCCGGCGTCGATCATCGCGGGCAGCAGGTCACGCAGCAGCATCAGCGTGCCTGCCCGGTTCCGGTTGTGGCCCTCGTCGCCCATCTGGACCATCTGCGCGATGATCCCCTTGACGTCCACCGGCCCGTGTCGGCGCACCGCGGCCTGCAGCGCGGGCCCCAGCACCGCCGACATCCAGCGCAGCCGGTCGATCACCTCCGGTCCGTAAGCGCCGTAGCGCAGGACCTTCCCGAGCCCTTCGTTCAGCGAGCACCACGACGTCCGGTCGTGGGCTTCGTCGCGGAGGACGAACACCCACATCGACGGCGACACGACGCCCGCCATCGGGCCGACCCCACCGTCGGAGTGGCACGGTGCCCACTCGACCGCGCCACCGGACAGCAATTGCTCAGCCGACGAAGCGTCAGAAGCCAACCCTTCCAGCAGTGCCGCGCCGATCAACGCCCCACGCAACGGCCCGGACGCGCGTTCCCAGTCGATCGGCGGCCCGGCGTGCCGGAACTGTCCCGACTCCAACCCGACGACCTCGGACGCAGGTCGCACGTCGACGAGCGTCGCGCCGGCAGCGAGCATCCGGTCGAGCGCCGTGGCGTTCGCCGCCACCCGCCGCGGATCGGCCATCACCCGCGCGAGCGCGTCCGGCGCGCCGGCCGGCGGCTGCCAGGTCACCGGCGTCACGGCCGCGGCCTGGGCGGTCAGCGCCTCGGTGAACAGGTCGACGCCGACGGTGACCACCGACGGCTCGCCGTCCAACAGCCCGGAGAAAGTGCTCATTCGGTCACCTCGGCAGGGTTCAGGATCGCGACCGCCTCACGAGCGGCTTCGGCATTGGACGAGAACACCCGGGCGCCGACGCCCTGCAGTGCGGTGGCCTGACGCTCCAGGCCCTGCGGATCGCCCGCGCTACCGACGAGCGCGACCACCACGTCGAACGCGCGGTCGGCGGCGAGCACCGCGGCCGCGATCGCGGGTGCCAGCTCACCGGCCGGGTCGGGGTGTGCGCCGTGTCCGAGCACGACGTCGAGCAGCACCACGCGGCAGGACGGATCGGCGGCCTCGGTGGCCAGCCGCTCCAGTCGAAGCGTCCCGTCGATCATCGGGTGCGGACGCCCCGCGGTCAGCGTGTCGTCGCCGAAGTCGATCATCACGTGCCCGTCGGCCTTCAGATCGCGGGCCAACGCCCAGGAAGGCTCCAGCGGGATGTTCGACCTGATCGGGCCGAGCGCCGCCGACGCGATCACCATCGCCTCGTCGCAGAGCGTTCCGCCGCTGAACAACCCGCGCAGCGAACCGGAGCCGGAACCGAACGGCGCCGCCAGGTCGCGCGGTTCGTCCGACGGCAACCACCGTGGCCACGGCGACGGCGCCGACCGGCCGAGCGCACCCAGCACCTCGGTCACGACCGCGGTCAGGTCCGGGCGACCGCTGCCCAGAAGCCCGAACACCACGGGCTTCGAGAGTTTCTCCGCGTGCGCACGGACCCGGGACGCCACCTCGTCCGCAGGCGGCTTGGAGATCACCAGGATCACCTCGGTCGCCGGGTCGGCGTCGAGCGCGTCGAGCGCGGCCAGCGTCGAGCGACCGGCGACCGCAGTGGACAGGTCGCGTCCGCCGACGCCCAGGCAGTGCGAGACGCCCACGCCTGCGGCGTCGAGCAGCGTCATGGCCTGTTGTGCGCCGGTGCCGGACGCCGCGACGAGCCCGACCGGACCTGGCCGGACGACGTTCGCGAAACCGAGGCCGACGCCGCCGACGACCGCGGTGCCGCAGTCCGGGCCCATGACGATCAGCCCTCGTTCGGCCGCGCGGTCCTTCAGCGCGATCTCCTGCTCGACCGGCACGTTGTCGCTGAACACCAGCACCGACGCGCCGGCGTCCAGGGCGTCCATCGCGTCGGTGAACGCGTAACGACCGGGGGTGGAGATCAGCGCGAGCGTCGCCCCTGCGGTGTTCACTGCTGCGCCGACGGTACGAGGAGGCGGGAGCGTGGTGTCCCCGGTCGGCTGCGGTGTCTTGGCCGCCAGCGCTGCCTCCAGCGCCGCGAGTGCGGCGTCCCGGGCGGCCTCGTCGACGGCGGCGATCGCCACCACCATGTCGCCGGCCGTGGCGTCGTCCGGAATCCCGAAGCCCATCCCGGCGATCAGCTCGAGGTTCAGTTCGGTACCCATCGCGACCATCGCGCCGGTCACCCCGTCGAGCGCACCGACGGCCTGGCTGACTCCGAGTAGCTGGACCGAGTCGCGGTACGTCCCGCGCCGCAGCTCAATATGGTGCAAAGCAGTCACTCTGCCATCCTTCCGGTGGGGTGCAGCGCGTGCGTCGGCCCGGTCAGGACCGACAACGCCAGGTCGACGCCGAGCAGCAGGCCGAACCCCGAGGAGTGCCCGACCCGGAGCAGGGCACTGATCGCGGGTTCCAGCCGAGCGGCGGAGTCGGTGAGGACGGCGGCGAGCTCGGGAATGCACTCGCCGCGGGCGGCGTGGGCCAGGAGCGCCGCGGAGACGGGCGTGGTGGCGATCCCCGGTCGGGCTGCCAGCTCCCCGGAGACCATCGAGCCCAGCACGTGTGCCGCTGGGTGGCTCGCGGCGTTCAGCGTGACCAGCGCGCCCGCCAGGACGTCGTCGCCGAGCGGCGTCAGCCCGTCGCCCCGTCCCAGCAACGCCCGCACCCCGTCGGCTGCGCCCGTCGAGCCCGTCGAGCCCGTCGCGTCGGTCAGCGCGGTGGCGAGTTGCGCCGCGAGTTCCTGGATCGCCGGGTCGAACTCCCCGGCCGGCCCGTTCGGCGACGCTGCCAACTCGCGAAGTGCCCGCTGCCTGGCGTCCGCATGAAGAAGGTGCACCTGTGGGCGGGACGGTCGCCACCAGCGGGTGACCGCGGCCGATGCGCCGGAGGCCAGTCGGATCCGGCCCTCGCCGACCCAGGCGGTCGAGCCGACAGCGGCGGTCGGCACCGCGACGCCGGGCCCCAGGACCAGCGCGCAGGGCACCCGAACCGCGTCCGCGGCCGTGAGGCAGAGTGCGGGGATCTCCGGATCGAGCGTGTCGACGTAGAGCGCTCGGGAGAGCGAGGCCGTCACCGGTACGGCGCGGACCGGTCCGGTCAGCACCGGGGCGAGCGAGACGGACGCCGAGCACGGCAGCACCTGCGTCACCCCCGTCCGAGCCTCTTCGGGTGCCGAAACCCCCGGCCCACGTGGCCGACGGTAAGGCCGCGTCTACCGTGTCGGCATGGGAAGAATTGCCAAGGATGGCCGGGTGCCTTCGGCCAACTTGACGGCGTCCCCCGTGGGGTTGCCGGTACGTGACGTGCTCGAGGCGAGCTCGCTGGCGGGCGCACGCGTGCTCGCCGGCGAGGCCGGTCTCGACCGGGTCGTGCAGCGGCTCAACGTCATGGAGGTCCCGGACATCCTGCCCTGGGTGAAGCCGCACGAACTGCTGCTCACCACCGGCTACCCGCTGCGGAACAACCCAACCGATCTGGTCGACCTGGTCCGCGAGCTGGACGAGCGAGGCCTGGCCGCGCTCGCGGTCAAGCTGCACCGTTACCTGGACGAGCTGCCTGCCGAGGTGCTGGCCGAGGCCGACCGGCGGGGCTTCCCGATCATCGAGGTCGCCGAGGCCGTGGGCTTCGACGACATCCTCAACGAAGTGCTGAGCGCGCTGTTGCACCGGCAGGCTGCGGTGCTGGCCCGCTCGGACGAGGTGCACCGGGCGCTGGTGAGCGTCGTCCTGGAGGGTGGTGGGCTGAACGACCTGGCGGCTGAGCTGACCCGCATCCTCGGTGGCCCGGTCATCGTCACGACGCCGGACGGTCGGGTGATCGCCCGGGCGGGTGACCAGGACGGCCTGTCCGACACCGGCTGTTTCGACCCCACTGGCCGGTTCCGTGTCGACGACGAGCCGACCGGTGTCCGTCCGCACGAGGGCGGGTTCCACACGACGGTGCCGGTGGTCGCCGGCCGGATCGACCACGGGCGCATCGTGGCGTTCTCCGACGCTCCGCTGGACGCCGCGGACGTGTACTCGCTGGAGCGCGCCGCCACCGTGGCCGCGCTGGCGGTGACCAAACAGCTGGCGATCGACGCGGTCGAGGGCAAGTACCGGGCGGACTTCCTCCGCGACCTCCTTACCGGCAGGGTGGAGGACGTGCCGACCGCGGTCGCGCACGCGCGGACGCTCGGCTGGGACGTCGAGCGGCCGTTGGTGGCGGTGGTCGCCGAGCTCGACCCGGTCACGGTGCCCAGTGGGGCGGCCCCGGAGCTGCGTCCGGTGCAGGAGCGGTTCGCCACCGCGTGGCAGTCGGTGGTGCGGTGGCGCGACCCGAAGGCACCGGTCGTCAACTTCAACCAGGAGGTCGTCGTTCTGCTCGGGCTGCCGTCCGGGGGTGGGGGCGCCGACGTGATCGAGCGGGCGGTCAACGAACTCGTACGGCAGGTCGTCGGTGACGGGGGCGGAGGACGGCGGTCGTTCTCGCTGGGCATCTCCCGGCCGGCGTTGACCCCGCAGGAGCTGCCGCGGGCGTACGAGCAGGCGCGGAAGGCGGTCCGGATCGGGCGTCGGCTGCACGGCGACGGCGCTCGGGCGAGCTTCGACCGCCTGGGCGTGCACCGACTGCTGTCGCTGATCCCGGACACCGCGGAGCTGCGCGGGTTCGTCGAGGAGGTGCTCGGCGAGCTGGCGGCGGACACGCCGGAGAACGCGGACCTGCGGCGGACGCTGGCGGTGCTGCTGGAGACGAACTGCACGGTGGCCGAGGCCGCGCGGCGGCTGCATTTCCACTACAACACGCTGCGGTACCGGATCACGAAGCTGGAGAAGCTGGTCGGTCCGTTCACCGACGACGCCGCTCTCCGCCTCGACCTAGCACTCGCCCTTCGCGTCTTGGAGATCCGCGGGTTGTAGGGCACGCGGGCGGCCGGGCCTGCGTCAGCGGTCGGCGACGACGACCGTTGGCTCGTGGTGGACCGGGAAGTTCACCGAGGCCGCGATGAAGCAGCGGGCGCTGGCGTCGCGGTGCAGGCGGCTCGCGAGGTCCTGCTTCCCCGCGCTGTCCCGGGCCAGCGTCACCCGGGGGTGCAGAACGACCTCGGTGAAGCGCCCACCGCCGCCCGGCGTCTGCGTCATCGACCCGGTCGGTGTGTCGGCGTATGCGCTGACGATCACTCCGGCCTCGACGCAGACGTGCAGGTACGACATCAGATGACACCCGGAGAGCGCTGCGAGCAGCAGGAGTTCGGGATTCCAGCGGTCGGTTTCACCCCGGAACGCGGGGTCGGACGACCCCAGCAGGGGAGGTCGGCCCTCCGAGGTCACCTCGTGCGACCGGCTGTACGCCCGGTACGCGCTGGTTCCGGTGCCCTGGTTACCCGTCCAGACCAGGCCCAACTCGTAGTTGTGGACCGCTACCACCCTGGTGCTCTCCTAAGCTGAAGTTTCGACCGTCAGGAATTCGTCGGGACCTGCGGCCGCTGCTGGGTGCCCGGCTCGCCGCGGTCGTCGGTCGTCGGACGCCGCGGTGTCCGAATCAGTGCGACGCCGACCAGTACGACCGCGGTGCCGACGATCGTGCTCGGCGTGATCTGCTCGTCCAGCACCAACCAGCCGAGCACCGCGGCCACTACGGGCAACAAATAGACCACGACCGACGCCGCCGGCCCGACGTCCGCTACCTGGCGGATGTTGAGCACGGTCGCCATGCCGGTGCAGAACGCGCCCAACGCGATCGTGGCGACGATGACGTCCGGCCCCAGCCGGACGCCGTCCAGCGAGTGCGGGCCGGCGACCGGGAGCGCGATCAGCGCGAGCGCGGTGCCGGCCACCAGCTGTCCGGCGGCGAGCGCGATCGGCGGCCGGTCGACGCGCGCCATGTATCGATCGATGTAGATGTAGCTGGCGCCGTAGCTGGCCGCTGCGATCATGCCGAGCACTGTCGGGACGACCGGCAGGCGATCGCCGGGTGGCCAGGCGCCGACCACCAGCAGCGTGCCGACCAGGCCGGCGAGCAGGCCGGCGACGTACCGCCCGGGAATCCGCCCGGAAGTGCCCAGACAGACACCGATGGCGAGCGTCCAGAGCGGCGTGGTGGCGTTCAGCGTGCCGCCGACGTGCGAGTCGATCGACCGCACCGCGTGGGCGAACAGGAGCAGCGGGATCACGTGGCCGATCGCGGCCAGCACGCCGAGGTGCACCCAGACGCGCGGCTCGGCGGGGATCCGGACGCCGCGGATTCGGCAGATCGCGAGCAACAGCGCCGAGCCCAGCGCGAGCCGGACCACGGTGAGGACGCCCGGCGGGAGGCCCCGCAGCGCGATGGCGGCCCACAGAAAACTCGAACCCCACAGTGCTGCCAGCACTACCAGCCGGACGAAAGCTGCGCGTCCGGTAATTCCCATAGTGGTACCGACGCTAGGTCTTACGTCCGGTTCAATTGATACCGCTGTGACTGCGGTCGAACCGGCCGAGCGTCGCTCAGACTCGTGTCGTACGTGTTGCTATCGCGTCACGCGGGCGACAATCACTGACAGATCGACCACCCCCTGGGCAGTTTCCGCCAAGGGACGAGGCCCGAGTCGGTGTTGTCTTGACCATGAGACCCAGGTCACCGTGGCCGGATATTCGTCGTCATCCTCCGAGGGTGGCCCTGGACCGCCCTCACACCGGGGCGGCTGAGAAGGGGTTCGGGCCATGGCTCTCTTTGGGTGGAGTGTCGTACACGGAGGCAAAGCACCGCCGCCGGGCGAGGTCGTCCGTCCGGAAGAACGGCTCTCGTGGCCCCGGACGGTCGGCCTCGGCGCCCAGCACGTGGTCGCGATGTTCGGAGCGACGTTCGTCTTCCCGCTGATCATGGGGCTGAACCCGCAGCTCGCGATCATGATGAGCGGTATCGCGACGATCCTCTTCCTGCTGATCGTCAGCGGCAAGGTCCCCAGCTACCTGGGCACGTCGGCGTCGTTCGTCGGCGGCGTGGCGGCGATCCGCGCGCAGGGCGGCGACTCAGCCGAGGTGACCGGCGCGATCCTCGTCGCCGGCGTGGTGCTCGCGCTCGTCGGTGTGCTGATCCACTTCGTCGGCTCGAGAGCGATCTACAGCGTGCTGCCGCCGGTCGTCACCGGTGCCGTCGTCATGCTGATCGGGTTCAACCTCGCCCCGGTGGTGGCCGGTACGTACTGGCCGCAGGACCAGTGGATCGCGCTGATCACGATGGTGTTCGTCATCGTGGTCGCGGTCGGCGTCCGGGGCTTCCTCGGCCGGATCGCGATTTTCCTTGCACTGCTGTTCGGTTACGCCCTGTCCTGGGTGTTCGACCGCATCTTCGGCCAGATCACCTCGTACGACGCCGCTGCCGCCAAGGAGACGACGCACTGGCGCGTGAACTGGGACGGTGTCGAGGCGGCGAACTGGATCGGCTTCCCGCCGCACACCGAGGGTGACGTCGTCGGCTGGCACGCGCCGTCCTTCTCGATCGCGGCCATCCTGCTGGTCCTGCCTGCCGTGATCGCGTTGATCGCGGAGAACGCCGGTCACGTCAAGGCGGTCGCCGAGATGACCGGTGACGACCTCGACCCGGTGATGGGCCGTGCGATCGCCGGTGACGGTGTCGGCACGGTGATCGCGTCCGCGGTCGGCGGCTCGCCCACCACGACGTACGCGGAGAACATCGGTGTCATGGCCGCGACCCGGGTCTACTCGACCGCGGCGTACTACGTGGCCGCGATCGTCGCGATCCTGTTCGGATTTTCACCGAAGTTCGGCGCGGTCGTCTCGGCGACGCCGGGCGGTGTGCTCGGCGGCATCACGGTCGTGCTCTACGGCATGATCGGCCTGCTCGGAGCCAAGATCTGGAAGGAGAACCGGGTCGACTTCGCCAACCCGATCAACCTGGTTCCGGCCGCGGCCGGGATCATCATCGGTATCGGCGGCGTCAGCCTGGTCTTCACCGACGACTTCTCGCTCTCCGGCATCGCGCTCGGCACGATCGTGACCGTGGCCGGCTTCCACCTGGCGAAGGCGATCGCTCCGCCGCACCTCAAGGAGATGTGGCTCGCCGAGCGCACTCCGCGGCCCACCTCCGACGACGACGGAGCAGCGGAGACCGCCGCGGGTAAGGACGCCGGTGGCGCGATCCTCGTCGTCGACGAACCCGGCGCCTACAAGGAGCCGTAAGCGTTGTTTCACGGTCGGCGAGCGGCCTCGCGCCGCTCGCCGACCGACCAGCCCGGGCCGGCGACCTACCGGCCGCCCGGGAGAGCCGTTCCGGGGCGTTCACCAGCGACGTTGCTGGGTCGCCCTGGACTTCTTGGGGGACTATCGCGGCATGAAACCATCGGCGTTCGAGTACCACCGTCCGGAGACGCTCGAGGAAGCGCTGACCGTCCTGGCCGAGCTGGACGGGGACGGAAAGGTGCTGGCCGGAGGCCAGAGTCTGGTTCCGATGCTCAACATGCGGCTGGCGGCGCCTGCCCATCTGGTGGACATCAATCGGCTCTCCGAACTCGCGCGGATCGACGTGACGCCGGACGCCGTCACCGTGGGTGCGATCGCCCGGCACGCCGAGGTGGAGCACTCCGCGGACGCCGAGCGGGTGCTGCCGCTGCTGCGTCAGGCGCTCTCCCACGTGGCGCACCCGACGATCCGCAATCGCGGCACCACGGTCGGCAGCATCGTGCACGCGGACCCGGCCGGCGAGATGCCGTCGGTGCTGGCGCTGCTGGGTGGTTCGGTGCAGCTGGCTTCCGTCTCCGGTTCGCGGGCGGTGCCGGTCGACGATTTCTTCCTGGCGCCGCTGGAGTCGGCGACCCGCCCCGGCGAGGTGGCGACCAGCGTGACGTTCCCGATCCCGCCACCGCACACCGGTACCGCGTGGCTGGAGGTGTCCCGCCGGCACGGCGACTACGCGATGTGCGGACTGGGTGCGCTGGTGACCCTCGACGAGGACCTGCGGATCTCCGCGGCTCGCGCCACGTACGTATCGATGGGCCCGACGCCGGTGACCGTGGACTTCACCGAACTTGTCGGAGGCCGTTCCTACGATGCTGCTGACTGGGCCGCCGCCGCGCGCCTCGTGGGCTCGGTCGTCGAACCCGAGGAAGACATCCACGCCACCGCCGAGTACCGGCGGCATCTCGCCGGGGTGCTGACCGGCCGGGCGTTGAAGGCTGCTGCCGCGCATGCGGTGGCGCGAACGGAGGTTGCGGCATGAGCGCCACCGAGACCACGCACGACGTGACGTTCACCGTCAACGGCGTGCTGCGCACCGCGTCCGTGCCGGCCCGGCGGTTGCTCGCCGACGCGCTCCGGCACGACCTCGGCCTCACCGGTACGCACCTCGGTTGCGAGCACGGCGTCTGCGGTTCGTGCACGGTGCTGGTCGACGGCCGTCCGATGCGCTCCTGCCTGCTGTTCGCGGTGAGCGTCGACGGCGCCGAGATCACGACCGTCGAGGGTTGTCTCGCTCCGGACGGCGGGCTCGGCCCGGTGCAGCAGGCGTTCGTCGACTGCCACGGGCTCCAGTGCGGCTTCTGCACGCCCGGCTTCGTCACGACGATCACCGCGTACCTGCGCGAGAACCCGGACCCGACCGAGGAGGAGGCGCGGGAGGCGATCGGCGGCAACCTCTGCCGGTGCACCGGCTACCAGAACATCGTGAAGTCGGTGCTGCGAGCCGCGGAGATCCAGCAGGAGCAGGGGGCAATCTGATGGCGACCCGCGCGTTCGGGGTCCCGATGACCCGTCGGGAAGACCCCCGTCTGGTGTCCGGCAACGGCCGCTACTTGGACGACCTGGGCGAGGGCGCGCTCGCGGTGGCGTTCGTCCGCTCTCCGCACGCCCACGCCCGGATTCTGGACGTCGACGTCACCGACGCGCTCGAGGTCGAGGGCCTGGTCGCGATCTACACCTACGAAGACCTCGCCGACGACCCGAATCCGCGGGTGTCCGAGCCGCTCCCGCTGCTGATCCCGCACCCCGCCCTGCACGCTCCCCGGGTCAACACCCCGCTGGCCGACGGCATCGTCCGCCACGTCGGTGAGGCCGTCGTCATGGTCGTGGCCGCCGACCGCTACGTGGCCGAGGACGCCTGCGACCGGATCCGGGTGGAGTACGAGGCGCTGCCCGCGGTCGTCGGGCTACCGGCCGCACGAGAGGCCGCGCATCGCGTCCACGCGGACGTGCCGGACAACGTGTCGGCACACCTCGTCCAGGAGGTCGGGGACGCGCCGGCCGCGATCGCCGCCGCGCCGCACACACTCAGCCTGGACCTGGACATCGAGCGCTCGGCGTCGATGCCGATGGAGGGCAAGGGTGTCTACGCGCGCTGGGATGCCGGCGACCGCTCGTTGCGGGTCTACACCTCGACGCAGGCATCCACCTCGGTGCGGTTCGCGCTGGCCGCGAAGCTCGATCTGCCGGTCGACCGGGTCGAGGTGATCGCGCCGGACGTCGGTGGTGGCTTCGGCGTCAAGATCGTGCACCCCTGGCCCGAGGAGGTGCTGATCCCGTGGGCGGCGATCAAGCTCGGCCGTGAGGTCAAGTGGGTGGAGGACCGGCGCGAGCACTTCATCAGCTCCACGCACGAGCGGGGGCAGCTCCAGAAGGTCACGGTCGGCTTCGACGACGAGGGGCACGTCCTCGGGCTCGACGTCGAGTTCTGGCACGACAACGGCGCCTACACGCCCTACGGCATCATCGTTCCGATCGTCACCTCCACCCAGCTGCTCGGCCCGTACAAGCCCGGCGCGTACCGGGTCGAGTTCCGGTCGATGTACACCAACACGGTCACGGTGACGCCGTACCGAGGGGCCGGTCGTCCGCAGGGTGTGTTCGCGATGGAACGCACGATGGACGCGATCGCGGATCGCCTCGGTCTGGACCGCGCGGAGGTGCGTCGCCGGAACTTCATCCAGCCCGAAGACATGCCCTACGACCACCACCTGACGTTCCAGGACGGTCGGCCGCTGATCTACGACTCCGGCGACTACCCGACGTCGCTGGAGAAGATCAAGGCGCTGGTCGGCTGGGACGAATTCGAGGCGATCCGGGACGCCGCCCGCGCCGAGGGCCGCAAGGTCGGCATCGGGCTGGCCTGTTACGTGGAAGGCACCGGCCCCGGCCCGTACGAGGGTGCGTTCGTCCGGGTCGAGACCACCGGCAAGGTCGTCGTCGCGACCGGCCTCACCACCCAGGGCCAGGGCCACGAGACGGTGTTCGCGCAGATCGCCGCCGAGGAGCTGGGGGTGCCGGTCGACGACGTCTCGGTCACGACCGGTGACACCCGCCGCTTCAAGTACGCGGTCGGCACGTTCGCGTCCCGCGCGGCGGTGATGAGCGGTAACGCGGTCGCGCTCACCGCCCGGAAGGTCCGCGCGAAGGCGCTGCGGATCGCCGGTGAGGCGCTCGAGGTCGACCCGAAGGACTTGGAGATCGTCGACGGCGTCGTGCGGGTGAAGGGCATGCCGCCGGAGGCCCATGAGGGCATTCCGCTGCGCACGGTCGCGGTGCTCTCCAACCCGCTGCGGTACGCGTTCGACGAGGAGGCCAAGCGGGCCACCCAGTTCGCCGGCACCGCCGACCTGACCAAGCCGCCGATCGACGAGGACGACGAGCCGGGTCTGGAGGCGGTCGACTACTACTCGCCGATCCGCTCGACGTTCGCCAGCGGCATGCACGCGGCGGTCGTGGAAACCGACCCGGAGACCGCCGAGATCAAGATCCTGCGGTACTGCGTCGTGCACGACTGCGGAACGCTGATCAACCCGCGGATCGTCGAGGGTCAGATCCACGGCGGCGTCGCTCAGGGCGTCGGTGGTGCGCTCTACGAGCGGATCGTCTACGACGAGAACGGCCAGCCGCTCAACGCGTCTTACATGGACTTCCTGATTCCGTACGCGTCCGAGGTGCCCACGATCGAGACCGATCACCTCGAGACGCCGTCACCGCTCAACCCGCTCGGGGTGAAGGGCGCCGGTGAGGCCGGCGTCATCCCGTCCGCGGCACTGTTCGCCTCGGCCATCTCGGACGCGGAGGGCTTCTTCGTGACCCGGATGCCGATCTCCCCGTCCGAACTCTGGGCGCTCCGCGAGCAGAACGCTCTGCTGGAAGGAACCAAATAGATGAAGGTCAACGGCAAGGCCACGCTGAACGCCCCGGTGCAGCGGGTGTACGACGCGCTGAACGACCCAGCCGTGCTGGTCCGCACGATCCCCGGCTGCCAGCAGCTGGAGCAGGTCGGCGCGGACGCTTACCGGATGACGGTGACCGCGGGCGTGGCGTCGATCAAGGGCTCGTACGTCGGGGACGTGCGGCTGACCGACCAGCAGGCGCCGACGTCGTTCGTGCTGCGGGCGAAGGGCGCCGGTGCGCCGGGCACGGTGTCGGCGGACGTGCTGGTGACCCTGGAGGACGGTGCGAACGGCACCACGTTGCTCTCGTACGCCGCGGACGCGGTGGTCGGTGGAGCGGTCGGCGGTGTGGGGCAGCGGGTGCTGTCCGGCGTTGCGAAGAAGACCGCGGGTGAGTTCTTCGCCGCCGTCGATTCGCTGCTGAACGCGCCGGCCGAGGCGGCAGCGTTGACCGGCGGCGCAGCCCTGCTCGACGGGGCCCAGTCCGGAGCCGTGGCGGCTGAGGTGGGCTCAGCGGCGCCCGCGGCCGGGCAGGCGTCCGTGGCCGGACCGGCGCCCGCCGCCCCGCGGGTGTTCAACGCGCCGCAGCCGGTGGCCGCGGAGGGCGGCGCGCTGCCCGGCGGCTTCGTCCAGGGCGCGGTCTTCGGCGCCGGGATCGCGCTGCTCGGCGTCCTGGTCGGTGGGCTGATCGGGCGTCGTCGATCGTGAGGGGCCGGGCATGAGGGCGTTCACCGCGGCGGCGGTCCAGATCGCGCCGGAGCCCGGGCCGCTGAGCGCCGCCACGGTGGCGGCGAACCTGGCCCGGTGCGCCGAGTACGTGCGGCGCTGCGTCGAGGAGACCGGCGCCGAGCTGGTCGTGTTGCCGGAGACCGCGACCACCGGCTTCACCACGGGCGTCGGCCCGGAAGCGCTGTGGGACGTCGTCAGCGAGATCCCGGGGCCGGTGACGTCACCGATCCAGGAGGTCGCCCGCTCGCTCGGCGTCCACGTCGTGCTCGGTACCTACGAGCGGGGCACCGACCGGGGCACGGTTTACAACGCGGCGGCGCTGATCGGGCCGTCCGGCGACGTGCTGGGGTCCTACCGCAAGACGCACTTGTTCTGCGGCGAGGGCCGCGGTGACGGCGGCTGGGTGACGCCCGGCGACCGAGCGATCGTCGTCGACACCGAGCTGGGCAAGATCGGGCTGGTCATCTGCTTCGACGGCGACTACCCGGAGCTGGCGCGCATTGAGGCGGTGCTCGGCGCCGAGGTGATCTGCCGTCCGTCGGCGCTGCTGCGGTCGGCGGACCTGTGGGAGCTGACCAGTCGCGCCCGCGCCTACGACAACCACGTGTTCGTCATCGGCGCGAACGCCACCGGCGTCGACCCAGGGGGAACGATCTACTTCGGCAACTCGCTGATCGTCACGCCGATCGCGGAGGTGGTGGCGCGCGGTGCCTCGCACCAGGGCTGGGTCACCGCGCGGCTCGATCCGGCGACCGCGATGGGCTCGCTGACGCCCGGGTCGAGCGTGAAGCAGCGGTTCGACCACCTCGCGGATCGGTCGTTGACCGTGATCGAGCGGCACCTGGACGAGCTCCGCGCCCCGGCCAAGACCCCGTTCCCTCACGGCTGAGGCCCACGCGGGCCCGCCCGCACACTCAGGTCGCGTCCATCCGCGCGCGGCCTGCGTCCATCCCGAGCGCTCAGACCGCGTTCGCCCCGAGGATTTACGTCAAATCCGTCTTCACGCGCGCCGTGGAGGCGGCTTTGACGTAAATCCGCGTCGTTCACTCGGAGGAGACCATGGAACTCCTGGTCACCGACGCGCGGTTGCGGGACGGCCGGGTCGTCGACCTGGCCGTCGCCGACGGGCGCGTACGCATCCACCCGCGCGGCGAGGCCGCACCGGCGCCGGCGGGCGGCACGGCGTCGCTGCCGGGCGGCGTGCGCGTGCTCGCGGCGGAGGGGCGGTTGGTCACCGAGTCGGCGGTGGACTGCCACCTCCACCTCGACAAGGTGCACACGCTCGACCGGGTCGGCGACACCGCGCTCGCCGCGTACACCGGCGGCGACATGGGCGCCGCGATGACGTCGATCGAGCTCGCCAGCGCCGTGAAGACCGGGTACGGCCGCGAGCAGGCGCTGCCCCAGATCCGGCGAGCACTCACCGAGGCGGTCCGCCACGGCACCCTGCACCTCCAGGCGTTCGTCGACGTAGACACCGCAGCGGGGCTGGAAGGGCTCCACGCGGTCAACGCCGCCCGGGCCGAGTTCGCCGACGTGCTCGACGTCCGGATCGTGGCGTTTCCGCAGGACGGAGTCGTGCGCGATCCGGGCGCGGCCGAGCTCTGCGAGGAAGCGTTGACGGCCGGCGCCGACGTCGTCGGCGGGATCCCGTGGATCGAGCACACCGACGCCGACGCGGCGCGCCACGTCGAGTGGGCCTGCGCGCTGGCGGCTCGGCTCGGCAAGCGGGTGGCGATGCTCGTCGACGATGCGGGCGACGCCGGTCTCCGCACCACGGAGCTGCTGGCCACCGCGATGATCGAGCGCGGACTCGTCGGCCGCGGAGTGGCTTGCCACGCCCGCGCCTTGGCGCTCTATCCGCAGCCGACGCTGCTCCGGCTGGCGGGGCTCGCTGCACGGGCCGGGCTGGGTTTCGTGAGTGACCCGCACACCGGGCCGCTGCACCTGCCGGTCGGTCTCTTCCAACAGCTCGGGATCCCAGTGGCGCTCGGACAGGACGACATCGAGGACGCCTACTACCCGTTCGGACGCGACAACCTTTGGGAGGTGGCGTTCCTCGCCGCGCACCTGCTGGAGTTCCGCACCGGCCCAGCGCAGCAGAAGCTGCTCGATCTGGTGACCACCGACGCGGCGCGCGTGCTGGGTATCGAGGGGCATCGGCTCGCCGACGGAGCAGCGGCGAACTTCGTCGTGCACGACGCCGAGCGCATGGTGGACCTGCTGCGACGGCACGCCGCACCACGCTGGGTGGTGTCCCGAGGCCGCGTCGTCGCCGAGACCACCACGGTCACGGTGTTCCCGGCAGCGGACGCTCCACCAATCATGTAACTTGGTAACGAATTTAACCGAGAAACATATTGGTCGAGTGAACAGGGGACGCAAGTGGCACTGGATCTCGTGGACGGACCGGTGCTCGTCACCGGTGCGACCGGACGCGTCGGGAGCCTGGTGGTCGACCTCCTGGGCGACGCTGGGGTGCCGGTTCGTGCCCTCGCGCGTCGCGCCGAGGCGGTGGCGACGCTGCCGCCGAACGTCGAGGTCGTCACGGGTGACCTCACCGTGCCCGAATCGCTGGACGCCGCGCTGCGAGACGTCAGCGCCGTCTTCCTCGTCTGGACCGCCCCGCCGGCGACCCTCCCGGCCGTGTTCGAACGTCTGGCCGCCCACCCGCGGCGGGTTGTCTTCCTCTCCTCGCCGCACCAAACCCCGCACCCGTTCTTCCAGCAACCGAATCCCACGGCGGCGCTCCACGCCGAGATCGAGCGGCAGATCGGGGACGCCGGGTTGAAGTCGACGATCATCCGGCCCGGGATGTTCGCGTCGAACGCGCTGGCCTGGTGGGCGCCCGCCATCCGGGCGGGAGAGCCTGTCCGGTGGCCCTACGGCGCTGCTGAGACGGCGCCCGTCGACGACCGCGACGTCGCCGCCGTCGCAGCGCGCACCTTGTCTGAGGACGGGCATGCGGGCGGCGACTACGTCCTGACTGGTCCCGAGTCGCTGAGCCAGGCAGAGCAGGTGGACATCATCGGCGACGTCCTGGGACGTCGGATCAGGTTCGAGGAGCTCACGCCCGACGAGTTCCGCCGCGAGACGGCAGGAACCTGGCCGGGCCCGGTCGTGGACATGCTGCTCGCGGCCTGGGGCGCAACGATGGGTAGGCCCGCGCACGTCTCCCCGACGTTGTCCGACATCCTCGGATCGGCACCGCGAACATTCCGCCAAAGCGTCACCGACCAGGCCACCCTGTTCGCGGGCTGATGTCGGGCGTTGCACATTTCTCGCCGCTATACCGGCAAGAAATGTGCAACGCCTCGGCGTGTGACAGATTTGGCGCCGTGACGACGGGACTTCGCGAGCGGAAACGGCGGCGGACGCACGACACGATCTCGGCGGTCGCCATCTCGCTCTTCCTCGAGCGCGGATTCGACGACGTTTCGGTGGCCGACATCGCCGAGGCCGCCGAGGTGTCCAAGCCGACGTTGTTCCGGTACTTCCCGAGCAAGGAAGACCTGGTGCTGCACCGGATCGCCGATCACCAGGGGGAAGCGGCGCGGATCGTCCGGGAGCGCGGTGACGTGGTCGAGCCGATCGACGCGCTGCACCGGCACTTCGTCGACGGCCTGGCGCGCCGGGATCCGGTGACCGGGCTCAACGACCACCCGGAGGTCCTCGCGTTCCACCGCATGGTGTTCGGTACCCGGGCGCTCGCGGCTCGGGTGGTCGCGTATGCGGAGGCGGACGAGGTTGCACTGGCCGAAGCGCTGGCGGAGACGGCGTCGCCCGGGCCGGTGCCGGTGGCGGCCGCTCTGCACGCCGCGCAGATCGTCGCCGTTCAACGCGTGCTGGCCCGGGAGAACTGGCGTCAGCTCATCGAGGGCAGGGCGGCGTCCGACCTCTACCCGGACGCGGTCGCGGCGGCCGACTACGCATTCGCGTCGCTACGGGAATGAACCGTGCCGGGCCGGCGCGGCCCGGCACGGCCGGGGCCGTCAGTCCTCGATCGGGGTGAGCACGAAGACCGGGATCTGGCGGTCGGTCTTCTTCTGGTACTCGGCGTAGTCGGGCCACACCGCCAGCGACCGCTCCCACCAGACCGCGCGCTCGTCGCCGGTGGCCTCGTGCGCCCGGTAGTCCTTCTTCACCGCGCCGTCCTGGAGCTCGACGTGCGGGTTCTTGACCAGGTTGTAGTACCAAACGGGGTTCTCCGGAGCGCCGCCCTTCGACGCGACGACGGCGTACTCGCCCTCGTGCTCCACCCGCATCAGCGGCGTCTTGCGCAGCTTCCCGGTCTTCGCTCCGACCGAGGTGAGCAGGATGATCGGCACTCCGCGCAGCGTGTTCGCTTTCGCGCCGTTGCTGGCCTCGAACTTCTCGGCCTGCTGGCGGGCCCAATTGGACGGACTCGGCTCGTATTCACCCGTAAGTGGCATGCGCAGAGACTAGTTCAGCAGCTGTCGTTCACCGGTGGCCGCTCACACCCACGGGAAACACCGCAAGCGGCCCCTCCGGCCGACCGGGCGGATTACGCTCGGCCGCCATGGCACCGCGCTTCGAGACCTTCGAGCAGTTCTGGCCGTACTACGTGGCGCGGCACGCCGATGCCGCCACCCGCTGGGCCCATCTCGGCGGATTCGGCGCCGGCTTGCTGGTCGCCGGCCTGGCGCTGCGGAAACGTCGGTCCGCGGCCGCGATCGCGCTGCTGCCGGCGATCCGGTACGCCGCGGCCGCCGCCGCGCACCGGCTGGTCGAGCACAACACGGTCTTCACCCCGCCCCAGGAGCTCAGCCTCGACCAACAGCTCTGGTTCGTCCGGGCCGACGCGCGGATGTGGACGATGATGCTGACCGGCCGGGACGCCGAACTCCAGCTTCTCGCCGACCGCTGGAACACCGAATGCGCGATCGACCGTCGGAGAAGTGAGTCGCCGGTCGATGAACAGGTGTGAGCAGCGAACCGGAGTACACCGACCGCAGCGCCGCGCTGCTGGCGCTGTACGACCGGGTGCTGCCCGACGTCTACGGATACCTGCGGTCCCGATGCGGGAGCGCGACGCTGGCCGAGGACCTCACCGCCGAGACGTTCCTCGCAGCGGTCGTCGCGGTGCGGAGCGGCCGCGATCTGACTCCGGGCTGGCTGGTGACCGTCGCCAGGAACAAGCTGGTCGACCACTGGCGACGCGAGGCGCGTGAGCAGCGCTCCCTGCGTCTCGTCGAGCCACCACCCGAGCAGGACGATCCGTGGGACGCCCAGCTCGACGTCCTGCGGGCCCGGGGTGTTCTCGAGCGGCTCGGGCCGCATCACCGTGCTGCGCTCACGTTGCGGTACGTCGACGATCTGCCGGTGCCGGAGGTGGCCCGGCTACTGGGCCGGACCCTGCACGCGACCGAGGCCCTGATCGTGCGGGCGCGGGCCGCGTTCCGGAGCGCGTACGAGGAGGGCAGCAGCGATGACTGATCCGCTGGACGCTCTTCGCGACCCGGACCCGCGCGAGGCGCCGGACCCGGATTTCGCCGCCGCGCTGCGGGCCCGTCTGGAGGAGGCCCTGGGTCGGCCGCTACCGCTCCGCCACGGGCGTCCGGTCGAACTCCGCCCGGCCGATGCGCTCGACGACGTTCTGCAGTCCGCGTTCGACGAGGCCGAGGAGGCCCTGATGAACACCCCGATCCCGATCCAGGAGTTCACCCCGTACCTCTCGGTGCCCGACGGCCGCCGGGCCATCGCGTTCTACACCGAGGCGTTCGGTGCCGAACTCGTCGACGAGCCGGTCATCATGCCGGACGGCAAGCTCGGCCACGCGACGCTGCGTATCGGCACCACCCGGCTCTTCCTCGCCGAGGAGTTCCCGGAGATGAACCTGCGCGCGCCGTCGAGCCTCGGCGGCGTCAGCGTCACGCTGCACCTGTCGTTCGCCTCCGACGACGACGTGGACGCCGTGGCGGAGCGCGCCGTCGCCGCGGGAGCCATGCTGGAGCGAGCCGTCGTCCCCGGACCGTACGGCCGGGCCGGAGTGGTCGTCGACCCGGCCGGCCACCGCTGGTTCCTCCTGGCCGAGCCCACGTCGTAGGCGGGTTCCGGCGGGCTGAGGCACGATGGTTGGGTGACGCTCACGCTCGCGGAAGCCGCCCTCGGAGAGTTGACGTCGCTGGTGCGATCCGGCGACGTCGTCGTGCTCAGCGGGGCCGGGATCTCCACCGAGTCGGGGATCCCGGATTACCGCGGTCCGTCCGGCGCGTTCCAGCGCAACCACACTCCGATGACCTACCAGGCGTTCACCCGCGACCAGATCGCGCGCCGCCGGTACTGGGCCCGGAGCTTCCTCGGTTGGCGGATGATCTCCGCCGCTGCCCCGAACGACGGCCACCGCGCGGTCGCGCAGCTCGAATCGTGCGGGCTGGTCGAGCGGGTGATCACCCAGAACGTCGACGGGCTGCATCAGGCCGGCGGGGCGCGGGACGTCGTCGAGCTGCACGGCTCGCTCGACCGGGTCGTCTGCCTGGACTGTGGCGAGCTGAGCGACCGCATCGAGCTGGACGATCGGCTCCGCGCGGCCAACCCGGGCTTCGGAACTCCCGTCGACCCGACCACGGTGAACCCCGACGGTGACGTCGACCTGCCGGAGGAGCAGCTCGACGGGTTCGCCGTCGTCGACTGCATCAACTGCGGCGGCGTCCTCAAGCCGGACGTCGTGTTCTTCGGGGAGAGCGTGCCGAAGGACCGGGTCGCCGACTGTCAGGCGACCGTGGACCGCGCTGGGCTCCTGCTCGTGCTGGGGAGCTCGTTGACCGTGTACTCCGGGCGGCGGTTCGTGGTGCAGGCGGCGAAGGCCGGGACGCCGGTGGCGATCGTCAACCAGGGCCCGACGCGCGGCGACGACCACGCGTGTGTCCGCGTCGACGCACCGCTCGGCCCTACGCTCGCGGCCCTCGCGGCGGCCGCGCAGTAGCGGCCGGGCGTCAGCTACTCGGCAGCCGCCGCCCGTTCCAGCAGGAACGCGCGCTCCCGGGCGTTGCGGGCCAGCCCGGCCGCCCGCTCGAACTCCGCCCTGGCCTCCTCACGCCGCCCGAGCTTGGCGAGCAGGTCACCCCGGACGCTCGGCAGCAGGTGGTACTCCCGCAGCGCGGGTTCGCCCGCCAGCTCGTCCACCAGACGTAGCCCGGCCGCCGGTCCGTCGGCCATGCCGTGCGCGACGGCCCGGTTGAGCCGGACGACCGGCGAGGGGGTAGCCAGGGCCAGCTCGTCGTAGAAGCCCGCGATCTTCGTCCAATCGGTGGCCTCGGCGCTCGGCGCGGTCGCATGTTCGGCCGCGATCGCCGCCTGCAACGCGTAGACGCCGTGCGCACCACCGGCGCGGCGGCAGGCGTCCAGCGCGTCCGAGCCGCGGCGGATCGCCAGCTGGTTCCAGCGGCTGCGGTCCTGATCGGCGAGGAGCACCGGAGCGCCGCCCGGGTCGGTGCGCGCCGGTAGCCGCGAAGCCTGGAGGTACATCAACGCGAGTAGCGCCTGCGGCTCCGGCTCCCTGGGCACGATGCCGACGACCAGCCCGGCGAGCCGGATGGCTTCGTCGCAGAGCGCCGGACGCATCCAGTCGTCACCGGCCGTCGCCGAGTAACCCTCGGTGAAGATCAGGTAGATCACCTGCAGGACCGCGGGCAGCCGGCGCATTTGCTCCGTGCGGTCGAGGCTGTCGAGCTCGATGCCCGCCTCGGCCAGCGTCCGCTTGGCCCGGGTGATCCGACGAACCACGGTCGGTTCCGGCACCAGGAACGCGCGGCCGATCTCTTTCGTGGTGAGTCCGCCGAGCAGCCGGAGCGTCAGCGCGATCTGGGACTCGGTGGTGAGGGCGGGGTGGCACGTGACGAGCATCAGCCGCAGCACGTCGTCTTCGATGTGGTCGACCGCGGCGTCGAAGTCCGGCACGACGGTCTCCTCGCTGTCTCGGCCGAGGGTGGTCCGGCCGATCTGCGCCGCGAGCTGCTGGAACCGGTCCGCCCGGCGGAAGTGGTCGACGGCACGGCGCTTGGCCACAGACATCAGCCAGGCGCCCGGGTTGTCGGGCACCCCGGCGTCCGGCCACTGCTCCAGCGCGGCCACCAGCGCGTCGGCCGCGAGGTCCTCGGCCAGGTCGAGATCGTGGGTCATCCGCAGCAGTGCGCCCACCACTCGGGACGATTGCTCGCGCCAGATCCTCGCCACGATGTCGTCGGAGCCCACGGCTCCCGATCAGAGCAGGGCGGCGCGTCCCCCGACAAGACGCGCCCACCCTCACCGGACTGGCTCGGGCCTGGACCGACGGCGTCAGAAGTCGGCGATCTGGCGGATCTCGGACTCGCCCTCCCACCCCGGCCAGTGGTCGACGTGCAGTTGGATGAAGTCCTTCGCGCCGGCGACCGCGTCCTCGAGCGAGTCGTACTCGACGATCGCGTACCCGCCGATGACCTCGGTGGCCTCCGCGAACGGCCCGTCCGACACGATGATCTGCCCGCCCGAGGCCCGCACGGTGGCGCCCGCCGACGTCGGCAGCAGCCCTCCGGTCGACACCAGTCGGCCGGTAGCGGCGAACTCCTCCATGTACTTGCCCATCGCGTCGAACAGCGCCTGCGGCGGATTGCCCTGGTTCTCGCGGGACTTCACCATCTGCAGGAACTTCATCGTCGTTCTCCTCGGCTCGAAAGCGGTCGTCACTTAGTGCGTCGTCTGGTGTCCCCGGGTTCGGACATCGCCTTCGAAGATTTTTTCGAGGCCGCGCGTTGACGACGGTTGCCCAGCCCTTCTCGGCAAGACTTGACGACGAACCTGGCGGATCTTGCCCGTTGAATTCGGGAAGGCCACCTTGCAGTGGCCTCGCTCTCGCGAGGCCCCACCCAGACGTCGGTCCGGTAAGGCGAAGGCCTGTCCGGATACCGCTGTTGTATCCGGACAGGCCTCCAACGCCGCCGGTCGGCGTCTGGGCGGGCCGCAGCAGAGCATGGCCTCTGCAAGGTGGCCTCCATCACAGTTCAGGGAGGGCGGATGGCGCGACGTCTGCGGATCGGGATCGACACCGGCGGCACGTTCACCGATGTGGTCGCGATCGACGAGGAGACCGGTCGGCTCGTCACCACGAAGACCCCGTCCACCCCGTCGGACCCCGCCGAGGGTTTCCTCGACGGCGTCCGGAAGGTGCTCTCGTTGATCGGCGAGGACGCCGAGGTGACCGCGTTCGTGCACGGGACCACCGTCGCCACGAACCAGCTGCTCGAGGGCAAGGTCGGTCGACTGGGCTTCATCACCACCGAAGGCTTCGGCTTCCTGCTGGAGATCGCCAGGCAGAGCGTCCCGGACGGCTACGGCAACTCGTACTTCTGGGTCAAGCCGCCGCGCATCGTCCCCGCTGACCTGGTGAAAACCGTCGGTGGTCGCCTCGACCACACCGGCGCGGAGATCCGCCCGTTCGACGAGGGCCAGGCGCGTGAGGTTGCGCGGTGGTTCCGCGCCGAGGGCGTCGACACGCTCGGCGTCTGCTTCCTGCACGCCTACGCGGACGCCTCTCACGAGCGGAAGATGCGCGACATCCTCGCCGAGGAGCACCCGGGTGCGGTGGTATCGCTCTCCAGCGACGTGCTCCGGGAGTACCGCGAGTACGAGCGCGCGATGACGACACTGGTCGACGCCGCGGTCAAGCCCCGGGTCGGTGCGTACGTTCGCGGTATCGCGGAGCGCCTGCCGGACGGCGTCCCGTTCTACGTGATGAAGTCCAACGGCGGGGTGCTCTCGGCCGAGGAGGTCGTGCACCAGCCGATCACCACCGTGCTGTCCGGCCCGGCGGCGGGCGCGCTCGGCGCTGCGCTGGTCGCCGGCGCCGCCGGGTTCGACAAGGTGCTCACGTGTGACGGTGGGGGCACGTCCACCGACGTCAGCGTCGTGCTCGACGGCGAGCCGACGCTGACCACCGAAGGCACCGTCGGCGCGTACCCGTCCAAGATCCCGATGATCGACGTCGTGACCGTCGGCGCCGGTGGTGGCTCGGTAGCCTGGCTCTCCCGGGAGGGCACGCTCAAGGTCGGCCCCCGCTCGGCCGGCGCCGACCCCGGGCCGCTCTGTTACGGCCGCGGCGGCACCGAGCCCACCGTCACCGACGCGCACGTCGTCCTCGGCCGGATCCCTCCGCACCTGCTCGGCGGCGAGGTCCCGCTCGACGTCGAGGCCGCCCGTAAGGGGCTTCAGGAGCTCGGTGACGCGCTCGGGCTGGACCTGCCCGCGGTCGCGGCCGGCGTGCTGGAGATCTCCGCGTGGAACCAGGCCAACGCGCTCCGACAGGTGACGGTGAAGCGCGGCCTGGACGTCCGTGACTTCACGCTGGTGACGTTCGGCGGCTCCGGCTCGCTGCTGCTCTGCCGGCTGGTCGACATCCTCGGGTGCGCGTCGGTGCTGGTGCCGCGCGATCCGGGCAACCTCTCGGCGTTCGGCCTGCTGACCGTCGACGTGAAGAACGACTACGTGCAGACGCTGGTCTCCAGGCACGAGGCGCTCGACGTCTCCCGGGTGGCCGACGCGTACGCCGCGCTGGAGTCGCAGGCGGCGGCCGCCCTGGACGGCGAAGGGTTCTCCCGCGACGAGCAGCGGTACCTGCGCACCGCCGACCTGCGCTACTACGGTCAGGCGTTCGAGGTGCGGGTTCCGGTCGAGGGCCTCGATCTCGACGCGGCCAGGGACGCGTTCCACGATGCGCACGAACAGACCTACGGCTACAGCTTCCGGGACAAGCCCGAGCAGCAGGTGGAGTGGGTGAACCTGCGGGTCACCGGCGTCGGGCCGATCCGGCGTCCGGAGCTGGTCGAGCTGACGCCCGGCCCGGCGCCCGCGCCGACCGGAACGCGAGAGGTCTGCTTCGACGCCGGTGAGGGGTACCGGGAGACGCCGATCTACTGGCGTCCGGACCTGCGGCCGGGCAACACGATCACCGGCCCGGCGATCGTGGAGGAGTACGGCTCGACGGTGCCGCTCCACCCCGGCTTCACGGCGGAGATCGACCGCTTCGGCAACCTGATCATCACGAAGGAGGCCGCCGCGTGACCGGCCCGGCTGTCGACCCGATCGTCCTCGAAATCGTGGAAGGAACGCTCGCCGCGATCGAGCTGGAGGTGGAGACGGCGATCGTCCTCGAAATCGTGGAAGGAACGCTCGCCGCGATCGAGCTGGAGGTGGAGACGGCGATCGTCCTCGAAATCGTGGAAGGAACGCTCGCCGCGATCGAGCTGGAGGTGGAGACGGCGATCGGCCGCACCGCCCGCTCGCCGATGATCCGCGACGCGCACGACTTCCGCGCCGGCATCCACGACCGGAAGCTGCGCAAGCTCACCGGCCGGTCGTACTCCGCGCTGGTGCAGCCGGTCGCCCGGGACTACCCGCTTTCGACGATGAGGCCAGGGGACGTCTTCTTCCACAACGACGTCTACCTGTCCGAGGGCGGGATCGGGCACCTGCCGGACCTCTGCGTCACGGTTCCGGTCTTCCACGACGACGAGGTCGTCGCGTTCGTGCAGGCGTTCGGGCACCACGACGACATCGGCGGCGCCGTGCCCGGCTCGATGCCGTCGGCGGCGACGAGCGTCTTCGAAGAGGGCCTGATGGTCCCGCCGATCCGGCTCTGGGACGCGGGCGTGCCGAACGAGGCCGCGCTGAAGATCATGACCCGCAACTCGCGGATGCCCGACTCGCTCGCGGCCGACCTGGACGCCGAGTGCTCTGCCTGCTTGATGGGCGCGCGTCGGCTGGGGGAGCTGTTCGCCCGCTACGGACGCGAGACCGTCGAGGCCTGCTTCGACACGATCCTCGCGAACACCACCCGGGTGTTCCAGCAGGAGCTGCTCTCCAAGATCCCGGACGGCACCTACGTCTGGGAGGACTACGCCGAGCACGACGGCGTCGACGAGCCGAAGCTGCACGCCCAGCGGATCACTCTGACGAAGGTCTCGGCCGGCGACGGCGTGACCGACGGGCGGCTGATCCTCGACTTCACCGGGACGTCGCCGCAGGCCAAGGGCCCGATCAACCACTGTGCGAACTACTCGGACGGCAACTTCCTGGCGAAGTGGCTGGCGCCGATCCTGCGCAACCTCGCCGACTCCCCGGAGCGGATGGCCGAGCTCGACGTCAACGAGGGTGTCGTCCCGCTGATCGAGATGAAGTTCCCGCCGCCGGGGACACTACTGACGCCGATCTTCCCGGCACCGACGAACGCGCGGACGTTCGTCATCCTGCGCCTGCTGGGAGTGCTGGCCGGCGTCGTCGCGAAGGCGGTGGACGGGAAGATGCCGGCCGACCAGGAGACGATCCGCTACACGGGGGTCTACGGCACCGATGCCGAGGGCCAGCCGTACCTCATGCGTGAGGTGCTCGGCGGCGGCTCCGGCGGCCGGTACTACGCCGACGGCGAGGACACGATCCACGTCGTCCCGGACTCGCGGAACATCCCGGTGGAGTTCGCCGAGGCGCGGTGGCCGTTCGTGGTCGAGTCGCTCGGCCTCGCGGTGGACAGCGGTGGCGCCGGCCGTTACCGCGGTGGCCTGGGGTACGAGAAGCACATTCGGATGTTGCGGGACGCGTCGTTCATGTCCATCGCCGATCGCTCGTTGCTCGCCTGCTGGGGTGTGCGCGGCGGCAAGGCCGGGCGTCCGTTCGAGGTCGTGATCGACCCGGGTGGCCCGAACGAGCGGGTCGTGGACGCGCTGGCCGACGCGGAGCCGGTCCGGGCCGGTGAGGTGATCCGGATTCGGACGACCGGTGGTGGCGGCTGGGGCAACCCGCTGGAGCGGCCCTACGACGAGGTCGCCCAGGACCTGGCCTGGGGCAAGATCTCGGCGGCCGGTGCGCTGTCCGATTACGGGGTCGTGGTTGCCTCCGACGGCTCGATCGACGTGGCGGCCTCCGACGAGCTGCGGGCCTCCCGGGCGTCCGGGTCGGAGGCGTTCTTCGACCGCGGTCCGGGCTTCCCGGCGCTGGCCGGCGGTCGCACCCACGCGGACGTGGACGTGCTGTGACCATCGCGGTGACGGGCGCGGCCGGGAAGACCGGTCGCGCCGTCCTGGCCGCGCTGGCGGAGCTGGGCGTGCCGACCAGGGCGCTGGTGCGCCCTGGTCGGCCTGGATCGACCAGCGCGGTGGCTGATCTAGGTGCGACCGAGACCGTCACTGCCGATCTGGCGGACGCTTCGCAAGTGGCCGCCGCGCTCTCCGGAGCCTCGGCGGCGTACGTGATCGCGCCGAACGTGCACCCCGACGAGCCGTCGTTGGTGGCGAACGTCCTGGCTGCCGGGGTACCGCGGGTGGTCTACCACTCGGTGCTGCATCCGTCCGTCGAGGCCATGCCGCACCACTGGGCCAAGGCGCGGGTGGAGGAGGCGCTGCTCGCGTCCGATCTGGACTGGACGGTGCTCCAGCCGTGCGCCTACGCCCAGAACCTGCGGGTTCCCGCCGACGCTGTGCTGCGGGTGCCGTACTCCGTCGACGCCCGGTTCGCGTTCGTCGACCTGCTGGACGTGGCGGCGGTGGCTGCTTCCGTGCTGACGGAGCCCGGGCACTCGTACGCGTCGTACCAGCTGGCGGGACCGGAGCTGCTGTCCGTGGCGGACGCCGCCGTGCTGCTCGGGGTGCGGGCCGAGCGTCAGAACATCAACGAGTGGTACCTGGACACGCCGCTGCGGGGCTACGCCCGGGACGCGTTGGGCGCCATGTTCGCGTACTACGACGAGCACGGGCTGGTAGGAAACCCGCGAGTGATCACCGCACTCCTGGGCCGCGCCCCCACCGCCGTGGCCGACGTCCTGGCGCGGGCATCCGAGAGACCGGAGTAATCCTCACTTTTCTGGGGCAATTTGCGCAAATAATATGGATTACCCTGATTCGCGTTAGTGAAACTCGTAATGAGGAGTCGAATCATGGGTGATCGAGGAACCCGGACCGGAGCGCTGATCAGTGCGTTCGCGCTCGCCGGTGCACTGGGAGCGGTAGTTGTCCCGGAGACGGTGGCGGCCGCGGACAGATGCAATCACGCGCGTGGCCCAGGAGGACGCACCGATGGTGGGTTCGTCCAGGACAACGTGACGATGTACAAGGGGCCTGGCTTCTCCTGTGACGTCAAGTCCACCGGCGACCGGGACGACGACCTGACCTACATCTGCTATGCGTCCAACGACACCAGCGGTACCTGGACCTACCTCTACAACCGGACACAGAACGTCCGCGGCTGGGTGAAGGACTCGTACCTGCTCGAGAACGGTTCCTACGACGAGTGTTAGGCGAACCGTTCGCCGGCGGGCCGGATACCGCTCAGCGGAGGCGGGCGAGGGCGTCCCAGCCTTTGGGGGCCGCGTCGAGGAGTTGGCGGGGGCGGCGTTCGCCCTCGTGCTCGACCAGGTCCGCGAAGCACGGGCAGTGCGTCAGATCGCCGTCGTGGGAGTGGCACAGGCGAATTCCCGCGAGCTGAACCACACGCGCCACCGGCCTGACCTGGCTCTCGCCGAGGACCGGCAGGCGCTTGACGACCTCCCGCACCATCATCTGCTCGAGCCAAGGCCGCCCGAGCCAGATCCAGACCTGGGCGGCCAGCTTGCCCGCGGCGTCGTGGAGGCGGGCGGGCGATTCGAGGGCTTGCCTGGCGACCTTCGCGACCAGCGCGCAGTTCTCCCGGCGCCACGAGTCCCGGAGTTGCCCCCAGCCGGCTTCGCCGAGGTAGGGCACGGCTAGCGCGTCCACTGCTTCCATCGCCCCGTTCGCGAGCGCGGGGGCGCACCGCTGCGCGGCCCGGTCCAGCCGCGGGTCCCGCACCTCGGGCTCCGGCTCGGGCTGGGCCTTCCCGGCGCCCGGCTGAGCGCTCCCCGGCTCTCCGGCTTCCCCAGCCCCGGCTTCCGAGGCGCTGGGTTCTGCCGTGCCGGGTTCTGGAGTGGCCGTGTCCGGGGTGCCGGGGTCGCCGGTCGCCGACAGCGCGGCGGCGGCTGGGCTCGCGTCGGCGTCGGGCTGCGGAGTTGGGGCGTCGGTCTCCGGGATCGGAGCCTCGGTGGGCCCGGCCGGGGGCGGGGGCGTCGCTTTCCGGGGGCGGGCGCCGCGGGGCGGCGGCGGGGTCTTCGGCGCGCTGTTGCGCGCCCGGCCGTGAACGGGTGTCGACTTCCGGCCGCGGGTGCTCTTCCGGGCGCGTGAACCCGCCTTTTCGGAGTGCGGTGCGGCCTTCTCGGACGGCTCGGGGGTCACTTCGAGCGCCGGTTGCCCCGCGTGTACACGGCAGCGCTCACCCGGCTCGGGCACACGGTTCTGGCAGGGCCGCCCGGATCGCGTCGCCGCACCGCACCGTGGCGCGGCGGCGTTACTCGTGCTCACTCCACCATCCTGACTCACCAACGCTCGCTCTGCGGGCCGTACCGGACGCGGGACGTCCGAACTGTCGTCTTTCGCGTAGCCTGCCGTCGGGGCGCAGGCGCCCGCACGCAGACGAGAGGAACACGGTGGAACTGCCTCGGTCGTTCGAGGGCGCCAGCGCGCTGCCGGTCGAGGCGGTACCCACCGCCGTCCGCGCGGCGGCGCTGGCGTCGCGCGGATCCGGCGAGCCGGTCGGCGGTTATCTGTACGACCTGTCGGCGGCCCAGGAGCGCGCCGCCCGGCTGGTCCGGGCACTGCCCCCGCAGGTGAAGGTCTGCTACGCGGTCAAGGCGAACTCGTTCGCGCCGCTGCTCGGTGCCCTCGCCGAGGTCGTGCACGGCTTCGAGGTCGCGTCGGTCGCCGAGGCGCGACTCGCGTCGGCGGCCGCCGCGAAGGCGGGTGTCCCGCCGCGGCTGGTGGTCAGCGGCCCGGCCAAGAACCCGACGATGCTCGCCGGCCTCGTCGGCCCCGACCTTCCGGACGATGCGGTCGCGGTCAACGTCGAAAGCGTGCTCGAACTGCACCGCCTCTCCCGGGCCGCCGTCGCCGCGGGACGGCACGCGCCGGGCCGCGAGGTGCCCGTCGCGTTGCGCGTCAACCCACTGAGATCCCCGGTCGAGATCTCCCGCGCCACCGGCCTGACGATGGGCGGCCTGCCCAGCCCGTTCGGCATCCCGGAAGCCGAAATCCCGGCCGCCATCCGGGCGCTCGGCTCGCTGCCCGGCGTCCGATTCTTGGGGTTCCACCTGCATGCGGTGAGCGGGAACATGGACGCGGACCTGCATGTGGACTACGTGCGCGGTGCCGTGGAGTGGGCGGTCCGCACCGCGGACGAGCACGGCCTCCGGCTGCGGACGATCGACGTCGGCGGCGGACTGGGTATTCCGTTCGAGCCGGGGCCGGAGTTCGACGTCGAGGCGTTCGGCGCCGCGCTCGCCGCGATGCGGTTGCCGGAGGACGTCGAGTTGATCCTGGAACCCGGTCGCTGGATGGCCGGTCCGGTGGGTTGGTACGCGACCGAGGTGGTCGACGTCAAGCGTTCCTACGGTGAGGTGTTCGTTATCGTCCGTGGCGGTATCAACCACTTCCAACTTCCGACATCGTGGGAGATACGTCACAATTTCGCCGTGTTGCCGGTCGACGACTGGCCGGTCGGATTGCCCCGTCCCGCGGCCGAACGGGCGGTGGTGACGGCCTCCGGCGAGCTGTGCACCCCGGAGGACGTGCTGGCGCGAGACGTCACCGTCGACTCGGTCCGCGCAGGTGACCTGCTGATCTTCCCGAACGCCGGTGCCTACGGTTTCGAGTTCGCGATGCCGGCGTTCCTCGGTCAGCCGCCGGCATGGAGAACGGCGCTGATTCGTCCGGACGGGCAAGCGCCTCGGCCGCGTCCGGCGAGCCGAGTTGACGACTTGGCCGACTTTCGATGAGGTTAGGCTCGCCTTACTAACTGTCCATCGTGGCCTGCGCTGCGATCCGACCCCGGGGATGCCCTGAGATGACCGTGCTCAGCAGGGTCGACAGCTCCACGATTCTCGCTCGGCAGGACGCTCGCGAGTCGGCCGCCCGCACGTACGCGAGACACTTCCCGATCGTCCCGGTGCGGGCCGAGGGTATGACGATCCACGGGGCGGACGGGCGAACGTACCTGGACTGCCTGTCCGGTGCGGGCACGCTGGCGCTGGGGCACAACCACCCGGTCGTCGTCGACGCGATCCGCCGCACGATGGACGCCGAGCGTCCGCTCCACACGCTCGACCTGGCGACGCCGGAGAAGGACGAGTTCGTGGACGAGCTGTTCGCGACGTTGCCGACGCCGTTCGTCGACCGGGCGAAGGTGCAGTTCTGCGGACCGGCCGGCACCGACGCGATCGAGGCCGCGATCAAGCTCACCCAGACCGCGACCGGACGCGGTGGTGTCGCCGCGTTCACCGGCGCCTACCACGGCATGACGCTCGCCGCGCTCACCGCGTCCGGCGGGATCGCCGCGCGGACGCCGCTCGCCGGCCCGAGCCTGGACGTCACCCGGCTGCCCTACCCCTACCCGTACCGCTGCCCGCTCGGCCTCGGCGGCGACCTCGGCGCGAACGCGGCGGCGTCCTACGTGGAGCGGCTGCTCGACGACCCGAGCAGCGGCATCCTGCCACCGGCGGCGATGCTGCTGGAGCCGGTGCAGGGTGAGGGCGGCGTGATCCCCGCCCCCGACGACTGGCTGCGCCGGATGCGGGCGGTCACGCGCCGCCACGGCGTCCCCCTGGTCGTTGATGAAGTGCAGACCGGCGTGGGCCGGACCGGGACGATGTGGGCGCACGAACATGCCGGAGTAGTTCCGGACGTCCTGGTGGCGTCCAAGGCGATCGGCGGCGGTCTGCCGCTCGCGGTCGTCCTCTACCGCGACGACCTCGACGTCTGGGCGCCGGGCGCACATGCCGGTACGTTCCGCGGCACCACGCTGGCGATGGCCGCCGGAGCAGCGACCCTTCGGTACGTGCGCGAGAACGACCTGCCCGCGCACGCCGAGGCGGTCGGGGCGCGGCTGCTCGGTGGGCTGCGATCGCTCGCCGCCGAGCACCCGGCGATCGGCGACGTCCGTGGCCGGGGCTTGATGCTGGGCGTGGAGTTGATCGACGTGGACGTCGACGCCGACCATCTGGGCGCCCGGCCCGCAGCGTCCAAGCTGGCCGGACGCGTGCGGGCGGAGTGCCTGCGCCGTGGTTTGCTCGTTGAGTTGGGTGGTCGGCACGACGCGGTGCTGCGTCTGCTTCCGCCGCTGATCATCACCCCAGCACAGGCCGACGCGGTGCTCGATCGGCTCGCCGACGCGCTTCGAGCCGCTGCCTGACCGTAGTTCGCCGACGAACGTCCCTTGCCAGGTCCGGGCCTGTCCGAGGGAGGGTAGGGAAGGGCACCGCGGTGCCCGTCACATCCGTTGACCTGCGACGCTGCAGGACCCCCGGACGCACCGAAGATACGACAGCAGCGACTGGAGAAGGCCGCCGATGACGTCCTCGACAGCTCCTACCCCGGGCTCGACCACGAGTGCCTTGCCTGCGCCGCGACTGGGCGAACCGTCCGTCGAAGAGGACACCGCGTGGCGGGACGCCGGGCACGCGCTGCTCGTCCGCGCCCTCGCCGAGCTGTCCTACGAGGACATGCTCCGGCCCGAGACGCTGGGCGGCGGGAACTACCGGGTGACGCTCGGCGACGGCGTCGAGTACACGTTCACGGCCACCCGCGGCGGGTTCGAGAGTTGGCGCATCGCCCCGGAGTCGGTGCTCCGCAACGGCCGACCCGCAGCCGACCCGATGGAGTTCTTGGTCGATGCGCGGGCCACGCTCGGTCTGGACGGCCCCACCACCGCTGAGGCGCTGCGCGAGCTGGTCGCCACCTGGTCCGCGGACGCTTTGCTGCGACGCAACCTGCCGACCGCGAAGGTGCTCGCCGACGCGGACTACGTCGAACTGGAGTCCGCGCAGGGTGGCCACCCCGCGATGGTGCTCAACAAGGGGCGGCTCGGGTTCACCGCGTCCGATGCCGAGGCGTACGCACCGGAGGCCGGCCGGACGCTCCGGCTGACCTGGATCGCGGTCCACCCGTCGCTGGCCAGCGCACACGGCGTCACACTCGACGGCGAATTGGACGCGGAGACCACCCGGGCGTTCGCCGCGAAGGCGCCTGCCGGGTACGTGTGGCTCCCGGTCCACCCGTTCCACCTGGACGCCTGTGTCCGCACGCTGTTCGCTCCGTACCTGGCTGACGGGCGGATCGTCGTCCTGGGCGAGGCGCCGGACCGGTACCGGGCTCTGGCGTCGGTGCGCACGTTGGTCAACGTCGACCATCCGGAGAAGCGCAACGTCAAGGTGCCGCTGTTGATCCGGAACACGCTCGTCTGGCGTGGACTCCCGGCCGAGCCGACCGCGGGCGCGCCTGCCGTCTCGGCCTGGCTGCACTCGATGCAGGCTGCCGACCCGTTCCTCGCCACGCACGTGGATCTCCTGGGAGAGGTCGCGTCGGTGGCGGTACGGCATCCGCTGTTCGACCGGATCCCGGATGCGCCGTACCGCTACCACGAGTTGCTCGCGGCGGTCTGGCGAGAGCCGGTGCAGACATACCTGCGCGCCGGGGACAAGGCGCGGTCGTTGGCGTCGATGCTGGTCGTCGGCTCGGACGGGCGCGCGCTGGCCGCGGAGTTGGCGGCTCGGTCCCCGCTCGCCCCCCGCGAGTGGCTGCGGACGCTGCTCGCGGTGGTGCTGGCCGCCCCACTGCACGCGCTGCACGCTCACGACCTGGCGTTCTGCCCGCACGGCGAGAACACCGTCGTGGTGTTCGGCCCGGACGACGTTCCGGTCCGGACCATGCTCAAAGACTTCGCCGAGGACGTGAACCTGCTGCCCGGGCGCGAGTACCCGGGGTTGCCCCGGGAGGCCGACCGGCTGTTGCCGCGCTGGTCGGAGGGGGAGTTGGCGCACTCGATCATCACCGCGGTGTTCGCCGGAGTGTTCCGACCGCTGGCGGTGATCGCGGAGACGCAACTCGGGGTGGCCGAGCCGGAGTTCTGGACTCTGGTGCGGGCCGAGGTGGACGCGTACCGGGACAGGTTCCCCGAGCTGGCCGAGCGGCACGCGGCGTACGGACTGACCGCGGCCGAGGTGGAGCGGATCTGCCTCAATCGGGAGCAGCTCACCGGCGGTGGCTTCCACGACCGGGCGGAGAAGGAGGAGTTCGAGATCGTCCACGGCACAGTCCCGAACCCGCTCGTCCGCGAGGCGGCGGCACCGGCTGACGGGCCTGCTGACGGGATGCCCGCTGACGGAGCGGGCCGGTGACCGCGACCGCCAACGGCGCGAGCGCCGCCGCACCGGCTCCGTCCTCCCCCGCCGGCGAGGTCCCCGCCGCGTCGCCCGCCGTGGATACGGCCTCGGCGGTGGCGGAGGCCGCGGAGGTGGTGCTCGCGCTGCCGGACCTCTACGGGCGACTGCAGGGCACCCGGCTCGCCGGCGACTTCTTCCGCGAGGAGGTCGCCGCTGCTGGGTACGGTGCCTGCGACTACCTGCTCTCGGCGGACGTCGAGATGCAGCCCGCCGCCGGATACGCCGGCCACTACGGCGACGTCCTCCTGCTCCCGGACCTGCGCACCGCGCGTCCGCTGCCGTGGCGGGACCGAACCGTCCTGGTGCTGGCCGATCCGGTCGACCCGGTCGACCGCACCCCGCTGCCGGTCGCGCCGCGGCAGATCCTCCGCACCCAGCTCGACCGCCTGGCCGATCGCGGGCTGACCGCGCTGGTCGGTACCGAGCTGGAGTTCCTGGTCTTCACCGAGTCGTACCGCGAGGCGTTCGCCGGGAACTACCGCGGGTTGCGTACGGCGTCCCGGTACAACTCCGATTACGCGCTCACCGGACTCGGCGAGCTCGACGATCTCGTCGGCCGGTTGCTCCGCGGCATGGCCGGGGCCGGGCTACGCATCGAATCGGCGCGCGGAGAGGTCCACCCCGGTCAGTACGAGATCGTGTTCCGCTACGCGGAGGCGATGGCCGCCTGCGACGCCCACGTCTTCTACAAGACCGGCGCCAAGCAGATCGCGGAGGCGGCTGGGCAGGCGCTCACGTTCATGCCCAAGTTCGACGAGGGCGAGGGCAACTCCTGCCACGTGCACCTGTCCCTGCGGGACTCCACCGACCGCCCGGTCTTCGACGACGACGGAGCGCTGACGTCGTTCGCGGAGCACTTCCTGGCCGGCGTCCTCGCGTGTGCGCCCGCGTTCACGCTGCTGTGCGCGCCCACGATCAATGCCTACAAGCGACTGTCTCCGGACGCGTTCGCGCCGACCTCCGCGGCATGGGGCAGGGACGACCGCACCAGGGCGCTGCGGGTCGTCGGCGCAGGATCGTCACTGCGGTTCGAACACCGGATCGCCGGCGGAGACGCGAACCCGTACCTGGTCGTGGCGGGGATCGTGGCGTCCGGGCTGTACGGGGTGGAGCACGAGTTGCTGCTGCCGCCACCCGGTGGGGACGGCGATCCGCTGCCCCGGACGCTGGAGGCCGCCGCCCGGCGCTGGCGAGAGAGCGCGGTGGCGAGGGGCGCGTTCGGGAGCGAGGTCGTCGAACACCTCGCGGCCGCCGCGGACGCCGAGCTCGCCGCGTTCGCCGCCACGACCACCGACTGGGAGCGTCAGCGTGGCTTCGAACGCCTCTGACCCGCGGATTCACGCCGAATCGGCTTCCACGGGCACCGTGGAGGCCGATTCGGCGTCAAATCGCGTCACCACCGCGCTCAGCGGCGGGGTGGCGGGTGCTGAGGCGCTGGCGCGCCTGCTCGCCCCGGTACTCGCCGCGCTCGCCGCGGGCGCCCGAGACCGCGGCGGTCCCGCCCCGGTCGGCCGCCCCGCGGCCCTCGACGAGGCGTGGCGAACCGCGATCGCTGCGCCTGCCGGCGGTGCTGCGCCTGCCGGCGGTCTCGCGCCTGCCGACGGCGTTGGGGCGGTGGCGGCGCTGACGGAACTCGTGCGGCTGTTCGCCGCCGGCTCGGTCGACCCGGCCGACCCGCGCTGCGCCGCCCACCTGCACTGCCCGCCGCTCGCCGTTGCGGTCGCCGCCGACCTGGCGGCGTCCGCGCTCAACCCGTCCCTGGACTCCTGGGACCAGGCGCCGATCAGCACGACGCTGGAGCCCGCGGTCGTCGCCGACCTGGCTGACCTCGCGGGCTACCCCCCGACCGCGGACGGCGTCGTCACCACCGGCGGCTCGGAGTCGAACCTGCTCGGCCTCCTGCTCGCCCGCGAGCACGCGGTCCGCGCCCGTACCGGCACCAGCGCGGTCCGGGAAGGCGTGCCACTCGGCCGTTACCGGATCTTCGCCTCCGCCGTCACCCACTTCTCCGTACACCGCGCGGCCGGACTGCTCGGATTCGGCGAGGACGCCGTGGTGCCGGTCCGCACCGGCCGTGACCACCGCCTCGACCCGGAAGCCCTTGACGAAGCGCTGACCCGGGCCGAGGAAGCCGGCGAGCTCCCGATCGCGGTCGTCGCGACCGCAGGCACCACTGACCTCGGCGCGATCGACCCGCTTCCGGCGATCGCCGACGTCGCCGCGAAACATCGCACCTGGCTCCACGTCGACGCGGCCTACGGTGGCGGCGCTCTCTTCTCGAGCGCCCTCGCGCCGCTGCTGGCGGGATTGTCCCGCGCCGACTCGATCGGGCTCGACCTGCACAAGCTCGGCTGGCAGCCGGTCGCCGCCGGGGTCTTCCTCACCCGAGCCGCGACGAACCTCGCCGCGCTGGCCAGGAGAGCCGAGTACCTCAACCCGGCCGACGACGAGGACGCCGGTTACACCAGCCTGCTCGGCCGGTCGCTGCGCACCACTCGCCGCCCCGACGCGCTGAAGATCGCGGTGACCCTGCGAGCCCTCGGCCGGGCGGGCCTCGGCGCGCTGGTGGACCGGTGCGCGGCGCTGGCGACACACGCCGCGCGGACGATCACCGCCGAGCCGACGCTCGAGCTATACCAGCCACCGGTGCTCACCACGGTCGTGTTCCGCTTCCGCGGCGGCTCCGGCAGCCCGAGCGGCTCTGGCAGCCCGGATGAGGTGAACGCCCGGCTCCGTCGGACGTTGCTCGCTACAGGGAGAGCGGTGGTCGGCCGCACCGAGATCGACGGCCGGGTGTGGTTGAAGCTCACGCTCCTCAACCCGAACACCACCGAGGCCGACGTGGACGGCCTGGTCGCCGACGTCGTCGCCGCGGGGACTGCGGCCGCGGACACCGAACCGGGCGAGGACGCGACATGACCGAACCCAACATCCTGAACCGGCTGCTCGGCGGCGCGTCCGATCGGAGCCGCACCACCGGTACGCCGCGAACGGGCGCAACCGGGCTGGACGGGGCCGCCAACGCGCTCGCGGTGCAGGCACTGCTGCGCTGCTGGGTGCGCGAGGCGCGAGTCCCGGTACCCGCGCGGGGCGCCACCCTGGAGATCTCGCTGCACGCCACCGGCGTCCGGATCATGGCCGAGGTGCGCTACTGGTCGGCCACCGGATGGCACCGCTTCGGACCGGCTCGGTTCCGGTCCGGGAGGACGCTGGACGCCACCGTGCTCGCCGCGCTGCTGGCCACCGAGGCCAACTCCCACGGCTCGCCGGCCGACCTCGTCGAGCAGGTGATCGACTCCACGCGTCGGCTCGACCGTTACCTGCGGGCTCGCGCTGCCACGCCGAACGGCGACCCGATCGCGCCGTTCCTCGTCGGCGAACAGGCCCTGGTATCAGGTCATCCGCTGCACCCGACGCCGAAGAGCCGCCCCGGCCTGTCCGACGTGGACGAGCTCGGCGCGGCACCGGAGCTGCGCGGCGCGGCGCCCCTGCACTGGTTCGCGGTCGACCGCGCGTTGGTGCGTCACGGCTCCGCGACCGGGACGAGCGCCCTCGACCAGCTGGCAGCGCTGGCGCCTCGCGGTCTGCGTGCGCCCTCCGGCACGGTCCTGGTCCCCGCTCACTTCTGGCAGGCCAGATCGCTGCTCGGCCGCGCCGACGTGCAAGACCTGATCAGCGATGGGCGGCTGTGCGACCTCGGGCCGGGTGGCCCCGCCTGGGCGGCCACGTCGTCGGTGCGGACGCTGTACCGGGCGGACGCTCCGCGGATGCTGAAGTTCTCGCTCGGCGTCCGGATCACGAATTCGCGGCGGGAACACCTGGTGCCGGAACTGATCCGCGGAGCGGAGATGTACCGGCTGGTCGAAGCCGGTCTGGGCGAGCTGCTCGCCGCCGCGCACCCGCGGTTCCGCATCCTGGGCGACCCGGCCTGGGCCGCGGTTCCGCTGCCCACCGAGGACCCGACCGGGCAGGTGGCGCTCGCGGTCAGCCTGCGCGACAACCCGTTCGGTCCGGACGCCCGGGTGGTGTGCGTGGCCGGCCTGGTTGCCGAGCGTCCGGACCTGGCCGACTCCCGGTCCGGGCTGGCCGTGCTGATCGAGCAGCTGGCCCGCGGAAGCTCTTCTGATTCCGCTCACGGGCGGGCGGGCGGGGGGCGCAGGGCCGGAGGGCGTCCGGTCGCGGCGGTGGCCGTGGAGTGGCTACGGCGGTACGTCGACGAAGTGATCGCGCCGGTCGCCTGGCTGCACGGCGTCCACGGACTCGGGTTGGAGGCGCATCAGCAGAACACGCTGGTGACGCTCGACCCGGCGGGCTGGCCGGTCGGCGGCTGGTACCGCGACAACCAGGGCTACTACCTGTCGCCTTCCCGCGCCGGGAGCCTGCGCGCACTGGTGCCGGGGCTCGGTGCGGCGAGCGACGCGACCAATCCCGACGACGTCATCGACGAGCGCGTCGCGTACTACGTCGGGGTGAACAACCTGCTGGGTCTGATCGGTGCGATCGGTTCAGCAGGCCTCGCCGACGAGGTCCTGCTGCTGCGTGCCGCTGTGGCGGCGCTGGAGACGCGCCGCTACGGATTCGTCCGCGCTCTGCTGGACGAGCCGGAAGTGCCGTGCAAGGCGAACCTGCTGACCCGGGTCGCCGGGCTGGACGAGCTCGTCGGTCCGGTGGAGACCCAGTCGGTCTACGTCCGGATCCCCAATCCCCTCTGGGAGGTACGCACGTGAGCGAGCCGTACGACGTCCTCGGCATCGGGATCGGGCCCTTCAACCTGTCGCTGGCGGCGCTCGTCGAGCCGCTGCCCGGTCTCTCGACGGTCTTCTTCGACGGTCGGCCCGGGTTCTCCTGGCACCCCGGGATGCTGCTCGAGGGAGCGACTCTCCAGGTGCCGTTCCTGGCTGACCTGGTGACGCTGGTCGACCCGACGAGCCGCTGGTCCTTCCTGTCCTACCTGCGGGAGCGCGACCGGCTGTTCCCGTTCTACTTCGCCGAGCGCTTCCACGTCCCGCGCACCGAGTACGACGACTACCTGCGCTGGGTGGCCGAGTCGCTGCCCTCCTGCCGGTTCGGTCAGCGCGTCGAGTCGGTCTCCTGGGACGCCGAGGCGGAGCTGTTCGTCGCCGAGGTGTGTGACCTGCACACGGCCCGGGTGTCCGTGGTGAGGGCGCGCAACGCCGTGGTGGGGATCGGCACCGAACCGGCGGTGCCCGCGCCGCTGCGTCCGTTGCTCGGTAAGGAGGTGTTCCACTCGGCGGAGTACCTCGACCGGCAGGAGTCACTGCGCGGAGCGCAGGACATCACGATCCTCGGGTCCGGGCAGTCGGGTGCGGAGGTGCTGCTCGACCTGCTGCGCGGTCAGCGGGAGGCCGGGTACCGGCTGCGCTGGCTGACCAAGGCACCGGCGTTCGCGCCGATGGAGTACTCCAAGCTCGGCCTGGAACACTTCACGCCCGATTACACCCGGTACTTCCGTGGCCTGTCGGAGGGCGTCCGGGACGCGCTGGTCCCCGCGCAGTGGCAGCTGTACAAGGCCATCGACGCCGACACGATCGACGCGATCCACACCGAGCTGTACGAGCGGACGGTGGCCGGCGGCACGGTGCCGCTGACCATGTCGCCGAACATCGAGGTGGTGGGCGCGTCCCGAGGTCCGGACGGGATCACGCTGGAGTGCCGGGAAGTGCTCCAGGGCCGTGAGATCACCGTGCGGACGGACCGCGTGGTCGCGGCCACCGGCTACGCCGCCCGGCAGCCGCTCTGCTTGGCGCCGCTGGAGGACTCGATCCGGCGGGACGTCCGGGGCCGCTTCCGGATCGACGCCGACTACCGGGTCGCGCTGGATCCCGCGGTGACCGGCGGTCTCTACGTCCAGAACGCGGAGCTGCACACGCACGGCGTCGGAACGCCCGACCTCGGCCTCGGGGCCTACCGGGCCGCCGCGATCCTGAACGCGCTGACCGGCCGCGAGGCCTACCGACTGCCGTCCCAGGCCGCGTTCACGACGTTCGGAGTCCGAGTCGACGCCGCGCCTGGTCAGATGTGACCGAGACGGACACCTGCCATTGGCCGGGATCGCCGTCGTGGGAGTGGGTACCGCATTCATAGCCTGGGGCAACTGCTGACTCGAGGAGGCGCTGTGGGGTCGAACGGTCCGTTGGACGGCGTTCTGGTGGTGGACCTGTCCCGGGCGCTCGCCGGGCCGCACGCCGCGATGATGTTGGGTGACCTGGGCGCTCGGGTGATCAAGATCGAGAACCCGACCGGCGGTGACGACACGCGCTCCTGGGGACCGCCGTTCGTCGGCCCGGAGGACGACCCGCAGGCGACGTACTTCCTGTCGTGCAACCGGAACAAGGAGTCGGTGACGCTCGACCTCAAGTCGGATTTCGGGAGGGACACACTCCGGCGTCTGGTCGAGCGGGCCGATGTCCTGGTCGAGAACTTCCGTCCGGGCGTGCTGGACCGCCTCGGGTTCGACGTCGAGCGGCTCCATGCTCTGAATCCCCGGCTGGTCGTCCTGAGCATCACCGGGTTCGGGCACGACGGACCGGAGGGCGGGCGGGCCGGCTACGACCAGATCGCGCAGGGCGAGGCAGGTCTGATGTCGCTGACCGGGCCGTCGGCGGACGAACCGACCCGGGTCGGCGTCCCGATCGGGGACCTGCTGGCCGGCATGTACGGGGCCTACGGCGTGGTCGCGGCTCTGCACGAGCGCAACGAGACCGGGCGCGGACGGGTGGTGCGCACCAGCCTGCTCGCCGCGATCGTCGGCGTGCACGCGTTCCAGGGCACGCGGTACACGGTCGCCGGGGAGGTGCCGACGGCGTCCGGGAACCATCACCCGTCGATCGCGCCGTACGGCCTGTTCCACTGCGCCGACGGCTCGCTGCAGATCTCGGTGGGGAGCGAGGCGCTCTGGCGTCGGTTCATCGCGGCGTTCCCGTCGCTGGACCGGCCGGAGTTCGCCACGAACCCGGATCGGGTGCGCCGGCGGGACGACGTGATCAAGGCCGTCGACGAGGTGTTCGCGTCGTACGCGCTCGCAGATCTCCTGCCGAAGCTGGCCGAGATCGGCATCCCGGCGGGGGAGGTGCGAACGCTCGACCGCGTCTACGAGTGGGAGCAGACCCGCTCGCAGGGCCTGCTGGTGGACGTCGATCACCCGGTGCTCGGGTCGATCACGCTGCCCGGCCCGCCGCTGCGGTTCGACGCGAACGCCTACGCGGGCGGCCGGGAGCGCCACGCCTCGCCGCCGACGCTCGGCCAGCACACCGAGTCGGTCCTGGCCTGGCTCGACGAGACGCCGTAGCCGGTGCCCGGATTTCCGGGCATCTGGCGCCTGGGTAGCCGATGCAAGAAAATCCTTGCATCAGCTATCCTGAGGCGCAATGACCGAAAATCAGGGCAGCGGAGTGATGGTCCGGCGGGTGGGCACGCCGGAGGACCTGGGTGCCGCCATCGCCGATATACGTAAGCAACGCGGCATGACGCAGCAGGAACTCGGCGAATGGACCGGACTGCACCGCCAGTACGTCGGGCTGCTCGAGACCGGACAGGTGAGCGCCCAGGTGCGCCGGCTGCTCGACCTCGTGGGTCTGCTGGGCTACGAGATCGTGCTGGTGCCCCGCGGCGCGCCGGTCGAGCCGTCAACGGACGACGATGCCTGACGCCCGGTTCCGCCTTGCGGTCTGGCTCGGCGGCCGTCACCTGGCCGACCTCGACGACGTGGGCGGCGACCGGCTGCGGCTGACCTACACGCCGGACGCCGTGCGAGAGGGAGCCTTGTTCGTCTCCGCGGCGCTGCCGGTGCGCTCCGCGCACTACCCGCCCGGCGCGGTCGCGCCCTACCTCGAAGGCTTGCTGCCGGAAGGGGAGATGCGGACGCGGATCGAGCAGCGTTTCGGTGTCCGCCGAGGTCACGTGTTCGGACTGCTGCGCGCGATCGGACGCGACTGCGCGGGAGCGGTCGCCCTGCTGCCGCCCGGGGAGACACCGACCGATTCACTCGCCGAGGCCGAGCCGTTGGACGACGAGCGGCTAGCAGCCGAGGTCGCCTCGCTCGGGACCGCGCCGCTCGGTGTGGACGCGCACGTTCGCCTCTCGCTCGCCGGGCTGCAGGACAAACTGCTGGTTGCTCGACTGCCCGACGGCCGGTGGGCACGGCCGGTCGACGGGGCGCCGTCCACTCACATCCTCAAGCCGGAACCGGCGCGGTTCCCCGGGCTGGCCCGCCTGGAGGCTTTCGGGCTAGCCGTCGCTCGCGAACTCGGCATGACGGTCGCGGACGCCGACGTCGTCGAGGTTGCTGGACGGCCGGTGCTCGCAGTGAGCCGGTTCGACCGCCGAGTCGGGGAGGACGGCCGAGTTCTCCGGATCCACCAGGAAGACTTCTGCCAGGCGTTGGGGCGGTCGCCGGTGGCGAAGTACCAGGCCGACGGGGGTCCGGGATTCGTCGACGCCGCTTTCGCTCTGCGTGCGGTCAGTTCGGAACCGCCGGTGGACCTCGTCCGACTACTGCATGCGGCCGTCCTGACCGTCCTGATCGGCAATGCCGACGCGCACGCGCGGAACTTCTCGATGGCCTACCGGAGCCCCCGGGATCGGCGCCTTGCGCCGCTCTACGACCTGGTACCGACCACCCTGCTCACGGTCCGACCGGGGGAAGCGCCGCTCAGCTCATCGCTGGCGATGTCGGTGAACGGTGTCTGGGAAGTCGACGCCGTGACCGGCGCCGACCTGCTGGCCGAAGCGCGAACCTGGCGGATGCCGGCGCCGGTTGCGTCGGGGGAGATCGAGCGAATGCTGCACGGCGCGGGTCAGGCAGTCGACCGGGCGGCGGCTGCGGTCGGCGACGTTCCGGCGGACGTGGTGCGGCGAACGCGCGACCGAGCGAAGGAACTCCTGGGGTCGCTCTGAAACCTCGTCCCGCGACGTGGCGGTGTTCACTCCTGCGCGTCGTTGGCGGCGGTGCGGGTGGTCGCGAAGGGCCCGATGAGCTCAGTGCTGGGCGCGCCGTTAGTAGCACGGCAACCGTTCTCGTAGGGTCTGCGCCATGTCGAACGCCTTCTCCAACGAGGATGTCGCCGCGGCCGCCGAGGTGCTGGCCGAAGAGATCCGGCGGCACGCCGCGGTCATGGTCGACCCGGACGCTCCGGTCCGGGTCGCGCTGGCGGCGATCGAGGCGCTCCGCACCTCGGCCCGCCGCTACGAGGAAGTCATCTTCGGAACGTCCGGCTGGGGCCCCGTCTTCGCCGACCTGGACGAAGACGACTTCGACGAGGACGAACTCGAGGACGACCACGAGCACGCGCACAACGGCGTGGATCCCGGCGCGACGCCGCCGATGACCATCACCGTCCGGGCCCGGTACGACTACCGCATCGCGGACCCGGAGGCGCTGGTCCGCGCCGGACAGCTGGCCCGGATCCGCTCCTGGGACGGTGACCCGCACGGGGCCGAGCCGGTGACCGGCGTCGGCGAGGCGATCTACGAGCTCTTCCATCTCTCCGGCGCCACGTTCCCCGCGCTGGACGTGCCCGAGCTGGAGCCGGGTAGCGGCTTCATGACCGTGCACCACACCGCGGCGCCGCTGGAGCCCGACGACATCGTCGGCCCCGGCGTCGATCTGGAGGAGCTTCTGATCAGCGAGGAGGAGGACGAACTCCTCTACGACCTCGCCGAGCCGCGCTACGCCACCCGCGAGGAGGCCGAGGAGGCGAGCCGGCGGCTGGAGGGCGACGACGAGTCCTGAGCGCCGCTTCCGTCGCCCCTAAGCGACGAGCAGCGCGCTCTTCGGGGCCGACAACCAAAATCGGGGTCCACGGGCGTCGTGGACCCCGATTCGACGTCGGGGGACGCCCCGCCGAGGCCCGCGTTGTGACATCGATCGGTCTGGAACGATCCCGAAGCCGTTGACCCGGCAGGATGAGACGTCTCCACGACGCCGAGGAGGATCCGTGACCCGACGCCGGCTCTCTGCCCGGGAACTCATCGAGAGCGCACTCGACCAGGACAGCTGGGAGTCGTGGGACGAGCCGGTCACCGACCCGGTCGACGCCGACGACGACTACCGGGCGGCACTCGCGGCCGCTCGGGAAAAGTCCGGCGTCGACGAGGCGGTGCTCACCGGCGCCGGTCGGATGCGCGGACGCCGCGTCGCCGTGGTCGTCGGCGAGTTCCGGTTCCTGGCCGGTTCGATCGGCGTGGCCACCGCCCGTCGGGTCGCCGCCGCCGTCGAGCGGGCCACTCGGGAGGGCCTGCCGCTGATCGCCGCGCCGACTTCAGGCGGCACCCGCATGCAGGAGGGCACGGTTGCGTTCCTGCAGATGGCGAACATGACCCGCGCGGTGACCGCGCACAAGGCCGCTGGTCTGCCGTACCTGGTCTACCTGCGGCACCCCACCACCGGTGGTGTGTTCGCGTCGTGGGGCTCGCTCGGTCACGTCACGGTCGCCGAGCCGGAGGCGCTGATCGGCTTCCTCGGCCCGCGGGTGTACGAGTTGCTCAACGGACGAGAGTTTCCGGCCGGAGTGCAGACCGGCGAGAACTTGTTCGCGCACGGCCTGGTCGACGCCGTGCTCCCGCCCGAGCAGGTCACCGATCTTGCCGCGCGGACGCTGGAGATCCTCTGCTCGCCCCGCAGCGGGCTCCCTCGCCCCTCCGACGTCCCCCGCGAGGACCTTCCTGACGTGCCCGCGTGGGAGTCGGTGACGCGCTCCCGCCGGGTCGACCGGCCGGGCGTCCGCAGGCTGCTGAAGCACGCGGCACAGCCGGTGATCCCGCTGCACGGTACGCAGCAGGGCGAGACCGGATCGGGCATGCGGCTCGCCCTCGCGCGGTTCGGTGCGGCGCCCGCCGTCGTCCTGGGGCAGGACCGTCGCGGGCAGACGGCGGACAGCCCGCTGGACCCGGCGGCGCTGCGCACCGCGCGGCGCGGCATGCGGTTGGCGCAGGAGCTGCGGCTACCGCTGGTGACGATCATCGACACGCCCGGGGCCGCACTGTCCCAAGAGGCTGAGGAGGGCGGGCTGGCCGGGGAGATCGCGCGGTGCCTGGCCGATCTGATCGACCTCCCGACGCCGACGCTCTGCGTCCTGCTGGGGGAGGGCACCGGCGGCGGGGCGCTCGCGCTGTTGCCTGCCGACCGGGTGATCGCGGCCGAGCACGCGTGGCTGTCGCCGCTGCCGCCGGAGGGAGCCTCGGCGATCGTCCACCGGACCACCGATCGCGCACCGGAGATGGCGTCCTCGCAGGGCGTCCGGGCCCGGGACCTGCTGGCGAACGGCATCGTCGACCGGATCGTCGCCGAGCGACCGGACGCGGCCGACGAGCCGGAGGCGTTCCTGGCCAGACTCGGGCGGGTCATCGAACACGAACTGGTCGGCCTGCTGGACCAGGAGCCGGAAGGCCGGGTCGCCGCCCGCACCGATCGTTACCGCCGCATCGGCGGCTAGCTAGTCCCGATTTTCGGGAAGACCACCTCTCAGGGCGCCCGGAGAGGTGGTCTTCCCGAAAAATTGCCGGGCACGGCGCCCCGTCGCCCGGGGCCGGGGCACGATGCGGACGCTCATCTGGGCGTCTGCCGAAAGATGGAGCTTCTTTGGGCGAGTGTTGACCATGTCCAGGGACGGAATCGTTCCTACGCTCGCCTGATGCGGGTCGTGATCGCTCTCGGTGGGAACGCGATGACCTCGGCCGACGGCAGTGCCCGTCCCGAGGACCAGATCGCGGCCATCCGCCGCGCCGCCGCACCGATCGCCGAGGTGGTCGCGACCGGCGCCGAGGTCGTACTCACCCACGGGAACGGCCCACAAGTCGGCAACCTGCTCGTGAAGAACGAGATGGCGGCCCACGTGGTGCCGCCGGTGCCGCTCGACTGGTGCGGTGCCCAGACCCAGGGAACGGTCGGTTTCGTCCTGCTCAACGAGCTGCAGGCCAGGCTGCCGGACCGACCCGTCGCTGCCTTGGTGACCCGCTCTCTGGTCGACGCGCACGACCCCGGCTTCGTCAACCCGACCAAGCCCATCGGTCGGTACCTGAGCGCAGCCGAGGCCGCGGTGATGATCCAGCACGGTCAGCTCTGGGAGGACCGCGGGGAGCGCGGCTGGCGGCGGGTGGTCGCGAGTCCCGAGCCCCGGGCGGTGGTCGACGCTCCGGCGATCAGCACGCTGCTCGGCGCCGGGTACGTCGTCGTCTGCAACGGCGGTGGCGGCATCCCGGTCGTCCGCCAGTCCGACGGTCGGCTGCGCGGCGTCGAGGCGGTCATCGACAAGGACCTGGGCGCGGCCCTACTGGCGCACGCGCTCGGCGCTGACACGCTGGTGATCGCGACCGACGTCGAGGCCGCCGTGATCGGCTGGGGCACCCCGCAAGCCCGTCCGCTCGGCGAAATCGACGTGGTCGAGCTCCGTCGGCTCGCCGCCGAGGGCCACTTCGCGTCCGGGTCGATGGGGCCGAAGGTCGAAGCCGCCTGCCGGTTCGCCGAGAATGGTGGCCGCTCGGTGATCACGTCGCTCGATTCCATCGCGGACGCCGTCCACAGCACCGTGGGGACGGTAGTAACCCCGAAATGACTGAAGGAGAGCCAGTGCCCGACGCCATTGAAGTTCGCAAGGTCCCGATTCTGAACGTCAGCGACGCGTCGGGCCTCGCTCAGCTCATCGACGACAAGATCCTGGACGCCGACCGGGTGATCGCCGTCATCGGCAAGACCGAGGGCAACGGCGGCGTCAACGACTACACCCGGATCATCGCCGACCGGGCGTTCCGCGAGGTGCTCGTCGAGAAGGGCACTCGTAGCGCGGACGAGGTCAAGCAGATCCCGATCGTCTGGTCCGGCGGCACCGACGGCGTGCTCTCCCCGCACGCCACCGTGTTCGCGACGATCCCGCCGGAGCAGGCGGAGAAGACCGACGAGCCGCGGCTGACCGTCGGTTTCGCGATGAGCGACGTGCTGCTGCCCGAGGACATCGGTCGCGTCGCGATGGTCGAGAAGGTCGCCGCCGCGGTGAAGGTCGCGATGGAGCGGGCCGGCATCACCGACCCCGCCGACGTGCACTACGTCCAGACCAAGACCCCGCTGCTGACGATCCACACGATCCGGGACGCCAAGAGCCGCGGCAAGACGGTCTGGACCGAGCACACCCACGAGTCGATGGACCTCTCGAACGGCACCACCGCACTCGGTATCGCGGTGGCCCTGGGCGAGATCGACATGCCGACCGACGCGGATGTCATGCACGACCGGTCGCTCTACTCGTCGGTGGCGTCCTGTTCCTCGGGCGTCGAGCTCGACCAAGCCCAGGTGGTCGTCGTCGGCAACGCCCGGGGCGTCGGTGGCCGCTACCGGATCGGGCACGGCGTCATGAAGGACGCGCTGGACGCCGACGGCATCTGGGACGCGATCCGCAGCGCCGGTCTGGAGCTGCCCGAGCGTCCGCACCCGTCGGACCTCGGTGGGAAGCTCGTCAACGTCTTCCTCAAGTGCGAGGTCTCGCAGGACGGCGTCGTGCGCGGCCGCCGCAACGCGATGCTCGACGACTCGGACGTGCATTGGCACCGCCAGATCAAGGCAACGGTCGGCGGCGTCACCGCGGCGGTGACCGGCGACCCGGCCGTGTTCGTCTCGGTGTCGGCCGCGCACCAGGGGCCGGACGGTGGCGGCCCGGTCGCTGCGATCGTGGACCTCGGTGCGGGGGAGCCGACCGGCTACCGCGGCTGAGTCTCGTCGGAGCCCGGGCCCCGGTCGGGCCCGGGCTCCGCTACGTTCGGCGCCGTGGACGACGGTGCGGCTGACGTGGTCGGGATCGTGCTGGCGGCCGGGGCCGGGCGTCGGTTCGGGCGGCCCAAGGCACTGGTCGAGTACCGGGGTGATCGCCTCGTCGACCGGGCGGTGCGCCTGCTGCGCGACGGTGGCTGCAACCGCGTCCTCGTGGTCGCCGGTGCCGCGCCGTTGAGCGTCGATGACGCGACGGTCGTCGACAATCCCGGCTGGGCCGAGGGCATGGGGTCCTCGGTCCGCGTCGGCCTGACCGCGGCCGGCAAGGCCGGCACAGCCGGCGCTGCGGTGCTCGTGCCGGTCGACACACCCTTTCTCGGGGCCGACGCCGTCCGCAGGCTGATCTCGGCGTACCGGGGCGGTGCCACGGTCGTCACCGCTACCTACGGCGGGAAACGTGGCCATCCGGTGCTGCTCGGGGCCGAGCACTGGGCGGCGGTGGCCGCCACCGCCGTCGGTGACGTCGGTGCCCGCGCGTTCCTCGCCGCGAACAGGGGCCTGATCACTCCAGTGGCGTGCGACGACACCGGTCGCCCGGACGACGTCGATACCCCCGACGCTCTCGTTTGAAAAGTGTGATCCGCGCTATACCACAAGATAACCGGACGAAAACCTGCAAGGGTGCCGCGCCGGAGCCGACAGGTAGCGCGAAGGGTGCACGCAGCCCGGACACCGGGCGAGCTACGGGGGAGCAACCATGCGGCGGATGATCAACACGGGGCTTCGGGCGACGGCGTCGGTCGGCACGGCGTTCGTCGGGGCGGCGCTCGCCCTGACCAGCCCGGCCCTGGCCGCGCAGGCCCAGGCCGCGCAGCCGCAGGCGGGCCACCCGGCCGGGTCGGCGTGGACCGCGAACAGCGACGGTCGCCTGCTGGTCGACAACGGCCGCGACATGGACCAGATCGCGTCCGGCAGCACCAAGACGCTGCTGGCCGGCGAGGTCTTCCAGCGTAAGTACGGCGCGTACTCCAAGGACGGTCGCAAGATCGTCTACTCCGACCAGGGCCGCACGGGCTTCGGCGCGCAGGTCTGGATCATGGACGCGAACGGCTCGAACCGCCGCCAGCTCACCTCGCTGGAGAGCGAAGCGTTCGGCCCCGAGCTGTCGCCGAACGGTCGGCGCATCGCGTACCAGACGCAGGGCGCGATCTGGGTGATGAACGCGGACGGCACCGGCGCGCGCAAGGTGAGCCGCGACGGCTTCTATTACGGCACCGGCATCAGCTGGGCCCCCGACAGCAACCGCTTCGCGGTGACCCGCGGCCAGGTCGACGAGCGCAGCGGTGAGCCGTACAACCACGAGGTGGTCGTCGTCCGGGTCGACGGCACCCGCGAGACCGCGCTCACCCGGAACGGTGGGGACAAGAACAGCCCGGCGTGGAGCCCGGACGGGACCACGATCGTGTTCAGCCACGCCACCGCTGCGGACACGTACGACCTCTGGACGATGAAGGCGGACGGCAGCGGCGCCCGCCAGATCACCCGCACGAAGGGCGTCGGCGAGCAGGACACGGTGTGGGCGCCGACCGGAACCGCGATCGCCTACGCCGCGTGGGCGCAGGCCACCGAGAGCGAACCGCGGGTGATGAAGGCCAAGTCCGATGGCACCGCCGCCAAGTCGCTGAACGCCGTCGGTTACCCGACCAGCTGGAGGTGATCCGGACATGAGGACTCCACGCGCCTTCACCGGCTTCCGCCGCCCGTCGGCTCGTCGTCCGGTTTCGCGTCGGACGGCCCCGAGCCCGAACGGTTCGACTCGGCCACCCGAGCGTCGGCACCCGCCGTCGCGGCCACAGGTTTAGTCCCGGCTATTCGAGGAGGTGATCGCTCGAGAACTCGACACCACGCCACAGAGTCACTGCGTCATAGGTCGGGCCGGTCCGGGGGAACACTCCGAGCCGGCCCGACTGTCGTTCAGGACTTCCAGGTCGACGGGTCTTGGAGATCACCGGTCAGTTCGAAGCTCTTGATCGTGCGCGAGGCGAGTTGCGCGGCGGGAACCGAGTTCGTCGCGACCGATCCTTCTGGACGGCTCTCCATCGCGACCAGGACGTCTTTCCGCGGCGCGAATCGGAAGGTCTCGAAGCCGGTCTGCATGATCGGCCGATGCTCGACCTGGTACGGCCCGATGTCCTCGAGCGGCGTTTCGAGCGTCAGCCCGGCCGCCGGGTTCGTCGCGACGTCGATCTGAACACCCGGCCCGATGCCTCGCCGCTCCCAGAAGAACAGGCGGAACGCCGAACCGACTTTGTTCCAGTGGGTGATGTCGATCCGCAGCAGCGGCACCTTCGGCTTCGCGAACGTGAACGGAACGCCGGTGGGGACGCCGAGTTGGACACCGAGCGACTCGACGATTCGGATCGCGGTGTTCCGCCCGTCCGGCAGGTCCTTGATCACGACGATCGCCCTCGCCCCCTCGGCCCAGACGAAGTCCAGCTGGCCGAAGTGACCGGCGTAGGCGGCGAACGTATGGTCGCCGTTCGGCCACCACGTCGACTTCGCGCCTCGGATCGTCGGACCCGGTTCACTGGTCGGGTTGGGTCGCTCGGTCGGGACCGAATCAGGCAGCTTGCCACCCCACTGCACTCCACCGCCCCGGGCCGCCAAGTAGACGTACACGTTGTCGATGTCGGGGGTCGAACCGGCGGAGAACGTCACGCCGCCGGCCTCGATGTGCACCTTCCAGCGGTCGACGCCGTCGGGCAGCCAGGTCGGGGTGACCTTCGTCCGTAGCGGGTCGAAGGCGGCCGGTGCCTGCGCCGGTACCGGCGCGGGTTCGGCCGGTGGGGCGGGGCGCTCGGAAAACCGACTGTCAGCACAGTGGCGGTCACGGTCACGAGCAGGACGAGCGCCGCTGCGCCTGCAAGGATCAGCCGTTGCCGGGTCATGCGTCCTAGGACCTCCACGTCGACGGATGGCGCATCTTTCCGGTCATCCGGAAGCTCGCAATGATGTCCTCGGTCAGCTTCAGCGCCGCTTGGATCTCCTCCGCCGAGCTGCGCTCCGCCCGGGGCCGAAGTTGCACGAACGTCTCGGGCTCGGCTTGGAAGCTGTAGGAGGTCGCGCCGTTGCGGTTGACCGTGTCGACCTGCCACGGCCCGATCCTCCGGTCGGGTGACAGCGCAGCGGTCACCGTGTCGACCTGGATGTCGATGCCCGGCCCGACCTCGTCCTTCGCCGAGTACACGAAACTGAACGCGGAGGCACCGTCGGGCGCGCTGTACCGGTCGTAGTGCGCGATCTCCAGCCGGGTGAGCGGAACCTTCGGGCGGATCATCGTGAACGGGAGCGCGGTTGGGACACCAACGTCCACGCGGAGTGTTTCGGCGATCTTCGCGGCGACGTTCATCGCGTCGCCGACGTCCCACAGCGTCACCGAGCCGAGCGCGCCGGGAGCCCAGGTGAACCGCAATTCGCCCGCCCGGTTTTTCCCGGCGGCGATGTCCCGCGGGAACCAGGTCGACTCGCGTCCTCTGACCGTGGGCCCGGCGATTCGGTCGTCCGGGTTCGGGTCGGTGGGTTCGGCGAAGCCATCCATGCGTGGGGCCGAGGCCAACCGTGCTCCACGTGCGGCCAGGTAGACGTCGATCTCTCGACCGGAGGTGTTGTCCTTGGTCGTTTGGAAGCGGACCCCCGGGCTCTCCAGCCGCCTCACCCATCGGTCGAACCCCGGCGGCAGGAAGCCCATCTGCAGCCGGGTGTCGGCCGGGTCGAACGCGGTGGGAGCTGGGGGTGCCGACGGCTTGGGACCGGGAACGACAGGCGGCGCTGGGCGGTCGCGCACCACCGCTGCCACCACGACCGCCGCCACCGTCACCAGCAGGACCAGCGCCGCCGCGCCGATGGTCACCAGCCGCTGACGCGAGCGCAGCTGACGCCGGGCGGTCTCGGCCGCCAGGTAGGAGTCCACTGCGGTCGTCTCCGGCGTCTCCGCCGCGACGTCGTGCAACAAGGTCCGGAGTGTCGTTTCGTTCATCGTCCACTCCTCGTCTCGGTGGGGTAGGACTCGTCGGGGAGTAATCGGCGCAGTGCCGCGAGACCCCGTGCGGTGTGGCTCTTCACCGTGTTCGCCGGGCAGCCGAGCGCCTCGGCCGTCTCGTCCACCGAGAGGTCTGCGTAGTAACGGAGGACCAACGTGGCGCGCTGTTTCGCGGGCAGCGTCGCCAACGCGGCCCGGAGGGCCAGCGTGGCGGCCGGATCCGGGCCGGTCACCATGCTCTCCGGGAGATGGTCGACCAGCACCACGCGCCGGGCCCAGCCCGTGCGGCGTTCGCTGAGGAACACCCGGATCAGCACCGTCCGGGCGTAGGAGTCCCGGTTGGTGGCCGTGCGTGCCCGGTCCCAGCGCAGGTAGAGCTTCACCAGCGCGCTCTGCACCAGGTCGTCGGCGCGGTGGCCGTCCTGGCTGAGGACGTAGGCCAGCCGGCGTAACGCCGGTAGCGCGGACCGGACGTACTCGTGGTACTCCTCGTCCTCTTGGTCGGCCACGCCCATCCCTCTCCGGAGCACTGACTTCGCCGGGTGCCTGCCCTCTTAAGAGGGGGCTGGGAGTCCTCGGGGTTGCGGCAACGTCCGGATTCCGTGTCGGGTACTGGTCCGGGCGAGGCACCGCGGTCTCGGGTCCGCGTAGAATCGCGCGGCGTGACGCTCCGTCTCCATGACACTGCCAGCAGGTCGATCCGCGAGTTCGTCCCCCTCTCGCCGGGGCGATGCGGGATCTACCTGTGCGGTCCGACGGTGCAGTCCGCTCCGCACATCGGGCACCTGCGTTCGGCCGTCAACTACGACGTGCTGCGGCGGTGGCTGACCCGGTCGGGTTACGCGGTGACGTTCGTGCAGAACGTCACCGACATCGACGACAAGATCCTGGCGAAGGCCGGCAGCCTCGAGTGGTGGGCCCTGGCGTACACCAACGAGCGCGCGTTCGCCGACGCGTACGCGACCCTCGGGTGCCAGCCGCCCACGATCGCGCCGCGGGCGACCGGCCACGTGCCCGAGATGATCGAGCTGATGCACACGCTGATCGAGCGTGGTCACGCGTACGCGGCCGACGGTGACGTGTACTTCGACGTCGTCTCCTACCCCGAGTACGGCGCGCTCTCCGGGCAGCGGCTCGACCACGTGCAGGGCGACGGGACGGACGAGCACTGCAAGCGCGACCCCCGCGACTTCGCACTGTGGAAGAGCCGTAAGCCCGAAGAGCCGGCGACCGCGTCCTGGCCGACGCCGTGGGGCCCGGGCCGTCCGGGCTGGCACCTCGAGTGCTCGGCGATGGCCGGCCGCTACCTCGGCGAGACGTTCGACATCCACGGTGGCGGCCTCGACCTGGTGTTCCCGCACCACGAGAACGAGATCGCCCAGTCGAAGGCCGCCGGATTCGGGTTCGCGAACTACTGGGTGCACCACGCGCTGCTGAACCTCGGTCCGGAGAAGATGAGCAAGTCGATCGGGAACGTGATCGACCTGCCGCACGTCCTGGGTCTGGTCCGCGCCGTCGACCTCCGCTACTACCTGGCGACGCCGCACTACCGCTCGACGATCGACTACAGCGAGGAATCGCTGCTCGAGGCCGCTGTCGGGTACCGGCGGATCGAGAACTTCGTCGAGCGGGCAGTCGAGCGGGTCGGGGCCGGTGAGACCTCGTTGTCGCCGGCGTTCGTCAACGCGCTCGACGACGACCTGAGCACGCCGGCTGCGATCGCGTCCGTGCACGAGGCGGTGCGGGCCGGGAACGCGGCGCTGGCCACCGGGGACGATGCGGCGGTGCGCTCGGCGTTGGCCGAGGTCCGGGGCGGGCTCGAGGTCTTCGGACTCGACCCGTCGCAGTGGACTGCCCACGACGGTGCGTCGGAGGACCTGCGGAGCGTCGTCGACTCGCTGGTGGCGGTGGCGCTGGAACAGCGTCAGGCTGCCCGGGCGCGGAAGGACTTCGGTGCCGCAGACGGCATCCGGGATCAGCTCAAGGACGCCGGTATCGTGGTTGAGGACACGCCGGCGGGTCCCCGCTGGTCTTTGTAGCTCTCCATTTCGATCGAAAGCGATACGTATGCCCGGCAACAGCCAGCGCCCCAACCGCCGCAAGGCGGGCACCAAGAAGGGCGCAGTCGTCGGTTCGGGCGGCCAGCGTCGTAAGGCACTGGAAGGCAAGGGGCCGACGCCCAAGGCCGTCGACCGGTACAAGCACCAGGCGCACAAGAAGTCGGCGGCAGCGGCTCGGCGATCTCCCTCGCCCGGCTCCGAGCGGGCGCGTACGGCACCCGGGCGGCGTGCGCAGGGCTCTCGGGAGGGCGCCGAGCTGCTCGTCGGCCGCAACCCGGTGGTCGAGGCGCTGCGGGCGGAGATCCCGGCCAGCGCGCTGTTCCTCGCGCTCGGCGTCGACATCGATGAGCGGATCAACGAGGCGGTGCAGACCGCAGGCGACCGGGGTCTGTCGATCATCGAGGTCAGCCGCACCGAGCTCGACCGGATGACCGGGGGAGTGCTGCACCAGGGCATCGGGCTCAAGGTGCCGCCGTACGCCTACGCCGACCTGCCGGAGGTGCTGGCGTCGGTGTCCGGGACGCCGTTGTTGGTCGCGCTGGACGGTGTCACCGACCCGCGCAACCTTGGTGCGGTGGTGCGCTCGGCTGCGGCGTTCGGCGCCCACGGCGTGATACTTCCGGAGCGTCGTGCCGCGGGCATGACCGCCACCGCGTGGCGGACGTCGGCCGGTGCGGCGGCTCGGGTGCCGGTGGCTCGCGTCACGAACCTCACCCGGACGCTGCGGTCGCTGCAGGACGAGGGGTTCACCGTGCTCGGTCTGGACGCCGACGGCGAGGTGACCTCCGACGACCTGGAGGTGGGCACCGACCCGGTGGTGATCGTGGTGGGCTCCGAGGGACGCGGGCTGTCGCGGTTGGTCGGCGAGGCCTGTGACCAGCGGGTGTCGATCCCGATGACCGCCGACACCGAGTCGCTCAACGCATCGGTGGCGGCCGCCGTGCTGCTCGCCGAGGTAGCGCGCCAGCGCCGCCTTCCGCGCTGATTCACGTCGAATCCGCTTCCACGGAGCTCGTGGAAGCGGATTCGACGTATCTGGGCGTGGGAGCGCGCGTCACGACGGGAGCAGCTGACGGAAGCGGTGGCGGGCCGGCCGAAGCGCCAGTCCCAGCCCGACGCCGATCAGCAGCCCGTAGACGTTGTCCGCAACGTCCCGGGTGTCGCAGAACCGGCTCAGCGGCAGTAGCCGTTGAGCCGCTTCGATCCCCAACGGCAGGAGCGTCGCGAACGCCGCGAGCGTGAACGGCGTCCACAGCGTCGCGGGCTTGCGTGTACCGGTCAGCGCGATGAACGCACCGAGCGGCACGAACATCCAGACGTTGAGGCTGCGCCCGTTGATCGTTCCCACGAACGGCCACGGAACCCAGTCGGGCTGCCAGCCGGCTCGGACGCATCCCCATCCCTGCCAGTGGTTCGCGAACGGCGTGGGCGCAGGAGTGAGCGTCACGATCGCGACCCCGGCCAGGCTCAGCAGCAACCCGATCGCGACGAGCGGATGGGTTCCCGAGTGCCGTACCAGCGGTCGCCACCCCAGTGCTGCCAACGCCAGGACGACCACCGCGACGAGCACGATCGCTGACAACTCGCTGACGATGCTGACCCCCAGAACGTGGAAAGACCTGCGCCGAATGCGTCGGCGCAGGTCTTTCCTACTACGAACTAGTGCGAACCATTCAGCCGCTCAGCTCTGCAGCGCAGAGGCCGGCTGAACAATCCTCAGTCGAGGCGCTTGCCGCTCTCGGCGTGGAACGCGTGCACCTCGTCCTTGTCGATCTGCAGGTGCACGGTGTCGGCGAGCGCCGGGATCGTCCGACCGTCGGTGCGGGTGACGATCCGGGTGTCCTCGCTGTCGATCTCCGCGTGGCCGTAGACGTAAGCGTCCGACCCGAGCTCCTCGACCAGGTCGACGATCACCGGAAGCCCGGTGCCGTCGGAGACCAGGCTGATCGCCTCCGGGCGGAAACCGATCGTCACCGTCTTCGCGCCGCCCTCACCGGCGGCCTTGACCTGCTCGCGGGTGAGCGGCACGACGATGGGGCCGAGCTGTGCGCCGTCCTCGGTCAGCGGAACCGTCTTGAGGTTCATGGCCGGGGAGCCGATGAAGCCGGCGACGAACGCGTTGGCCGGCTTGTCGTAGAGCACCCGGGGGGTGTCGCACTGCAGGAGCAGGCCGTCCTTGAGCACCGCGACCCGGTGGCCCATGGTCTGCGCCTCGACCTGGTCGTGGGTGACGTAGACGGTGGTGATGCCGAGCCGCTTCTGCAGGGCGGCGATCTGCGAACGGGTCTGGACGCGCAGCTTGGCGTCGAGGTTCGAGAGCGGCTCGTCCATCAGGAAGACCTGCGGCTGGCGCACGATCGCCCGGCCCATCGCGACCCGCTGGCGCTGACCACCGGAGAGGGCCTTCGGCTTGCGGTCGAGGTAGGGCTCCAGGTCCAGCAGCTTCGCGGCCTCACGGACCTTCTCGGCGATCTCGGCCTTCGGCGTCTTCTTGAGCTTCAGCGCGAAGCCCATGTTCTCCGCGACCGTCATGTGCGGGTAGAGCGCGTAGTTCTGGAAGACCATCGCGATGTCGCGAGCCTTCGGCGGGAGGTGCGAGACGTCCTTGTCGTTGATGAGGATCGCGCCCTCGTTGACGTCCTCGAGGCCGGCGAGCATCCGCAGCGACGTCGACTTGCCGCAACCGGAGGGGCCGACCAGGACCAAGAACTCGCCGTCGTGGATCTCGAGGTCGAGCTTGTCGACGGCGGGCTTCGTCGAGCCGGGGTAAATCCGGCTGGCCCCCTTGTACGTGACCGTAGCCATGGTGCAGTCCTTTCCACCGGCAGGAACGTGCCGGACGATCCGAGTGGTGAGGACGGTGCAGACAGCTCCGCCTCCCGCGAACGGGCATCAGGCCCGATCGTGGAGCAAACATATCTCCCGCATGTCAGCGACGTTGCCGTTCGGCGAAAGAGAGTGAAAGGGACGCGCTTTAGATCCGATTCATCATTATCAGACCGAGTCGCAATCAGTAAACGGGTCTATGCAAAGAGTAATGTCTATCGCCATGAATCGTTTCAAACCCACACTAGGTATGTGCAGATGACCTACATCACAAAGTCGGTCGGTTACTGGCGGGTATACGCAGCGCCCTTGATCGGTTAGGGTCCGCCCATGGTCCAGCGGCAGCCCCGTCGAACCGCCACGCTCGCGTCGTTGGCGGCGGAACTCGGCGTGTCCCGCACCACCGTCTCCAACGCGTACAACCGCCCTGACCAGCTGTCCCCCCAGCTGCGTCAGCGCGTCCTCGAGGCGGCGAAGCGTCTCGGGTATCCCGGTCCCGACCCGCTCGCGCGCTCGCTGCGTACGCGGCGGGCCGGCGCGATCGGGCTGCTCCTCACCGAGGCCCTGTCGTACGCGTTCCGTGACCCCGCCGCGGTGGAGTTCCTCGCCGGCCTGGCGCGTGAGTGCGAGGACGCGAAGACCGGACTTCTGCTCGTCCCCGCGGTGCCGGGCGCCGGTACCGACCCGGCTCTCGCCGCGGCCGCCGCCGTCGACGGCTTCATCGTCTACTCGTTGCCGAACGACGACCCGCACCTGGAAGCCGCGCTCGCGCGTCCGCTGCCGACCGTCATTGTCGACGAACCGTTGAACGCGACCGGAGCCGACTTCGTCGGTATCGACGACCGGGCGGCGGCCGCCAAGGCCGGCGCGCACCTGGCCGAGCTGGGGCACCGGAAGATCGGCATCATCTGTAGCCGGATCAGCTCGCAGCGCGGACCGGGTGGCCAGGCCACCCCGGAGCGCCAGCGGTCCTCGCCCTACGACGTCGTGCGGCTGCGGCTCGACGGCCTGTTCGACGGGCTGGCGCTCGACCGGGAAGACGTTCCGGTCTGGGAGTGCTGGGAGAACACGATCGACTCGGCAGCGGGCGCGGCCAAGGAGATGCTCGACCAGTACCCCGACCTGACTGCGGTCGCGTGCACCACCGACGTCCTGGCCCTCGGCACGATCCAGGCGGCCAAGGCGATGGGGCGGCAGGTGCCGAGCGACCTCTCGGTCACCGGCTTCGACGACATCCCCGAGGCCAGCATCAGCGGGTTGACGACGATCCACCAGTCGCACGCGGAGAAGGGCCGGGCCGCCTGGCGTCTGCTCAGCCGCGACGACCGGGACGAGACGCCGACCATGCGGGCAACCATTCCGACCGAACTGCGCATCCGACAGACGACGACCGGACCCCGCTGAGTCGATTGGGTTAACTGGCCGCAGGTCCCTGTTGGAGGGACCCCTGGGTCTAGTTGGATGGTCGAGTGCCCACCGTCCGAACCAACAGTGACCTGTACCTCGCGATGTCCCGATTCGGGTCCTCCACCCGTAGACCGCTGGAGGAGTTCCTGCGCGCCTGGTGGTCGACCGGGTACGACCGGAGCGACGAGAAGGCGCTCGAGCCCGACGAACTGGTGGAGTGGATCCACGAAGCCCTGGATGCGTCCGCTCCGCCGTTCGAGCGGTACTGGGCACGGGAGGATCTCGACCTCGACGTCATGGACGGCTTCTCCGCCTGGTCCCGGGTGATCCGGGCGCAGGTCTGCGACTTGCACGAGATGGCGGACGCGGGGGCCTTACGCTCCCAGGCCAGCTACCTCGGCCTGGACGCTCCGCGCCCAGCGGGGACGGGGCGCAGGCCGACGTCCCGGCAGTGGTTCAACCTGGACGTGGCCAGCTACCTGGAGTCGGGTGTGATCGCGACGGTCGGTGGGTGGCGTCCGGAGTTCGAGGACGCGGTGGTCGACCAGACGCCGCCGGAGCCGCTCGCCATCGGGGCGTTCGATTGGACCGACCTGACGAAGTTCGCGATGGGGGCACAGACCCATCAGTGAGCAGCGTCCCAGCAGGGGTGTGTGGGGAGCGGCTACGATCAGGCGTACCTGCTGGTGTGGCGCAATTGGCAGCGCACCCGACTTGTAATCGGGCGGTTAGGGGTTCAAGTCCCCTCACCAGCTCTCTTCTTGCTGGTCAGCGGGGGCCCGGCCTCGGCGCTCCCTGGTTCGCGCCCCCCACTTACCCCCCGAGAACCGGCGTACCTGGGGGCGGTCGATCCAGGGTGGATTGCTCGCGGGGGTGATTACTCTCCGCGACTAGATCGCGCCGTGTGCGGGTGCGGCTGCCTCGATGCGACGGGCTAGCTCGATGTCGTGCTCGGCGACGCGTCCGCCCAGGTCGCTGGAGCTGATCGACACGTGCAGCTGCCGGTAGCCGAGCGTGGCGTCGGAGTGATGTCCGAGGTCGTCCTGGATGGCCGCGATGTGCACGACGAATGCCGCTCCGGGGATGTGCGCGATGTCGTACGTGCGCTCGATCTTGCGACCGTCCGTCGTCCAACCCGGCAGATCGGCGATGCGCTTCTCGATCTCTTCGTGGGTCAGTGCCTCGGCCACGTCAGATCCTCCCGGTGATCCGTGCCAGTGCCTCGGCCAGGTCACGCCCGACCGGGTCGGATTGCCACGGGGTCATGGCTACGTTCAGCGCGGCCAGCTCCCGGCGAGCGCGGGCTGACCCGGTGTCACGGCGATTGCCACCGACTGACGTGCCAGCTCGACCGCCTGCTCAGGCTCCCCGGCCGCTGCTGCCGCCTGAGCGCGCCGGGCAGACCACACCCCGACGTCTCGGCGAGCTGACGGCGGAGCTTCCGGCAGGATCTGCGACCAGATGCGCTCGGCCTCGCGGGGGACTCCCAGCCGCCCGTAACAGGTGGCCCGCTGGACCTCGACGTAGTGCGGAGTACGCAGGCAAGCGGTGCCCCACAGCTCGACGTCGACGGAGCCGATCAGCGCCCCGGCGGTGTCGAGGAGCCGATCGACCTCGGCCCGGTCGTTCAGCAGCGACGCACCGTGTGCTTGCTGCTGGTAGGCGAAGACCCGCACCTCGGGATGGAGACGGCTCCGTCCAGTAGGGCAGCCTCGCAGAGGTCCACCACGGCGGCACCCGTGCCGAGATCGGTTCGCGCCATCGCTCGGTCCACGAGCGCACGCGCAACCGCTACCCGGTCCTGGGCACGGTAAGCCCATTCCTGAGCTACGTCGTGCCACCGCAGCGCGCCGCCCGGGTCGCCTGCGTCGAGGTGCAGCCAGGCCGCGAACGTCGAATAGGCCACGCCGATCGGGCCATGTTCCGCCGAGTCGGGCCGTCGGCCGCGTCGATCAGGCCACCGATCAGTCTGCACTGCGCCGCGATCGTCTCCAGGAGCGCGAGCGGCCCGAGCATCATGTCAGCGGCGTAGTGCTGGGTGAGCTGCTGCCGGAAGTGCCCGATGACGTCGAGACCGCACGCGGAATCATCAACCAGCACCAGCCCTGCGCGCCCACTGGTCACCCTGATAACCCGGTCCGGCTGTGTGCGTCGGCCACGCACCAGATTTACGCGCCGCTGTGGCCGTGCGACCACCATCGGTGGGCCGTTGATGTGCTCGCCGCCGACGACCGCGGCGAGATCCTGCCTGCCGTCGAAACGGCGGTCTGAGTCGTGGCAATGCTCGCTACCAATCGCGGCACGGTCTACATCGACGCAGAGACCGACCTGCCGCCTGAGTCGGTGCCCATCAGCCCAGCAGATCTGGCCGCACATGTGCACGATCTACTCGCCGCTCGGGGGCTGAATCCACCCACCAGCGCCGAAGCGATCAGCGGAGCCGAGTACGGCGCTGCGATCCTTCTTGCCGCCTACGGAGCCCTGGCATTGCCTGGCCGCGGCAGTCAGGACGCGTCGACATGATGCACGGGTATTTCGAGTGGGAGAGGGGCCGCTCAGTACTGCGGCGGGTACTGGCCTCCGTACGGGCCGGGCTGCTGGTAAGGACCGGGCTGCTGGTAGGCGTTGGGGCCGTACGGGGCGGCCGCCTCGATCTGCAACCGCTTCCTGCTGCCGCTGCGACGAATCACCGTGATCAACCCGATGATCATCGCGATCACAAAGCCGATGCAAGGCAGGCCGACCAATCCGGCAGCACCGCCGAAGAATCTGCCCGTGATTGGCGCCTGGTCGCCGACGAGGAACGGCGTGCTCCCGCAGGAGAGGGCGACCGTGTGGGTCCTGTGAGGGAAGACCGTCACCGCCGGCTTCCAGGTCTTGCCGCCGTGATCGAAGCGGCCGTCTTTATGCAGCCGCTTGAACAGCGGGTCGTCCTGCGGCCGCCTGAGCGCGATGTCAGAGGACGGGTTCGCCGTGCAGGTCGGCGTGCTGGCGCTCTGCTCGACGTAGATCACGTAGCTGGTGTCGTAGCCGAGCAAGACCTGCGTGGGCGTGGAGCCGCTCGACTGTGTCAGCACCTTCGGGTCGGCGTCGTTCGCTTTCGAGACTCCGAACAAGAACACAGCGATTCCGGCGATCAGGCTGAGACCGAACACGACGCTGACGATGACGTACCAGACCCGGCCCGGTCGGATCCGGCTGCTGTCGATGAGCACTGCCATGCTGACGCCCTCCCGCTGTTGGGCGCACAGTATCGAGCCGCACATCCTGGACGCCTGGAACCGCTGCGCTGCCGACTGCGCTATCCCCGCTCTACGGCCCCGCCCGGCCACGGCACGAGACAGAGCGCAGCCAGGCGGGGTTCTATCTCCGGTGAGCGGCGGGCTTGCCGCGGTGCCGGTCAGACGTCGCTGTGTTCAAAGTTCCCTTACATAGATCAAGGGCGGCCTTCGGCCGCCGCCCGAGCCCCGCGCGGCAGGGGCCCCGGTGGTGACGCCGTTCGTCGGATCGCGCGCGTGATGCTCGATTGTCACCACGCGCGCCGCTGCTCACGAGATCTGCACTTCTTCGCTGGTGTGACGAGGAATGAAAGTCGGCTGTCACGGGAGGAATCCGCGGTGGCCCGGACCCAAGCGGCCGAAGCGCGCCGCCGGATCGCTCGGGCGCGAGTCGTCGCGCTCATGGCGCCGCGGTGGTCCCCGGAGGCGGTCAGGGTTCGACTGCCTCGGCAGCTCTCCGAGGGCTGCTCGCGCACGCCATTTCTAGCTCCAGGTAACTAGGGTCGGGCGGGTAGCGCATCGTTTCGCCGGTTTCGGCGAAGCCGGCGCGTCGGTAGAAGGACTTCGCGCGTTCGTTGATCGCCAGGACGAACAGCCGGATGCGATCCGCGCGCAACTCGGTGCGCGCCCACTCGACGGCGGCGTCGGTGACCGCCGCTGCCGTGCGCCGCTCCGGGCCTCGGTAGGCAGGCGTGACGTAGACGCCGACGAGCATCGCCGAGGTGTGGTCGAGGATCTCCGGCTCGCGGAACACGCCGGCCGTGGCGACGAGTTGGCCGGCTGGGTCCGCGGCGACGAAGCGTGCTCCCTCTCGTCCGGTGGCGGTGGAGCGCGCCCGCTCCTGCCAGGCGCTGTCCGGGAGCGCGATCGCGTCGTCGTACTGCTCGACGAAGGCCAGCGGGGAGTCTTTCAGCGCTTCCAGTCGAAGACGACGGAGCTCCAGCCAATCGTCGGGACGAATTCGCCGCACCTGGTACGTCACGCCTCCATGGTCGCAAAGGGGATTCGGCCGGCACTCCGGCAGCATGGCCGCCGAGGAGACGCGGGATCAGCGTTCGGCAGGGACGGGGGCGGCAACCCGGGCCGGTGTGGCGACGGCGCGAGCGAGTAGGACGGTGACCGCGACCGCGCCGAGCGCGCCCAGCAGGCTCGGAACGCCGAGTTGCCCCTGGGCCACGTACTCGAACGCCGCGGTGGTCAGGACGCCGGACGTATATCCGAACGCGGCGAGCAGGTACGGCAGGCCTCGCTCGGCCGGGACGGCGGCTGCGGCCACCAGTGCGGCGCAGAGCAGCAGATCAGGGACCAGGAACAGGTTGTCGGTACGCCAGCTGTCGTGGAGGAACAGGAACGCGAACGTGGTTGCGCTCAGGAAGAGCGCAAGGAGACGAGCAGCCTGGACGACGGGCATCGAGCCACCTCCGGTAATTCGTGGTTGTCTACAGCGTAGACATGCGTGCTCCTGAATGTCTACGGCGTAGATTTGGCGCATGCCCCGGCAACGCACGCTGAGCCCGACGGTGATCACGGCGGCCGCCCTCCAGGTCGGCGATCGGGACGGACCGAAGGCGATGTCCATGCGGCGGATCGCCGCCGAGCTCGGCTGCGACCCGATGGCGCTCTACCGGCACTTCGGCGACCGCGAAGCGCTGCTCGACGCGGTCGCTGACCAGGCGCTCGCCGACGTCGTCGAGCCGGATGCGGACGCGCCGTGGGACGTGCGGCTCCGCGAGGTTCTTGACGGCATCCGCGCTGCGGCGCTGCGGCACCCGGGCATCGCCGCCCACATCGCGTCCCGCCCGCCGCTCGGCGCGAACGGACAGCGGCTCGGCGCCGCCGTGCTGACCGCCCTCGCCGACGCCGGTCTGCCCCCCGCCGACGTCGTCCGGGCCTCGCAAGCGCTGGTCGCCTACCTGGCCGCGGCGTTGGCGATGGCGGTCCGGGCCGGCGAGCGCGACCCCCGCTGGCACCAGGCGGCCCGGGCTGTCGATGCGCTGGATGCCGCAGGCGTCGACTTGCCGGTCGTCGGCTCGGCCGATCAGTTCGAATACGGCCTGCGGTTGCTGCTCGCTGGCATCAAAGCCGAGGCCGCGACGAAGAGCGGCGGCCACTCGGCGAATGGAGCCGGCGAACCCGGGTAGCGCCAGAGCATGCCTCTCAGCGCTCAGCCTCCGGGTCGGCGGGGCACCGTCGGCCACGCGTACAGTCCGCTCAACCTGCGGCTCGTCCTGGCCGCGTTCGGGTTCGTCGTCTCCGCGGTGCTCGCGGTCCTGCTGTTCGTCGCCGACCAGGCCGTACCCGCCTGGATCATGGTGGCGCTAGCGGTCGTGGCGCTGGTCGACCTGGTCGTCATCCAGTTGCGACGGCGGGCTCGGAACCGGGCCGGCTCCGATAGCGGCTCGTTGTTCGAGTAACTAGCAGGTCAGTTCGGCGAGGACCGCGGCGATGCTGTCGGTGCGCGCCAGCGTTCGGCGCTGGCGGTCGGCTCCGGTTCCGTCGCGGCGCAGCCGCTCCAACTGCGCGGTGACGACGTCCAGATCGCCGTGCCGTCGCAGCTCCGGGCCGATCGTGTCGACCAGTTCGTCCACCAGCGACCACGCCGGGCGGGCTCGTCCGTCGCGGGGATCCAGCAGCGTGCCGGTCAGCCCGGTGCGCGCGGCGTTCCAGTGGGCGGCGTGCAGCAGGTGATCCGGGACGCGCCCGGCGTCAGAAGAACTCCCGAGCGCGGTCGCGACGAGGCCGCGCACCAGACCGGCCACCAGCACCGTGTCGTCGACCGTGGGACACACGTCGGCGACCCGTACCTCCACCGTCGGGTACGTGGCCGACGGACGGACGTGCCAGAGCACCATCGTCTCGTCGAGCATCGCGCCGGAGGCGACGAGTGCCGCCACGGCCCGGTCGTAGTCGTCCACGGATTCCAGGTGCGGAATCGGCCCGAGACTCGGCCAGCGGTCGAGCTGCACCGACCGCCAGCTCGCGTACCCGGTGTCGGCGCCGAGGTACAGCGGCGAGTTCGCGGCCAGCGCCTGGACGACCGGCAACCACGGTCGGATCCGTCGGCACACGTCGATCGCCGCTGCCCGGGACGGCACGCCGACGTGCACGTGGCAGCCGCACACCGCCGGATCGTGCGCGATCGGGCCGTAGTGCCGGGCGATCGCGGCGAACCGCTCGTCGTCGGTGGCCTGCCGGTCGGTGTCGGCGACCGGGGTCGCGGCCACCGGCGCCACGCCCGCCCCGACGCTCGTCGCGGCAGAGGCCGCCGCCGACCGCAGCCGGTTCAGCTGCTCCCGCACGTCGGTCAGGTCGACGGCCGGGGCTGTCACCAGCTCGAGCATGCAGTGGCGGAACTCGAGCCGGGTCCGGTCCCGCAGGTCGTCCGGGAGCTTCGCCAGGAGTTGCTCGACCAGCGGCACGTTCTCGCCGGTGACCGGGTCGAGGAGGAGGAACTCCTCCTCGACGCCGACCGTGGCCCGGCCTGGTGCGGTGTTCACTCGGCGCGCACTGCGGTCAGCAGCACGACCGCGATCCGCTCGGCGTTCCCGTACGCGTCGCCGTCCAGCTCTTCGTCGTAGACGTCCGGGTCGACCTCGCGGTAGGTCCAGGTGAGGTCGGTACCAGCCAGTCGTTCCGCGGCGGCGGCGCGGAGCGAGTCACGCCCGTCGACGATGCCGACACCACTGAACAGAACCAGCGAACCACCGGGTTCCAGCCGCTCGGCGGCCACGTCGATGATGTCGAGCGAGAGCGCGTGCCCGCCGGGCCCGCCGCCGTCGCGGTACGCGCGCCCGGCCGGGTCGACCATGAACGGCGGGTTGGAGATGATCAAGTCGAAGGACCCGCTGACGTCGTGCAGCAGGTTGCTGCGGCACGGGTGGACGCCGTCCGTGCCGGCCAGCGCGACGTTGACCTCGGCGTACCGCAGCGCGTTCTCGTTGATGTCGACGGCCAGCACCTCGGCGTCCGGGGCTCGCTTGGCGACCGCGATGGCCCCGGCGCCGGTGCCGCAGCCGATGTCCACCGCACGGCGGATCGGTCGGCCCCGCCATGACTCGACGTGTGCCGCCGCGGCGTCGGCCATCCGATAGGTGTCCGGCCCGAAGAACACCGCGTCCGGTGCGCTGGTCGGAAACGCCGAGTGCACGAACAGCTCGTCGTCGTAGCTGGAGAACCGCACGAGGCTGCGCCAGGTGTCACCGTCGCGGTGCAGCACGCCGGCGGCGTCCATCGCCTCGACGATCGACGGCGGGAGCGTGTCCGGCCGGAACGGGCGGCTCCAGCCGAGAGCGCCGCGCAGGTCGTGCGCCCAGGCGTTGTCCGGACGCCGGTTGACCCGCTCGTGGGTGACCGGGGTGACGGTCGTGAACATGTAACCCAGGGCCTTGAGCGCCTGCCCGAGCTGAATCAGAGCCTCGTCGCGCCGGGTCTCGTCGGGAGCCCCGACCACCGCGCTGTGTGTCGTAGTCATGTCGGCGTCTCTGCCCAGAAACGGCGTTCCTATTCCGGTCGAAAGCGCCCAGCCGTCACAACGGTGCCGCGACCGTAGCGATCGCGGCACCGCTCGATCACGGTCAGCTCGCCAGCAGGGTGTCCAGCCGCTGGTAACCCTCGCGGACGCCTTCCTGCATGCCGTTGACCAGCCAGGCGTCCCGCTCCTCGAAGCTGTCGACCATCGCCGTGGACACCAGGCGGGTCCGGCCGTCGCCGAGGTCTTCGAACACGACCTTCTCCAGCGAGACGCCGTCGCCCGCCCCTTCGAACGTGAACGTCTGGATGATCAGCTCGAACGGGCGCACCTCGTGGAAGCTCCCGTGGAACCCGTACTGGGCATCGCCGTCCACGTGCAGGTAGCGGTACGAGCCGCCGGTTCGGCAGTCGAAGTGATCGATCACCATCTCGTTCTTCGCCGGGCCGAGCCACTGCACGAGCAGATCGGGATCGACGTGGGCGCGGAAGACCTTCTCCGGCGGAGCGTCGAACTCCCGGGTCATCCGGATCAGCGGGACGGTCGGGTCGGCGACGATCTCCGTCTCACGGGTGTGGGTGGGCATGGCTGCCTCCTTGGGGGTGATCGGGTCGGGGCGGTTCGTCGGGCAGGTCCCGCAGGACCTCGTCCAGGCGGCGGTACCGGGCCTCAGCCTGTCGCCGATATCGCTCGATCCACGCAGTCATCAGGTCGAACACCTCCGCTTCCAGGTGCACCGGGCGGCGTTGTGCCTCCCGGCTCCGGCTCACCAGTCCGGCGTCCTCCAGCACCTTGAGGTGCTTGGAGACCGCCTGAACGCTCACCTCGTACGGCGCCGCGAGTTCGTTGACGGTCGCGTCGCCGACGGCGAGCCGGGCCACGATGTCGCGTCGGGTCGGGTCGGCGAGCGCCGAGAAGACGCGGGAGAGCGGATCGGCCGCCACGGACGCTCCTTCTTGTTCAACCAGCTGGTTGAACAAGAAGGAGCGTCCGTGGTGTTGTCAACCGATAGGTTGAAGAAGCTGCTCGGAGGGTTAGCCCGGGGGAGGCGGCGGGGGGTGTTCCGCGCCGTTGGCGTGGGCGACGACGGCCGGTGACTGCGCGGCATCCCAGCCGCCGAGGGAGTCCAGCAACTGCCCAGCGGCGCGCTCGGCGGCTTCCTTCGACTCGCTGGTCAGCGTGGGCCGGGCGCCACGGATCTCGATCTGCTGGGCGACGAGCGCGACGATGTCGCCTGCGGTCAGCCCCAAATCGGGAGTCTCCTGGGCCGGGGCGTCCGGCGGTCGGTTCATGCCGGTGCTCGCAGATCGTCCGGTATCTCGCCGCGCTCGGCCGCGGCCAGCACCTCGTGTGCCCACCGCGCACGCGTGCAGGGCCACGCCGGGGGCGAGGTCCAGTGGCCGGCGTTGCCGCAGACCGCCTCGCCTCGGTAAGGCTTGATCGGCTGGTGTAACTCGAGCAACCGATAGGCGGTCGCGACGTCTTCGGACGTCAATGGTCGGTGCCAGACGAGACCCACGGTTCCGCTCCCTGGGATCAGGCCCTGCCCGGACAAGGCGATTCCGCTCGCCCCTACCCGAAGCAATCGGCTCCACACCGAAAGTGGGATGCCAACTTTCAGCAATTCCCGTCGTAAGCCGCCCGGGCGGCGTCCACCTCCCCGATGTGGGCCTCTGCCCAGCCGACCACCACGAGCATGGCTTCGCGCAACCCGCGGCCGAGCGGTGTCAGGCGGTACTCGACCTGAGAGGGCGCTCCGCCGGTCGTCGTCCGGGCCACCAACCCGTCGCGCTCGAGGCCGCGCAGCGTCTGGGTGAGCATCTTCCGGCTCACGCCCGCCAGCGTCCGGCTCAGCTCGCCGGACCGGCAGGGCCCCTCGCCCAGCTCCTTGAGCACCAGGCTGACCCACTTGTCGCCGAGGCGGTCGAGCACCCGATGGCCGGGGCAGGCGCCGACGGCGGTCAGATAGGCCTCGGGCGTCATGGGTTCCTCCCGGTGGGTACTTCGAAGTGCCTACTCCCGCGAGCGTTCGATTCGAAAATAGCGTCGGCGTATGACACGAATCGCCATCCTCGGCACCGGGGCCGTCGCCCGGACGCTCGCCGGACCGCTCGTGGCCGCCGGCCACCCAGTGGTCTTCGGCTCCCGCCGGCCCGCGGGCACGGTACCGGTCGCGGGTACGACCGTTCGCGCCGCGGTGGACGCCGTCGCGCAGGCGGACGTCGTGGTGAACGGCCTCCCCGGCGACGTCGCGGTGGAGGTGCTCGCCGGGCTCCCGGTGCCCGCCGGTGCCGTGCTCGTCGACGTCGCCAACGCCGTGCACACCGGCCCGGACGGGTTCGCCGCCGGCCTGCGTTACCCCGGCAGCAGCCTCGCCGAAGAGCTGCAGGCCGCGCTCCCGACCGCGCGGATCGTCAAGACGCTCAACACGATGCACGTCTCGCTCATGGCGCACCCGGGCGCGCCGGTGACCGCCTTCCTCTCCGGGGACGACGTGGACGCCAAAGCAGTGACGCGGTCCCTGCTCGGTGACCTGGGCTGGGTGGCCGACCAGGTGCTCGACCTCGGCGGGCTGCCGACGGCGCGCTGGGTGGAGGGGTTCGTGCTCGCGGTTCGCCCGACGGTCCGGACGCTCGGGCCGGTGCCGTTCGGGCTGGCGATCGCCTGCTGAGACCGGCCCGCCACGGGTCTGTCAGCGCTCTATCAGCGTCCTAACAGGTCGAATCCGCACACTGATCTGCAAGCGGCCGGCCGGCGAAGGAGCGCCATGTGATGAGCACTGTTTCGACCTGCATCGTACGGTCGGCGGACGGTACGCCGATCGACGTGCTCAGTACCGGACGAGGTCCCGGCCTCGTCGTCGTCCCCGACAACAACCGCAGGGCGCACCACTACGACGGACTGGCCCGCGAGCTCTCCGGAGACTTCACGGTGCACGTCGTCGATCGGCGCGGGCACGGGCGTAGCGGCCCGCAGGGACCGCACTACAGCATCGAGGCGGAGGCCGCGGACGTGTTCGCGGTGCTGCGGGAGACGGGGTCCGATCTCTTGTTCGGGCACGGTCACGGGGGGCTGGTCGCGCTCCACCTGGCGCTGTGGCGACCGGTCGACGCGCTGGTCGTCTACGAGCCGACGGTGAGCATCGGCGGATCGTTCGACGCGAGTTGGTTGCCGGAGTTCCGGCGCCACCTCGCGCTCGGGCGGCACAGCGCGGCGATGGCGACGTTCCTCAAGGGGACCCGGATGGTGCCGCTCGGCGACGCGCCGATGTTCGTCTATCGAGGACTCGCCCACCTGCTGCTGCACGGCGCGGACGGGGAGGCGGCCAGGTCGATGATGTCGGCGACACCGGCCGAGGTCGCCGAGATCGCTCGGCTGGACTCCGACGGACGCCGGTACGCGAGCGTCCGGTCACCGACCCTGCTGCTGGGCGGTGGGCGTACGGCGGACTACCTGACCACCGCCCTCCGAAGGCTGCACCAGCTGATGCCTGACGCCGATTGCCGCATCCGTCCGGAGCTCGACCACAACGCACCCGACCTCAACGCATCAGCCACGGTCGCCGCGGACATCGCCTCGTTCGTCGCCAGGCGGGTGTCTCACCAGTCCGTCTGACTCACCGGTACGCCCACCGAGAGCGCGTAGGCCTGCGCCTCGGCCCGCCCGGCATCATCGCCGCGGCGGTACCGGAACACCCGGCGGGCGAACACGACGAACGTCTCGTCGTCGGTGGTGAAGTCGACGTACCAGCCGAACGAACCGAGGGAGCCGGCGAGCACGTCCGCCAGCCGCTCGGCGTCCTCGTCGGCGACGTCGAAGAACAGGAGCGTCCACTCGGGGGGCGCCCCAGCAGCCGTCTGCTCCGGTGAGACGTTCGTCGGCCGGACGCGTTCGAGCCGGTCCACGCGGAGCGAGAGATCCTCGACGACCGTGCCGACTTCGAGGCTTTCCGCGATCAGCGTTCCTCGGGCCATCGGATTACCGTAACGAATCCCGCCGATACCGGCAGCGCGAACATCGGTGCTGGCGAAACGTCTAAATAGGCATCAAAGGTTCTTTTGGCATGTTGGCGACGGGACACTAAGCTGCCGCAGGAGAGGTGATGGAGGTTCAGGGATGCGGCAGCTCGTCGTGCTGGTCGCCGGGCTGTTACTGATGACCGGCTGTACGGCGTTGCGCGCGGTGCCGTCCACCGAGACGCACATCGTGTCGTTCGAACTCGAGACCGTCCGTCCCTCGACCTACGCGGACATGAAGGCCAGCTATTCGCTGAAGCCGCTCGCGGACAAGAGGAGCATTCACTTCGGCTCGTCCTGGGACCGCGAACTGACGTTCCACTACCCGGACGTGACCGATCTCTACTTGTTCGGCGAGGTCCGGATCGCCGAGGAGCCGGTGCTCCCGCCGCCGGCGACCGCTGTCGAGCTGCGGTGCCGGATCAAGGTCGACGGCGTCCTGGTGGCGCAGAACGTCGGCCACACCGTGTGGTGCGCGCACACGATGACCGCAGGTCGGCAGCAGCGCGCAACGTCGACCTCGTAGTCCGGTGTGAGCTACGTCGCGGTTCGGTATCACGGCACCCGGTGACCTCTCTTATTCGTTGTGCGACCGGTTGAGGGTGCAGGTCTGAGGGTTAGGGGATCCGGCGTGTCGAAGAACTTCTTATCGGACGAACTGCTCCGCTCGTCCCGACTCGTCGACACGGCCACCGCGAGCGGCCGATCGGTGGGCAGCAGGTCGCTGTTCACCGCGCTGGCGGTGACCGGCGTCGCCGCATCGCTCGCCTGGGCCGCCAGGGACATCCCCTCCGCGCTGGGCGGCCGCCCCGCCGGTGCCCGGCTGGATCGGATGCGTCAGTCGCCGCGGTACCGCGACGGCGCGTTCCAGAACGAGGATCCGGCGTCGGTGGCCCCGACCGGGGTACCCGGGGGCCGCAACATGGTCAGCGAGCTCCTCTTCGGCCGTCAGCGCCGACGGCCGAGCAAGCCCGTTCCGGTCGTCACCCCATCGTTCGCCGAGCTGGCGGCCCCCGCTGCGGCCGGTCTGCGCACCACCTGGCTCGGTCACGCCACCGTCCTCCTGGAGATCGAAGGCCGCCGGGTGCTGTTCGACCCGGTCTGGAGCGAGCGTTGCTCGCCGTCGTCGCTGGCCGGCCCGCGACGGCTGCACCCGGTGCCGCTCGAACTCGGTGAGCTTCCGAAGATCGACGCGGTCGTCATCTCCCACGACCACTACGACCACCTCGACGAGGCCAGCATCCGGACGCTCGCCCGGCTGCAGGAGGCATCGTTCCTGGTGCCGCTCGGGGTCGGCGCCCACCTCGAGCGCTGGGGCGTTCCGTCGTCCCGGATCGTCGAACTGGACTGGGACGAGACCGCGACCATCGCCGGCCTGGGTTTCACCGCGACCGCGGCTCGCCACTTCTCCGGGCGGCTCCGTTCCGACAACGCGACGCTCTGGGCCTCGTGGGTGGTCGCGGGCGCCGACCGCAAGGTGTTCTACACCGGGGACTCCGGTTACTTCGAGGGTTACACCACGATCGGCGCGGCGCACGGGCCGTTCGACTTGGCGCTGATCCAGATCGGTGCCTACGCACCGTATTGGCCCGATATTCACATGACACCCGAGGAAGGTGTCGCCGCGCACGTCGCGGTGAACGGTGGTCTGCTCGTTCCGGTGCACTGGGGGACGTTCAACCTGGCGCTGCACGATTGGTCCGAGCCGGTCGAGCGGCTGCTCGCCGAGGCGGCCCAGTGCGGCGTCCGGGTCGCGGTCCCACGCCCCGGTGAGGTCGTCGACGTGGACGCTCCGCGGATGCCGGACGGTTGGTGGCGACCGATCGCCTGACCTCGGATTTCCGTGCTGTAACGGCCGCGCCCGGCCGTGCACCGCCGCCCGCGCCTCCCCTCCCCGCGCGGGCCGGTGCGCGTTCGCGCCGACGCCATTCCGACGTCCCTCCGGGCGCCTGGTCTGATGTCGTTCCCGACGCCGCCCCCTATTCGGGGGGCGGCGTCGACGCGTTTCCGGGCGAAGCGCCGCAAGTCCCATTCACCTCGGCCACAGGGGCAGGGTGACTGCTGACCGGATGGATGAACCGGTGGGGCAGCGCGATGCGCGTTCACTACTTAGCGTAATTAGTTGAATCCGGACGGATCTCCGAGGATGCAGTGCGGTGTCCTCGTCAATCTGGGGAGGGGCAGAACCGTGCCGAAAGGGTTACACCGGGTCCAGAAACGGCGGCGTCTGCGTCGGGGGGCGCACCGGATGCCGAGCGCGCTACGGGCGGGGGCCACCGGGCAGCGCGTGGTCGTCATCGCGGGGTTGGTCGTACTGGCGATGCTCGGCGTCGGTCTGCCGCTCGCTGCGGCGGCGCCCCGGACCGCCACCGGCAGCACCACCGACGGCGGGGCCGCCGACTGCGTCGCGGCCGCGGTCAGCGCGCATCTCGTCCGGATCATCTGCGGGATCACGGATCTGAACCGGGACGGGGACTCGGTTTACGTGGGTTGGCGGACGACCAGCGGCGGCGTGCGCTCGATCTACCACCGGCAAGGCGCCGGCCGCACGAGCTCGGTCACCGGATACGCGCCGACGGCGGATGCGTCACCGCCGCACCGCGTGCTCTGGAAGGTCTGCCGTGACCGGCAGGCGCCGTGGCGGGACATCTGCTCGGAGTGGCGTACTGCCTGGGCGACACCCGCGCCGTGAATCCGGGGGTGGCCGGTGCGGACACCGGCCACCCGCGGGGGGAGCATGGTCGCCTAAGTTCGTTCGGTGCGCTGCACCGGCCGGCCCGGACGCCACAGCTCGACGATCATCAGGTTGCGCTCGTGGTCGACCGAGATCAGTACCGCTTCCCGGATGTCGATCTGGAAGAGATGGGACGGCTCCGGTGGGTGCTGATCGTCGCCGAACGCGCTCAGCTCCGCTTCGGCGACGACCTCCACCGCGACGCCGCTGATCTTGGCGTCACCGCCCTCCATCGAGCCGTCGCCGGGGTTGGCGTGGATCGCCATCCGGCCGTCACGCCGCAGGTCCAGAGCCTTTCGCGCCTGCCACATCGACCCGAAGATCAGGTCCGGGCCGCGGAATTCGACCTCGGTGCCGCTCACCCGCGGAGACCCGTCGGCCCGGAGGGTCGCCAACACGTGGTGCTTCGTCGCCGTGAACCGTGCCTTGATCGCTGCCGCGAGGTCTGGTGCCTCTGCGGAGAACTGTTCCCACTTCGCCATGTGCGACAGTCTGCAGCGAAACCCTGACAGGAAACGGCAACGTTTCTAGTGCCGAGTGAGCACGATCTCCACGGCGCCCGGCTCGGCGGCCAGGTAACACGAACCGCCGACCGGGAACGTATAGAGCGGGTTGGTGTGGCCCACGTCGACGTTCGCCAGCACCGGCACGCCGGCCAACTGCGGTGCGCTGGTGACGATGTGCCGCAGCAGCTCCTGGTCGACGCCGCTCTTCCGCTGGAAGCGGCCCACCACGAGCCCTCGGACCCCGATGCCGGTCTGCAGGAGCGACGTGAGGTTGCGGGCGAAGTCGTGCGCGTGCGACTCGAAATCGTCCTCGATCACCAGCACCGCGCCGTCCAGATCCGGCCAGTACGGGGTGCCCTGCAGCAGGTTGAGCGTGCAGAGGTTGCCACCCACCAGCGGGCCGTTCGCGGTGCCCGGCTGCAGCACCCACCAGCCCTCGTTCCGCGCCGGTGCGTCCCGTCCCTCCGCGGTGTCCTGCAGTCGGTACCACTCGTCGTCGGTCCAGGCCGACGCCGGAACCCAGCTGACCGGAGCGTCCTCGAAGACGCAGCGGCGGAACGCCTCGATCGTCGCCTCGTTGTGCTCCTGCATCGCGAACGTCGAGAAGTGCGGGCCGGAGTACGTGACCAGGCCGGCGCGGGCGAGCAGAGCACCCTGCAGCGCGGTGATGTCGGAGAACCCGCAGAACACCTTCGGGTTGGCTCGGATCAGGTCGTAGTCGAGGTGGGGGAGCAGCTGGTTGGCGTGGAACCCGCCGAGCACCGTGAGGATGCCGGCCACGGTCGGGTCGGCGAACGCGTCGTGCAGGTCGGCGACGCGTCCGGCGATCGGTCCGGTGCCCAGCGGCCCCGACTCGTCCACGTGCGCGCCGAACGTGACGTCGAACCCGAACTCCGCCGTGAGCCGGGCGACCGCGCCCGTACGGGTGGCGTCCGACACCAGGCTGAGCGACATCGACGGCGCGACCACCCGGATCCGGTCGCCGGCCTTCAACCGCGGCGGCAGCGTCGTCACCGAACTACCCCGAGCCCGTCCAGGACCTGAGCGGTGGGCAGCGCGGCCAGCGTCGAACCGGCGACCCGCAACTTCGACTCGCGCAGGCCGCTGCCGATCACCACGCCGGTACTGGCCGCGACGGCTCCGTCGACCAGCACCGGCCAGTCGGCAGGCAGGCCCAGCGGGGTGACTCCGCCGTAGGCCATCGCGGTGGCGGTCACCACCTCGTCCAGCGGGGCGAACGACACCTTGCGGACGTCGAGGTGGCGCCGGACGAGCCCGTTGATGTCCGCGCGGGTCGTGGCCAGGACCAGGCAGGCGGCGTACTTCAGGACGCCGCCCCGCTTGCCGGCCACGACGACGCAGTTCGCCGATTCGTCCAGCGGCTCGCCGTACCGCGCGCAGAACGCCTCGGTGTCCGCGTCGGCCGGGTCGATCGCCGCTACCTGAACTTCGCGGCCTTCCTTGGTCAGTCGCTCCACGACGCTCGTCACCGGAGCGGCGAGCAACTCGGGGTGGTCAGCGGCGGATAGCCAGTTGAGCGTCTCGGACATGAGTTCTAGCCAACCACAGGGGGCGCGACCGCCGCGCGCACCTCATCGAGCGTGCGCATGATCGACAGCGTCTCGTCGAGCGTCATCAGCGACGACTCGGTCAGCCCGGCGCGCACGCAGCGCGCCACCTCTTCGGCCTGGAACGTGTAGCCGAGGCCGGGCAGCTCGAACGTCTCGGTCACCGGCTCGGCGTCGGACCGCACCAACGTCAGCGCCTCCGCCCGGAAGAACGGTGTGGGCAGCTCCATTCGTCCGGCGGTGCCCACGATCGTGGCGCGGATCGGCGACGAACCACGCAGCGAGCAGTGCAGCACCGCCACCGCGCCGGAGTCGTAGCCGAGCACGATGCCGGTGTTGGCGTCGACGCCGGTCGGCGCCAGCCCGGCGGTCGCCAGCACGGTCGACGGTGCGCCCAGCACCATCGAGGCCAGGGAGATCGGGTAGACACCGAGGTCGAGCAGAGCGCCGCCGCCCAGCTCCGGGGAGAACAGGCGGCCGGCCGGGTCGTACGGCGCCGGGAACCCGAAGTCGGCGTGGATCGACACCACCTCACCGATCGCGCCGTCGGCGAGCAGTTCCCGCATCCGGGCGACCGCCGGGTTGAATCGGGTCCACATCGCTTCCATGCAGAACACGCCGGCCGCGCGGGCGGCGTCGACCACCTCGGCCGCGGAAACGGCGTCCAGCGTGAACGGCTTCTCCACCAGGACGCCGCGCCCGGCCGCGATGCAGGTGAGGGCCGCCGCCGCGTGGCCGGAGTGCGGTGTCGCGACGTAGACGACGTCCACCTCGGCGTCCTCGGCGAGGGCCTGGTAGGACGCGTGTGCCCGCGGGATGCCGTGCGCGTCGGCGAACGCCTGCGCGGTCTCGGCGGCCCGCGAACCCACCGCGACGACCTCGTGGCCGTCCAGCGTCAGCAGGTCGTGCGTGAACGAGCGGGCGATCGACCCGGTACCCAGAATTCCCCAGCGCAGCGGCTTCTCCACCGGCCCAGGTTAGTGGGGCGCGCGCAGCCAGCTCCCGCCGACCATCACGCCGTCGACCTCCAGACGCGGACCCAGCACCAGCAGGTCGGCCGCCAGCCCCGGCACCAGCGCGCCCACCCGGCCGCCGAGCCCGATCGCGCGCGCCGGGGTGGCGCTCAGCGCAGTGACGACGTCCAGCAGCGGCACCCCGGCGTCCACCGCCCGGCGCAGGGCGGCGTCCTGGGTCAGCGTGCTGCCGGCGAGCGTCCCGGTGTCTTTGAACAGTGCCACCCCGCCGCGCACCTCGACCTCCCGCGTGCCCAGCGTGTACCGCCCGTCGCCGGCACCGGCCGCGGCCATCGCGTTGGTGACCAGCGCGACCCGATCGGAGCCGCAGAGTCGGAACACCATCGCGAGCAACGCGTCATGGAGGTGGATGCCGTCGGCGATCAGCTGCACGACGACGTCCGGGTGCTCCAGCAGCGCGGCGACGGCGCCGGGTTCGCGCTGCTGCGGGCCGGGCTGCGCGTGGAACAGGTGGGTCGCGAGCGTGGCGCCGGCCTCGATGGCGGAGAGCGTCCGCTCGTACCCGGCGCCGGTGTGCCCGATCGACACTGCCACGTCCTGGTCGACGGCCCGCTTGACCAGTTCCAACGCGCCGGGCAGCTCGGGAGCGACGGTGAGGACGCGCAGATGACCTCGGCACGCGTCGAGCAGCCGGGACAGCACGTCCGGGTCCGGCACGAGCATCGCGGCCGGATCCTGTTCACCGGCGTGCGCGGGGGAGAGGAACGGGCCCTCGGCGTGGATGCCGGCGAGCGCTCCGGAATCGACCCGATCGGCCAGGATTCCTGCGGCGCGCAGCATCTCGTCCAGCGGTGCGGTGGCGAGGCTGGCCAGTGCGGTGGTGGTGCCGTGTGCGCGGTGCAGCGAGCTGATCGCCCCGATCGTTTCCGGCCCGGCGTCGTCGTAACACTCGCCGCCCCCACCGTGGACGTGTAGGTCCACGAAACCCGGGACGACCCAGCATCCACCGAGGTCGACGACGTCTGGATCACGGGGCCGGGACCGCTCGGGCCCACCGACCGCGGTGATCCGACCGTCGGCGACGGCCACCCAGCCACCCTGGACGACACCGACCGGAAGCACCAGTGTGGCGTCGGATAGCACGGTCATGCCGCTCCTCCGCCGGGGTCAGATCATGACCCTGGGATGACGCAGATCATGACCGTTGGTCATCGTACCTTCGGCCAATTGTGTCCGGCCGCCTGATCCCCGCTGACGCCAGACTGTTCACACCGCCCCGTCCGGAGCCGATCGGATGGCTAGAGTGGGGTCGCTGCCGCGCCACAAGGGTCATCCGGTCATCGCCCTCGCTAGCCACTTCCCATCGTTCGGCGCCGAGTCATGGTGCCGGGCGGACCAAGAGTTCGCGAGGCGACGCGCCGGAGGAGGGACGAGGAGTCAATGGACCACAGCCACGTCCCGGCGCCCCTCGACGAAGTCGCCGAGCACGCTGACGACGTCGCCGAGTACGCCGGGCCGGAGCATGGTGACGATCAGGACGGGGCGGTCGGCCCCGAGCGGGCAACGCCGCCGGACGCCGACCTGACCGTCGCGAAGGAGCAGGAAGGGTCCGGATTGAGCGATCGCGAACGCGCGATCCTGGAGTTCGAACGCCAGTGGTGGCAGTACGCCGGCGCCAAGGAGCAGGCGATCCGCGAGCAGTTCTCGATGTCGGCCACCCGGTACTACCAGTTGTTGAACGCGCTGGTCGATCGCCACGAGGCGCTGGTGCACGACCCGATGCTGGTGAAGCGGCTCCGTCGAGTCCGCGCGGCTCGCCAGCGTCAGCGCTCCGCCCGCCGTCTCGGCGTCCGCCTCTGACGCACCCGCGGGTCAGCCACGTCAGTCACAGGGGAGGCTGACCCGCAGGCGGGTGCCGGCGCCGACGGAACTCTCGACGACGGACCACCCGTGCAGCGCGCGGATGCGCTCGGCGATCCCGGCAAGGCCACCGCCGGGCACCACCCGCGCGCCGCCGGGCCCGTCGTCGGCGACCGTGCCGTGCAGCCAGCCGTCGGCCTCGACGACCTCGATCCGCACCCGCGCGTCGGGTGCGTACTTGGCCACGTTGGTCAGTCCCTCGCAGAGCGCGAAGTACGCGGTTGCCTCGACCGCCGAGGACTGCCTCCCGGTGTGCACCGCGAGGTCCACCGTGAGCCCGAGCCGCTCGGCCACCGCGTCCAGCGCGGCACCCAGCCCGTCGGTCCGCAGCACCGGCGGGTGCAGCCCGCGCGCCAGTGCCCGCAGGTCGTCGATGGTCTCCCGGACCTCGTCGCGGCAGGAGACGGCGACCGTCCGCACCGCCTCCGGCAGCCCGCCCCCTCCGGCCGCGAGCCGGTCGAGCCGGGCGGAGAGCGCGACCAGTTGCCGCTGCGCCCCCTCCCGGAGGTCGTTCTCCAGCCGCTGCCGCTCGGCGGTCTCCCGCTCCTCGACCCGGGCCTGGGCGGCCAGCACCTGCTTGAGGTGGGCGGTGGCCACGGCCTGCAGCTGGGCGGTGAGCAGTGCCTGGCTGCCGGCGCGCAGCACGGCGTCCACCATGGCCGGACGGAGCCGGAGCGCCTCGTCGAGCGCGACCAGCGCGAGCGGCAGCCGCTCGTCGGTACGGGCCTCCACCCACCAGCGACCGGTGGTCGTGGGGCGGTCGATCGGGCGGCTCACCAGCCGACCGGCGCGATCGACGTAACTCTGCTCCGCCGGCGCCCAGAACAGCAGCTCCAGCGTGGGGTCGCGGAGCGCGGAGGCCAGCGCGTCCCGCACGGTCGCCACCGACGTGGTCATGGACGTCATCCGGACGACCCGGTTCGGTGCCTCGACCTCACGCCAGCGTTCGCGGAGCGCGCCGGAGAGGACCGCGAGCGGTATCGCGATCGCGATCGTGTCGAACAGGACGTAGAACGACAGCAGCGCGTCCAGGTTCGTCCAGGCGTCGTTCTGGACGGTGAGGACCGCTGCGGCACCCCCGGTGACGCCGGTGGCCAGCAGCACCGGCAGGACGCCCGGTCGCTCCAGCCCGGACAGCAGGCGGGCCCGGCGGACCAGCAGCACGAGGTACCAGACCACCAGCACCAGCTGCCCGCCGATGACGACGAGGATCGTCGTGTCGAAGATCCACCGCTCGGACGCGACGTTCGGCCAGACCACGTCCGGATCCAGGCCGTTCCACTCCGGACGCGAGACGGCCTGCACCGCCAGCTGCCCGACGATCAGCACCACGATCCCGTACACCACCCAGGCCCGCTCCGGGCGTCCGGTCGGCCGTCTGCTCGGGTACAGCAGCACGGCGCAGCCGGCCAGGACGTACAACGCGCCCTGGCCGTAGAACGAGATCATCGGCCAGATCCCGGTGTTCCACGACGCGAGCCAGGCCAGCGAGCCGCAGACCGAGCCGAGCAGGAGCAGCACGCCGGTCCGACGACGGCTGTCGTCGCTGCCCACGAGCAGGCCGCCGGCGGCACCGAACCCCGCGCAGCCGGCGCAGATCAGCGCGGCGGCGAGCACGTGTTCCCGCCAGTACGGAGCGCCGCAGACCAGCACCAGTACGGCGGCTACCAGCCCGGCCAGCACCGCCCGGCCGGTCTGACCGGGAACCGGCAGGACCGCGCGCGGCACCACTGCGCCTCCGGGACGAATTCCTCGGACCTCTGTTGGGGCGGATGGTACGGACGCTCCGGAGATTCCGCTGACCCCCAATGGGGGTCAGCGGATCCCGGTGCTCCGCGTCAGCGGCTCTCCCGGTGCTCCGCGTACGCCGCGAGGTGCGCGACCTGCACCGGGTCGAGCGACGGGCGGACCCGGCCGCGGGCGGTACGCAGGTGGGCGGCGGTCACCTCGGCGGTGTCCATCGACTCACGCATCGCGGCGAGCGCCGCCTCGCGAACCAGCGCCGCGCAGTCCGCTGACGAGAAACGGTCGAGCTCGACGGCCACTTCGTCCAGGTCGATGTCGGCGGTGAGCGGCACCTTCCGGGCGGCGGCGCGGAGGATGTCCGCGCGCGCCTCCGCGTCCGGCGGCGGCACGAACACCAGACGCTCCAACCGGCCGGGCCGCAGCAGCGCCGGGTCGACCATGTCCGGGCGGTTCGTCGCGCCCACCACGACGACGTTACGCAGCCCCTCGACGCCGTCCAGCTCGGTGAGAAGCGCGGCCACCACGCGGTCGGTCGTGCCGCCGTCGGTGGCCTGACCGCGGACCGGCGCCAGCGCGTCCACCTCGTCGAGGAAGATCAGCGTCGGCGCGGCCTCCCGAGCCCGGCGGAACAGCTCCCGCACCGACCGCTCGCTCTCGCCGACCCACTTCGTCAGCAGCTCCGCGCCCTTCACCGCGAGCACGTTCGCCTGCCCGGTGCCGGCCAGCGCCCGCACCAGGAACGTCTTGCCGCAGCCGGGTGGCCCGTAGAGCAGCACGCCGCGCGGCGGGTCGACGCCCAGCCGGGTGAACGTGTCCGGGTAGCGCAGCGGCCACAGCACCGACTCGGTCAGCGCCTCCTTGACCTCCTTCATGTCGCCGACGTCGTCCAACGACAGCGACGCGACCTCGAGCGTCGACTCAGCCATCGACGTGGGGCGTACCGACTGGATGGCGGCCTCCAAGTCGGTCTTCGCGATCTGCGGCGTGTCGTCGTTCCGCTGCCGGATCGCCGCCCGCACGCCGGCCTCGCGCACCAGCGTGCCCAGGTCGGCGGCGACGAACCCGGGCGTCCGCGCGGCGATGTCGTCCAGCGAGACGTCGTCGGCGACCGGGAGCGCGCGGGTGAACAGCGACAGCAGCTCCCGCCGCTCGGCGGCGTCCGGCATCGGTACCCGCAGCTCGTGGTCGAGCACGCCGGGGCGGCGCAGACCGGCGTCGACGTCCTCCGGCCTACTCGTCGTGCAGACCACCGCGGTCCGTCCGGCGCCCGCCAGACCGGCGATCAGCTGGGTGAGCACGGTGGCCAGCGGCCCGGGATCGGTCCGCGGCGCCAGCGCCTCGACGTCGTTGAGCAGCAGCACGGTCGGCTGCTCGGACGTCGCCCGAGCGGTGGCGCGACGGAGCACGTCCGCGGCGGCGTCGGGGGACACCGCAGCCAGTCCCGGGCACCAGATCCGTAGCACGGCCGCGCCGGTGGCCTGCGCGACCGACCGGACGAGCGTCGACTTCCCGGCGCCGGGCGGCCCGGTGACCAAGACCCCGAGCTGCACGGTGGTGCCCAGCCGGTCGAGAACCTCCCGGTGGTGGAACGCGAGGTCGAACAGCTCGGTCAGGTGGCCGGCCTGGCTGCGCAGGCCGATCAGCTCCTCCGGCGGCCGGGGCTCGTCGTCGACCGCGGCTCCGGGTTCGCCGAACAGGCGCTGCAGTTCGTCGGTTCCCGTGCTCGGTCGGACGCTCGACGCGCCGGTAGCGCCCCCCGCGGCTCCGGAGACGCCCCCGGCTCCGGTCGCTCCGGGGAGGCCGCTCGCGCGCAGACCGGGGGTCCCGAGCCCGCTGTTCGCGCTGCCCGAGCCCCGCGGACCCGCAGCCGACCAGGCCGGGCTCGCCGTCCGCCCGGCTCCCCACACCCCGCCGCCGGAACCCTCCGACCAGGTGACCACGGTGTCCGGTGTGACCAGCGCGGCCGTCTCCGGCTCGGCGGACACCACAGTGAGCAGCGCGGCCGTCCAGCCGCTGCCGACCGTGTTGGACAGGCTCCGCCGGGCGGTCTCCACCAGCGGGCGGTGCGGATGGGTCGGGTCGAGGTCCTGCGGCAGCAACGACACTTCGTCCCCGCTGGTGACCACCTTGCTCAGCAGCGCCAGCCGGAGCATCTCCGGCGAGACCGCAGCAACCACGGTGGCGTCCCCGGCCAGGGTGATCGTGCGGGCGGCCTGGACCGGTGCGGGGCTGACGTCGACCGGCGCCCCGTCCCGGACCCGGAGGTTGCCCATCGTCAGGTCGTCGGCGAGCAGCAACCCACGCGCCGAGCCCGGTTCACTCGCGGCCGCGATCCCGGCGGAAGTGCGCTCGGCGCTCCGCAGCAGCACCGGGTCGCCGGGGCGCAGGTCGAGCGCTGCCAGTACCTCCGGATGGAGCCGCACCACACCGCGCCGGGCGTCGAGCACGGCCGAACGCAAGCTAGCGGTAAGGGTTAGCGAGGGTGGCTCAGTGGTCACGTCAGCAAGTCTGCGGTCTCCCGCAAGCTTTTGACGTTTCCAACCGGAGCTGACAGGCGCCTGAGAGGTCAGCCGACTCTCAGGAACGCCCACCTAGGGTGGGGACGTGAGCCAAGACCAGCCCTCCCGGGCGGACGGTGCCGCGGACGAAACCCCAGCGAGCGGGACCTCAGCGAGCGAGGGCCCGGCGGACGGGCACCCGGCGGACGGGCACCCGGCCCGCGGCATGCCTGGGCCGGCGCGCACCGGCTGGCGTGCGGTGGTCACTACTCGACGAATCGTCACCACGGTGGCCGTGATCGCCGCCATCGCCGCGTTGGTGGTGTGGATCCGCTGGCCGGAGGGCGAGCCGGTGCGCGCAGACGCGGCGATGGTCACCGTGCAGTCCGGTCCGGGTCGCAACGAACCGATCGAGCTCGACACGACGATCTACGTCCCGGAGAGCGCGACGGCGAAGGACCCCGCACCGGCGATCCTGCTGGCCCACGGCTTCGGCGGCAGCAAGGCGAGCGTCGCCGCCGACGCACGCCGCCTGGCCGGGCAGGGCTACGTCGTGATGACGTGGAGCGCCCGCGGGTTCGGCCGCTCCGGCGGCACGATCTCGCTCGACGACCCGGACTACGAGGTCAACGACGCCCGCGCGCTGATCGACCGGCTCGCCGACCGCGACGACGTCCGGCGCGACGCCGACGGCGACCCGCGCGTGGCCGCGGTCGGAGGCTCCTACGGTGGTGCGCTGAGCCTGCTGCTCGCCGGTTACGACCAGCGAGTCGACACGATCGTCCCGCAGATCACCTGGAACGACCTGTCGACCGCGTTCTTCCCGGAATCCACCGGGGCAGGGCCCGCCGACGGCGTGTTCAAGCGCTCCTGGGCGGGGCTGTTCTTCGGCAGCGCGAGCGCCGGGGGTGCCACCAGCGTCGCCGACCTCGCCGCGCTGCTGGGAGCCCGGCCGGACGAGAACGGCGAGATCGACCCGAGCACCGTCGACCCGTCGAAGGCCGAGGAACTGGTCCAGTGCGGGCGGTTCGCCCCCGACCTCTGCCGGCTCTACCTCGAAGCTGCGACGTCCGGCCGGGCCACCCCGGCGATCGTCGAACGACTTCGCCGGTCGAGCCCGGCGAGCGTGCTCAACCGGATCAACGCTCCGACGCTGCTGATCCAGGGCCAGGCCGACACGTTGTTCCCGCTCTCCGAGGCCGACGCCAACGCGCGCGGCATCGCGGCTAACGGGACACCGGTCAGCGTCGCCTGGTACGCGGGCGGACACGACGCGACCGCCTCGACGCGGGAGGCCGATCGTGTCGACGAGATGACGCTGGCCTGGCTGCGGCACTACCTGGACGAGACCGGCCCCGCACCGTCCGACGACTTCAGCTACACGACCGCCGGTGCGATCAGCGTCCGGGACACCCGGCCGACCACCCGGATCTACACGCTGGACGACTACCGGCCTGGGTCAGATGGCGACGGGTACCGCGTTCGGCTGAACGGCATCAGCCCGCAGCCGGTCGCGAACCCACCGGCCGGAACGCCAGCCGGGGTCTCCTCGCTCCCCGGCGCGGGCGCCCTGACCAGCCGACTCGCCAGCGCAGGCATCGACGTGCCCGGCCAGTTCGCCGCGTACAGCGGGGTGGAGTTGCCCCGCTCGGTGGACGTCGCGGGCGCTCCCACGGTCCGGCTCCGTGCCGCCTCGCCGACCGGCGAAGCCGTGCTCTTCCTGAAGCTCTACGACGTCGACGCGGACGGCCGGGCCACGTTGCCGGGCGGTTCGGTCGCACCGATCAGACTGACCGGCCTGCCGCGCAGCGTCGATGCGATCGGCACCGCGCCGCTGGTGACGGTCTCGCTGCCGACCATCGGGCACCGGTTCGAGGCCGGGCACAGCATCCGGCTCGTCGTCGCCACCGCCGACCAGGCGTACGCCGGGCCGCCCGCGCCCGTCGTCTACCAAGTTTCCGTGCAGGCCAACAGCCTGCAGCTGCCCCAGGTCAGTCCGGTGCCGGTCGCGGACGCGACCGGGGCCTGGCTGTGGGCGCTGGCGGGTCTGCTCGCCGCCGTCGTCCTCGGGGTGACCACCGCGGTGCTGGTCGTCCGGTTGCGTCGCCGACGGCAAGAAGTCGCCGTCGACTCGGACGCCGCCGGGCTGCCGCTGGTCGTCCGCGGGCTGCGGAAGGCCTACGGCGACGGATACCTCGCGGTCCGCGACCTGTCGTTCACGGTCGAGCCCGGCCAGGTCGTCGGTCTGCTCGGCCCCAACGGCGCAGGCAAGACGACGGCCCTGCGCATGCTGATGGGCCTGATCCGGCCGACCGGCGGCGAGATCCTGGTGTTCGGTCACCGGATCAGGCCGGGCGCGCCCGTGCTCTCCCGGATCGGAGCGTTCGTCGAGGGCCCTGGTCTGCTGCCGCACCTCTCCGGCCTCGCCAACCTGCACCGGTACTGGCAGGCCACCGGACGTCCGGCCGAGGCCGCCCATCTGGAGGAGGCGCTGGAGATCGCCGGACTCGGCGCCGCCGTGCACCGGCAGGTGAAGACGTACAGCCAGGGCATGCGGCAGCGGCTGGCGATCGCGCAGGCGATGCTCGGCCTGCCCGAGTTGCTGGTCCTGGACGAGCCGACGAACGGACTCGACCCGCCGCAGATCGCCGAGATGCGGGCGGTGCTCTCCCGGTACGCCACCAACGGGCGGGCCGTGCTGGTCTCCTCGCACCTGCTGGCCGAGGTCGAGCAGGTCTGCAGTCACGTCGTCGTGATGAGCAAGGGCACCGGCGTCGCCGCCGGAACGGTCGCGGAGATCGTCGGCGAGGGCCGGTCGGTCCTGGTCGAAGTCTCCGACGGCGATCGGGACGCCGCGCTCGCCGCGTTGACGTCGATGCCGGGGATAGCGTTGGTCCACCCGAACGGGCGCGGGCTCGTCGTCGAGCTGGCCGGTGCCGAGCGCAGCGACGTCGTCCGGGAACTGGTCGGCGCCGGGGTCGGCGTGGAGCGCCTGGTCGCCAGGCGTCGTCTCGAAGACGTGTTCCTGGAGCTCGTGGGGGAGGGCCGATGACCGAGCCGCAGACTCGCAGCACGGCCGACGTCGCGCCGGACGCCTCCGGGGCCGCCGGTGGGCCGGCGGCGTACCGGCCGGGGCGGACGCTCAGTTTCGGCGCCGAGGTGCTGCGCCAGCTGACCAGGCGCCGCACGCAGATCGCGCTGGGCTTCCTGGTCGTGCTGCCGCTGATCCTGGTGGCCGCGTTCAAGATCGGTGTCCCCGACGATCCCGACTCGGCGGAGGAAGGCAGCAGCCTGGCCGACGTGGCGACGGCAGGCGGCGCGAACTTCACGCTCTTCGCGGTCTACGTGGCGTCCAGCTTCCTGCTGCTGGTGGTCGTCGCGCTGTTCTGCGGGGACACGGTGGCCAGCGAGGCGAGTTGGGGAACGCTGCGCTACCTGCTGGCCTCGCCGGTGCCGCGCGGGCGGCTGCTGCGCCAGAAGCTGACGGTCGGCCTCGCCTACAGCGCGTTCGCGCTCCTGCTGCTGCCGACCGTCGCGATGATCGCCGGGACGATCGCGTTCGGCTGGGAACCGCTGCGCACGCAGCTGGGCGTCGACATCCCGGCGTGGGAAGCGCTCGGCCGGATCGTGCTCGCGGTCGGATACATCGCGATCACTCTGCTGCCGGTCGCCGGGCTCGCGTTTTACCTGTCGGTGCGGACCGACGCGCCGCTGGGCGCGGTCGGGGGTGCGGTGATGCTGTGGATCATCTCGAATATCCTCGAGGCGGTCACCGCGCTCGGCGATCTTCGCGGACTGCTACCTACCCGCTACGGAACGGCATGGTTGGCGTTGCTCTCCTCGCCGATCGACGCGGAAGACATGGTGAAGGGTGCGGTATCGGCCGTGGTGTACACGACGGTCTTTCTCGCGCTCGCGTGGTGGCGTTTCTTGCGTAAAGACATCGTGAGTTGAGCGGACCGGCCAGGAATTTCCCCGGCTGGCCGCAGCGACCGGCGCCGGTATCCGGTATTCGTCGGTCCGGGCTCGGCAGGGGCGATCATCCGGTAGTCGCATCCCTGACGAGTGCGTCCCTTTCTGGGGCGCGGGCTGCGATTATGACGGCGCGTCAGCAAGCTCCTCGATTGCTGTTCGCGGTGTCGCACCCGGCACGGCAGTAGCCCATCTCAGCAACGTTAAGGATCGCGTGATGTTCAAGAAACTCTCGGCGATGTTCGGCGGCGGGGCCTCCGTCGATACCGTGCTCGCCTCCCCGCACACCCGGCCGGGCGATGTGCTCCGCGGCGAGGTGCGGATCAGCGGTGGCAACGTCGAGATGGTCGTCGACCGGGTCGAGCTGGAACTGGTCGCCAAGGTCGAGGTCGAGGGCGAGACCGTCGGCGGGGACGACTACGAGCACAACACGATGATGGCGTTCCAGCGGCTGCACCTGGGGCACCGTTTCAGCCTGCAGCCCGGCGCGCACCACGCGGTGCCGTTCGAGCTCGCGGTGCCGTGGGAGACGCCGGTGACGAGCGTCAACGGCTACCCGCTGCACGGCATGCAGCTGGGCGTCCGCACCGAGCTGGAGCTGGCCGGTGCGCTGGACAAGGGCGACATGGACCCGATCCAGGTGAACCCGCTGCCGGCCCAGGCCCGGCTGCTCGACGCGTTCAGCCGGCTCGGCTTCCAGTTCAAGGGTGCCGACCTGGAGCGCGGGACGCTGTACGGCTCGCGGCTGCCGTTCTTCCAGGAGATCGAGTTCTACCCGGCGCACCAGTACGCCGGCGCGATCAACGAGCTCGAGGTCACGTTCATCTCCGGTCCGCAGTCCATGGACGTGCTGCTGGAGCTGGACAAGCGCGGCGGGTTCCTCAGCTCGGGGAGCGACGCGTACAACCGCTTCACGGTGCAGTACGCGGGTGCCGAGCAGCTCAACTGGGAGCAGTGGCTCCACGAGCACCTGCAGATCCTCACCCAACGCCGCGGCCTTTTCAGCTGAGCGGTCCGTAGTAAGTACAACTGCAAAGCAACTGCTGATGCGGACGTCGCTGCGCGCGGCGTCCGCTTCGCTGTGTGATCACTGTCTGCACAGTGAGGTAGACAACTCCCAGCGGTTGGGAGCAAGCGGACGCAGAGCGGGGAGGGCGCCGTAAACTGGACGACACAACTGCATACGGAACTCATCCAGAGGGGCAGAGGGACACGGCCCGGTGAAGCCCCGGCAACCATCGCATCCATGCGGTTCGCGTACAGCGAGGCAGGTGCGACAGGTGCCACTTCCGTCCCGGTGACCCGGGAGAGATGAGGTAAGCCTCGCTATGACGTCGCTGCTCGGTGCCCTGAACACTGCTTCCTCCAGCCCTGCCCGAGTGCTCCGCTGCCGCAACTGCAGCGCCGAGTTCCCGCTGATCGCGGTGCACGCCTGCGCGGAGTGTTTCGGCCCGCTGGAGGTCGGCTACGACGCCGACGCGCTCGCGTCGGTGACCCGGGAGCAGATCGAAGCGGGTCCGCAGAACATCTGGCGTTACGCGCCGCTCCTTCCGGTCGGGCAGAACCCGGACGACCGGGTGACGCTCAACCCCGGCCTGACGCCGCTGGTCCGCGCCGACCGGCTGGCCGAGGCCATCGGCCTGAACGCGCCGCTCTGGGTGAAGGACGACTCGGCCAACCCGACCCACTCGTTCAAGGACCGAGTGGTCTCGCTAGCGCTCACCGCCGCCAAGGGGCTCGGCTACAACGCCGTCGCCTGCGCGTCGACCGGCAACCTGGCCAACTCGGTGGCCGCGCACGCCGCCCGCGTGGGCTGGCAGGCCACTGTGTTCATCCCGTCCGACCTGGAACCCAGCAAGATCCTGGCCTCGGCGATCTACAACCCGCGCCTGGTCGCGGTCGAGGGCAGCTACGACGACGTCAACCGGCTCACCAGCGAGTTGCAGGAAGACGAGGCGTTCGAGTCCACCGCGTTCGTCAACCAGAACGTGCGGCCATACTACGCCGAGGGCTCGAAGACGCTCGGCTACGAGGTGGCCGAGCAGCTCGGCTGGCGACTGCCGGCGCAGGTCGTAGTGCCGATCGCCTCCGGGTCGCTGCTGACGAAGATCGACAAGGCGTTCAGCGAGCTGATCAAGGGCGGCCTGGTGGCGGAGAGCCCCTGGCGCGTGTTCGGCGCACAGTCGGCCGGGTGCTCGCCGGTGTACGCCGCGTTCGCCGAGGGGCACGACGTCGTCCGCCCGGTGAAGCCGACCGGCATCGCCAAGTCGCTGAACATCGGTAACCCGGCCGACGGCCCGTACGTGCTCGACGCGGTCCGGCGAACGGGTGGTTCGATCGCCGCGGTCAGCGACGACGAGATCCGGGACGGGATCCGGCTGCTGGCCGAGACGACCGGCATCTTCGGCGAGACCGCGGGCGGCGTGACCGTCGCGGTGCTGAAGAAGTTGGTTGCCTCGGGCGAGCTGGACCCGAACGCCGAGACCGTCATCTTCAACACCGGCGAAGGGCTCAAGACCGCGGACGCGGTGGAGAACCAGGTCGGCCCGACGCACCGGATCGCTCCGTCCCTCCGCGGAGCGCGCGAGGCGGGTTTGCTGAGCTGACGTTCACGGCTGGTCGACGGGCGGCTCCGCGTATCGCGCGGAGCCGTCCGTCTGCCAGTTACCGGGAGTGTGCGTCGCCAGGACGATTTAGACGAACGTTCTCGTAACACGATAAATATCTATATAGCTGTGCGAATAATGCGCCGATTCGCGAGGAGCATTAATCCGGGCGCGTATTTCCGAATAGCTCTTACTCAGATCTATGGGGCCGCTGGTTCTGCTGGTCCTGGCCGGTCTGGTGGTCCCTGGAGTGCTGGTGGGATATCCCGCGGGAATGCGGATCGCGGCGGGGATATCTGATCGAGTGTCGAAGGCTCCGCAGTTAGTCAGCCCTTTTCGGAGCGTCACTTTCGCACTGCCTAGAGGTCCGGTACCGTCCTGACCGGTCGTAGTTCGTTCTTGCCAGTGTTCGTGCTTTGTGCGGTGCGGGGCTCTTGGACGAAAGACCCGGGGCGCATGGTCAAGGAGTGCGTCCTCGCGGGCAACAGCAGTGAAGGAAGTGCACAGTGGCGCAGGGCACTGTCAAGTGGTTCAACTCCGAGAAGGGCTACGGCTTCATCGCTGTCGACGGCGGCGCTGATGTCTTCGTCCACTACTCGGCAATCATGATGGACGGGTACAAGGCTCTCGAAGACGGCCAGCGGGTCGACTTCCAGGTCACTCAGGGTCCGAAGGGTCCGCAGGCGGAAAACGTCACGGTGCTCAACGGCGGACCTACCTCCTAGTTCACAGACTTCGGCGGGGTCCGTTCCGGTGGGTGTGACTGGAACGGGCCCCGCCTGATTTTGTCGGTCGACGAGGCCGACCCTTACGCGTGGGGAAACCGCACGGTGAATTCCGGCGCGTATTCGACGGTGTCCGGTCCGGCAAGAACTCGGAAGCCGTTTCTCCGATTCCCGAACGGGTCGTCGGATTCTGCGCGCGGGGGGACGCCGCACGGGGCCCGGCGGCGTCCCCCCGCGCGGGGACGCCGCACGAGGCCCGGCGGCGTCCCCCCGCGCGGGGACGCCGCACGAGGCCCGGCGCCTGTGACGCATGTCCGTGGGCCTCCTCGCCGCTCCCCGTTTGCTTGCACTCCCCTGGGTCGAGTGCTAAACAGGGGGTTGGCACTCGGTAGTCTTGAGTGCCAGGTCGGGGAGGCGAGGCTCCCGACTACGTCGGTCCGTGCCGATGCAGTGGGGGTCGTCCGTCGCGGGCGCCGTTCCGACCGTGCAGTCTCCGGTTGCCGTGCGCGGCATCCGGGGGTCCGACACCATCGGAGGACATCACCGTATGGCCAAGTTGATCGCGTTCGACGAGGAGGCTCGTCGCGGCCTCGAGCGGGGCATGAACCAGCTCGCCGACGCCGTGAGGGTGACGCTCGGCCCCAAGGGTCGCAACGTCGTTCTCGAGAAGAAGTGGGGCGCGCCGACCATCACGAACGATGGTGTGAGCATCGCCAAGGAGATCGAGCTCGAGGACCCGTGGGAGAAGATCGGCGCCGAGCTGGTCAAGGAAGTAGCCAAGAAGACCGACGATGTCGCGGGTGACGGCACCACCACCGCGACCGTGCTGGCCCAGGCGCTGGTCCGCGAGGGCCTCCGCAACGTGGCCGCCGGCGCCAACCCGATCGCGCTGAAGAAGGGCATCGAGGCGGCCGTCGCGGCGGTCTCCGAGGCCCTCGGCAATGCGTCGAAGGAGATCGAGACCAAGGAGCAGATCGCTTCTACGGCCTCCATCTCGGCCGCTGACACCTCGGTCGGCGAGATCATCGCCGAGGCGATGGACAAGGCCGGCAAGGAAGGTGTCATCACCGTCGAGGAGAGCAACACCTTCGGGCTCGAGCTGGAGCTCACCGAGGGTATGCGCTTCGACAAGGGCTACATCTCGCCGTACTTCGCCACAGACACCGAGCGGATGGAGGCCGTCCTCGACGACCCGTACATCCTGTTCGTCGAGAGCAAGATCTCCACCGTGAAGGACCTGCTCCCGCTGCTGGAGAAGGTCATGCAGGGCGGCAAGCCCCTCGCGATCATCTCCGAGGACGTCGAGGGCGAGGCCCTGGCCACCCTGATCGTCAACAAGATCCGGGGCACCTTCAAGTCGGTCGCCATCAAGGCGCCGGGCTTCGGTGACCGTCGTAAGGCGATGCTGAACGACATGGCCATCCTCACCGGTGGCACCGTGATCAGCGAGACGATCGGTCTCAAGCTCGAGAACACCACGGTCGACCTGCTGGGCCGCGCCCGCAAGATCGTCGTGACCAAGGACGAGACCACGATCGTCGACGGGTTCGGCGACGCGGAGCAGATCGAGGGCCGGAAGAACACGATCCGGGCCGAGATCGAGAACTCCGACTCGGACTACGACCGCGAGAAGCTCCAGGAGCGCCTCGCCAAGCTGGCCGGTGGCGTCGCCGTCATCAAGGTCGGCGCGGCCACCGAGGTCGAGCTCAAGGAGCGCAAGCACCGCATCGAGGACGCGGTGCGTAACGCGAAGGCCGCCGTGGAGGAGGGCATCGTCGCCGGTGGTGGCGTCGCGCTCATCCAGGCTTCCGGTGTCGCGTTCGAGAAGCTCGACCTGTCGGGCGACGAGGCGACCGGGGCGAACATCGTCAAGGTTGCGCTCGAGGCTCCGCTCAAGCAGATCGCGGTGAACGCCGGTCTCGAGGGTGGCGTCGTGGCGGAGAAGGTGCGCAACCTTCCGTCGGGCCACGGCCTGAACGCCGCCACTGGCGAGTACGTCGACCTGGTTGCGGCCGGCATCATCGACCCCACCAAGGTCACCCGCTCGGCGCTGCAGAACGCCGCGTCGATCGCCGCGCTGTTCCTCACCACCAACGCGGTGATCGCCGACAAGCCGGAGAAGGCTGCGGCCCCGGCCGGCGACCCGAGCGGCGGCATGGGCGGCATGGACTTCTGAGTCCCGCCTAGCTAGCTAGCACACGGAAGGGCGGGCCCGGGATATCCCGGGCCCGCCCTTCCGCGTGCGGACGCGCCAGCCCCGGTCAGCGTGGGCGGGTCGACTGGGACTTGCGGGCCAGGGTGACCGCGGCTGCGGCGTCCACCGCACCGGCGCCGATGACGTTGCGCTCGCTGTCGCCGCACACCGTGACGCTCGGGCCGAGCGTCGCCTCCTGTGCGCTGGCCCGCAGCAGCGCCGCCGTACGCGCGACGTCCCCGCGTAGGGCCGGGACGGCCTGCCACATCAGCGCCACGACCCCCGCCACGTGTGGGGTCGCCATCGACGTCCCGTCCAGCCGGGCGTACCGGCCACCCGGCCACGCCGAGAGCACGTCGACGCCCGGCGCGACCAGATCGGGCTTCGCCGACGCGTCCCCCGGCACCCGTCCGCGACTGGAGAACGGCGCGACCTTCCGCTCGTCGTCGACCGCCCCGACCGTGAAGACCGAGTCGTACCGCCCGATCGGGTCGCTGAGCGAACCGCAGCGCGGCCCCGTGTTACCGGCCGCCGCGACGACGAAGACGCCCGCGGCGCTCAGTGCGTCGACCGCCGGCTCGAGCGTCTCGGTCGCGCAGCCTTCCAATTCCGGGCACCCCCACGAGTTGCTGAGCACGTCCGCGGCCCGGGTCGGGTTGCCGTCGGCGAACGGATCACCGCCGGTCGGGAACGGCGCCAGCATGAACTGCAGGCATCCCAGGTAGTACGCCGGGTTCCCGAGCGGCCGGGCGAGGTTCGCGCACCCCACCCAAGTCGCCCCCGGCGCCACCCCCACCTGCTTGCCGACGGCGCTCGCCGCGGTGTGCGTGCCGTGGCCGTTCGAGTCGCGCGGGGACGTCGTCCCGAACCACGGGTCGTACCAACTGTCGGCGCCCCCGCGGTAACCGGCGCGCAGCGTCGGATGGGTGGCGTCCACACCGCTGTCGGAGATCCCGACGACGACCCCTTGCCCGTCGACGTCGTCCGCCCACACCTGGGGTGCCTTGATCGTCAGCAGGTTGGTGGGCGTCGTGGTCGGTGCCGGGACGTTCTGCGCGGCGGGGCCGGGCTCGCCCGGAATCGGCCGGAGTTCGGGGTTCGGCCGGACCGACAGGACGTCGTCCCGACCGGCCAGCGCCGCGCGCACGAGCGGTGTGTCGTCGACCTCCACGGCGTTGACCAGGTAGTACGACGTCGGGTCCGGGTCGAAGCGATCCAGCGCCGAGAGCACGGGAGCCTGCGTCCGCCGCGCGTGCTCGACCAGCGTCCGGTAGACCGTGCCGCGTCGATCGGAGAGGTCGGTGGTGCCGTTGCCGACCGCGGTCAGGTTGGCCTGGCTCTTCAGAACCACGAACAGCCGGTCACCGTGGAAGCCGGACTGCCCGGGACCGACCCAGAGGGCCACCGACGCGGCGACCAGCGCCACGATCGACGCGCCCGCGAGCACTCGCCGCCCCGCACCCCCGCGGATCGACGCCCGCGCCCTTCCCGGCGCCGCCTCCGCCCCCGACGGGCGGAGCGTGTGCCGGACGCGCAGGAGCAGGACGAGCGCGACGACGGCTCCGGCGACCAGGGCCAGCCACGCCGACAGCCCCGCACCGATCGCCGCCCAGCGTGGAACGTCGCCGGGCACCAGGAGAAGCGTGACCTCCTCCGCGTCGACCAGTGCGAGCGGACCGAACGCTGCGGCGGCCAGCAGCAGTGCGTCCGCAAAGCGACGGGCCGGATCCGTACACGCCACCAGCAGACACGTCGCGGGCAGCACCGCGAGCAGGAGCAGCTGAGCGCCCGGCGCGCCGAAGGCGCCCCCGATCAGCGTGAGCGAGACCGCCACCACCAGCGCATCCAGCACTAGCCCCGCGATCGGACCACCCACCGGCAGCCGGACCGGACCGGACCGCCGCAGTCGCACCGCGAGCGCGCTGAGCGCCACCGCGGCCAGCACCGCCGCTACCGCGTCGAGCGGGCTGCCCAACGCGCCCACCCACCACCACGGCAACAGCACGACGAGCCCGGCCGCGGTCGCGGTGAGCGCGCCGACGCCCCCGATCCGGGAGCGATCGGAAGCCGTCTCCGCCGGGCGCCACCGGCGCCGCAACAGGAAGGCCAGCACCAGCGCGACGAGCGCCTCCAGCAGGCCGACCGCGGTGTCGCCCGCCGACCACGGCACGATCCGCACGAGGCCGATCAGCGCAGCGCAGCCGGCCGCAAGCGTCCACGCGCGTGCCACACCTGCGATCACCGGACGCTTGACCAGCAGCCACGCCAGCGCCGCCGGTGCGCCGGACAGCAGGGCGGTCAGGACGGTCAGCCCCGGCCAGTACGCTCCCGGCGGGTCGAACCCGGAAATGACCAGTACCTCTTCGAGCCCCCACGCGACCGGTTGCCCGATCGCGGTGACCGCGACGGCCCATACTCCGGCCAGCGAAACCAGGGTGGGCGCGACCCAGCGGGGAACACCGCCGGCGGCAGGGGTGTGGGGCTGCATGCGCGCACCGTATCCTCCGGCGCTGAACAGCAACCGGACTCACCCTGGTCTGCCGGGCGGCCCACCAGGAGCGGGACGTACCGTGGAGTAGTGAGCCGTGATCCTCAGGTGTCCCGCTTCGCCGCCAGCCAGCTCGGACCGCAGCAGCGCGCCGCCGCGATGGAGCGGCTACGTACCGAGACGTTCGACGTCGTCGTGATCGGCGGTGGCGTCACCGGCGCCGGAGCAGCGCTCGACGCCGCCAGCCGCGGCCTCTCGGTCGCGCTCGTCGAGGCGCGGGACTACGCGGCCGGGACGTCCAGCCGGTCGAGCAAGCTCATCCACGGTGGGCTGCGGTATCTGGAGCAGCTGAACTTCGGGCTGGTCCGGGAGGCGCTGGAGGAGCGCGGCCGGCTGCTGACCACGCTCGCGCCGCACCTGGTACGGCCGACGCCGTTCCTGCTGCCGCTGGAGCACCGCGGCTGGCAGCGGCTCTACTACGGCGCCGGTGTCGCGCTCTACGACACGCTCGGCTCGATCCTCGGCACCTCCCGCGGCCTGCCCCGGCACCAGCACCTGACCCGTACCGGGGCGCGTCGCCTGTTCCCCGGCCTCCGTCGGGACGCCCTGGTCGGCGCGATCCGGTACTACGACGGTCACGTGGACGACGCCCGGTTCGTGCTGACGCTGGCCCGCACTGCGGCGTCCTACGGCGCGGTTGCCGCCACCAGCGCCCGGGTGGTCGGCCTGATCCGCAACGCGCGCGAGGTGGTCGGCGTCCAGGTACGTGACCTGGAGAGCGAAGAGGAGTTCGAGGTGCGCGCGCGCACGGTCGTCGCGGCGACCGGGGTGTGGAGCGACGATCTCTCCGAGATGCTGCACGAGCGCCCCGGTCTGCGGGTGCGGGCCAGCAAGGGCGTCCACCTCGTCGTGCCGCGCTCGGTCATCTCGGGCGACGTCGGGCTCATCCTGCGTACCGAGAAGTCGGTGCTGTTCGTCATTCCCTGGGGCGGGCACTGGATCATCGGCACCACCGACACCGACTGGGACCTCGACCGGGCACATCCGGCCGCCTCCAGCGTCGACATCGACTACATCCTCGACCACGTGAACGCGGTGCTGGAGCGCCCGATCACCCACGAGGACATCGAGGGCGTCTACGCCGGGCTGCGTCCGCTGCTGGCGGGCGAGGTCGAGGCGACGTCGAAGCTGTCCCGGGAGCACGCGGTGGTTGAGCCGATGCTCGGGCTGATGCTGGTGGCCGGCGGTAAGTACACGACGTACCGGGTGATGGCGGCGGACGTCATCGACAAGGCCGCACGCCGGCTGCACGACGTGCCGGAGAGCCGTACCCAGGACATCCCGCTGATCGGCGCGGACGGGTTCGCTGCGGTGTGGGCGAACCGTGCCGATCTCGCGCGGCGGCACGGGCTGACGGTCGGGGCCATCGAACACCTGCTGGAGCGGTACGGGTCGCTCACCGCTGAGCTGCTCGAAAGCATCGACGTGAACCCGCGGCTGGGGCGGCCGGTGGTCGGCGCGCCCGAGTACCTCGCGGCCGAGATCGCGTACGCCGCCTCCCACGAAGGGGCGTTGCACCTCGAAGACGTGCTGACGCGGCGCACCCGGATCTCGATCGAGACGGCCCATCGGGGGCTCGACTCGGTGGAGGACGTCGCCGACGTGCTCGCTCCGGTGCTCGGGTGGGACGCCGCGACCCGGCGACGTGAAGTGGAGCACTACCGGGCGCGGGTGCTGGCGGAGCGGGAGTCGCAGCGGATGCCCGACGACCGGACCGCGGATGCCGCCCGGCTCGGTGCTCCGGACGTTCGCAAGCCTTCCACCAGGCCCTGACGGCCCGGGAGGGGCGCAGGGAGCTAGTGCACCTCGTCGAAGATGCTGGAGCCTTCGTAGCGGCCCTCGTAGGCAGGCTCGAACTCCTCGTCGTTCGAGCGCTTGCGACCCCACATCGCCGCACCCATGATGCCCGCGATAACCGCGACAGTCAGCGCGGTGAAGAGGGTCAAAACTAGAGGTGTGCTCATGCACCCCAGCCTCGGACCTCGAGTCGCCACCGTCAAGCGCCCTGGTCCGTTCGGATGATCTCTCCGGCCGGTCGAGGGACGAGTACAACTCTGCGCTATCGCCGAATTTAATCTGCGTTCCGAGAACGGTCAGCAACGGCGAGCGCGAACACCGTTTGATCGGCCTATCGGAGGGCAATCGCCAGCGGGTGGCTGTGAATTTCCGGCCATCCGGTGCCGTCAGCACTGGGTAACAAAGACGACGGAAGGCTGACGATGGCTACGCAATTGAACGGCGCCCGGATCGCATTCGTCGCTACGGACGGCGTCGAGCAGGTAGAACTCGACCAACCGTGGTCCGCGATCAGCGACGCCGGCGGTCGCCCCGAACTGATCTCGCTCTCCGCCGGGAAGATCCAGGCCTTCAACCACCTCGACCACGGCGACACCCGTCAGGTCGACCACAACTTGGACGCGGTGAACGCGGACGACTACGCAGCGCTCGTGCTGCCCGGCGGAGTGGCCAATGGGGACTTCGTCCGTGCGGACGAGCGAGCTGTGAACTTCGTTAAGGGCTTCTTCGCGGCAGGCAAGCCGGTCGGCGTGATCTGTCACGGCGGCTGGGTGCTGATCGAGGCCGGTGTCGTGTCCGGACGGACGCTCACCTCCTGGCCCAGCCTGCAGACCGACTTCCGCAACGCCGGTGCCGAGTGGGTCGACCAGGAGGTCGTGGTCGACGGCACGCTGGTCACCAGCCGGAAGCCGGACGATCTGCCTGCGTTCTGCGCGAAGGTTCTGGAGTTGGTCCGGGCAGCGGTCTGATCCCTACCAGCCGTCGGGGTACCGGCGTCGTTGCGTGCGCCGGGGCGGGACCACGGGCGGTGGCGCGTCCGCCGCGTCGCGGTCGGCCGACAGAAGGTCGGTGAGCGAGCGGTCGGCCGGCGCGCCCTGGTCCGACCTGGGCGTGGCGGGTCGGTCGCTCGTGGACGCCGGTGACCAGTCCGCCGGATCGAGCCGCCCGTGCCTGCCCAGGCCCTCCGGTCGGATCTGGGTGAACCACTCGTCGTCCGGGCCCGGTGCCGCCCGACGGCGACCCTCCCGGGGGAGTTCCGGAAGCCGGTGGGTACCGGTGTCCCCGTCGAGGTCCGGCGCCCGATGACTGCCGGTGCGCTCGCCCACCGGGTCGTGGCCGAGGTCCGGACGCCGGTGAGCGCCGGTGTCACCGTCCAGATAGGGCCGGATGTAGCGGCTCAGCGGCCGGTCGGCCACCGGTGCCGGCGACACCGGACGGCCGGGGCCGATCTCGTCCCACGACGGCCGCACCTCCTGCGGTGGCCGTCGCGGAGATTCGACGCCGGGACGGAGCGCCGCCGGAACCGCGAATTCGCCGGTCGCGTGGCGACCGCTGCGCCGTTGCTCGGTAGCGCGTCGGCCCCGCTCCTGCCCTTCCGGCCGCCCGTACTCAGGGCGACGTCGCTGAGCAGGCGGTTCGGCGGTTGGCCGCGCGGACTCGGGCCGGCCCGATCGGGCGGGCTCCAGCGCGAGACGACCCGCGGGCACGGCGGGGCTGACCGGTGCGTGTTTCGCGGTCGAGGTCGGCCGGCGACGCAGGAGCAGCAGCCCGACGCCGAGCGCGGCGAGCGTCGCACCGGCACCCAGCGCCAGCGGTGGTGCCTGCCGGACGAGTCCGATCCGGCGCTTGCTGTCCTCGACCAGCGCGAGCGTCTCGGGGGCCAGATTCGCGCGATCCGTCCGCAGCGTCGCCGCGAAGACCGTCACCTTGTCCTGCCCGCGGGAGTTCCGCAGCGTCGTCCGGGTCTTCAGCTCGACCGCGAGCGGCGTTCCGGTGACCGGCTCCACCCAGAGCGTCTTCGTGCTCGTGTTCCATACCGGAGCGTCGAACGTGCGGGACTCGCCCACCAGCAGGCCGCTGTCGGGCTGCGTGCGAATCTGCTGGCCGGGGACGTTCGTGACGTACTTCTGCACCCGGTGACCAGCGATCACGTCCGTGCCCTCGAACCGAGCGGGGTTCGCGGACGCCGTCGTGCTGTCCCAGAGCACCAAGTCGCTCTGCGGTGTGTCGAACGGCAGCTTGAACAGGTAGCCGTCGTGCCGTGCGGGCTTCTGCTCCACCATCTCGCCGCAGCAGTTGACCGCGACGCCGGTCCGCCGGTCGATCGCGGCCCGCTCGACGCTGGCCCGGATGAACTGACCGTCCGTGGTGGAGATCACCTGCGAGAGGTCCGCGACCAGTACCCGGTCGGAGCTCGCGTCGACGTCGGCGCGGATCGTCTGCCTGGCGACGACGTCCGCGGTCTTCTCCTTGACCGTCGTCATGTCCAGGTAGGTTGCTCGGCCGGGTAGGTCGAGGGTGTTGTAGAGGTCGATCGGCACCACCACGAGCCGTTCGTGGGCCCAGTACCGAATCGCTCCACCGAGGACGGCGAGGAAAAGGCCGAGACAGATGAGCGTGAAACCGATGCCGCGGCGCATGGCTTCCCCCGGAATTGAAGTCGGCGCTAAGGGTGATGCCCGTCACGAATCTTGAGTGAGGTAAGTTACCACGGGGTAACACGCGGGCGCGGCAGTTTGCAGAATGCCAGGCCAGGGCCTCGGCACCATCGAGCGGTGGTGCCGGTTACTCAGTCATCGCGGGCAGGATGTTAACGGGGATTTGCGCGCCGCGATGACAATGTCGAACATTTTCCGAGCGAATCAGACGACGGGTCGGAGCCTCGGTTCCCAGGGGCCGTGCCGGTCCAGTTCCGCCCAGGCGGTGGCGAACCGACGGACGACCTCGGCGAGGAAGTCGTCGCTGAAGCAGTAGGGCAGTCGCAGGAACGCGTCGTGGCCGCCGGAGAGGTCCATCGAGCGCCCCGGGATGGCCTCGACGCCGTGGCGCAGCGCGACCTGGGCGAAGACCGCCGCGTCGACGCCGGGCAGCTCCACCCAGAGGCACGGCCCGCCGGTGGGCGTCCGCCAGCGCCAGCTGGGCAGGTGTTCGGTGAGCAGCGCCTCGGTCGTCGCCAGCTGGGCTCGACGTTCCGGCACCCGCCGCTCGACCAGCGTCTCCAAGCCGGGCACGATCCGTGCGGCGACCAGTTGGTCGATGATCGGTGAGCCGAGGTCGGCCAGCGCCTTCCGCCGGGCGAGCCGGCTGATGACGTCGGTCGAGGCCCGGGCCCAGCCCACCCGCAGGCCGCCCCAGACGGACTTGGACAGCGAGCCCAGCTGGATCAGGCTGACCGGCCGGTCGCCTGCCGCGGCGGCGAAGGCGGCGAGCGGCGGCGGCACGTCGTGCCCGAGGCTCACACCGGAGAGCGTGTCGTCCGCGACCACTACGACGTCGTGCTCGGCCGCCAGCTCCACGATCCGCCGCCGCCGGGCCGCGGAGAGCAGCGCGCCGGTCGGGTTGTGGAACGTCGGCATCAAATAGACCAAATCCACCGGCGTCTCGGTCAGCACGGCGGCGAGCGCCTCCGGGCGGACGCCGTCCTGGTCGATCGGCACCGGCACCAGCGTCGCGCCCGCGGCCCGGAACACGTCGTAACACGCCGGCCAGCCGGGCGCCTCCACCGCGACCCGGGAACCGGGCCGCAGGTACAGCTGAGCGACCAGGTCGACGGCCTGGTGCGCGCCGGTCGTCACCAGGATTTCGCCGGGACCGCTGGGCAGGCCGATCCGGGTCAGGTAGCCGGCGATCGCCTCCCGCAGCGACGCGATGCCGTGCGGTTGGTACCCCGGATCGAGCATCGCTTCGGCCAGATCGTGCCGGACGACCTCCTCCAGCGCGGCCGGCACCGCGGCGTCCGCGCTGCCGGCGGCGGACGCGAGCGACAGCACGGTGCCGGGCCCGTCGATCAGCCGCTGGAAAAGCTGCGCCGAGTGGCCGCCGGGAACCCGACCGTCTCCTCCCGGCAGCCGGCTGGCGCGTGCGGTGCGGGCGATGCGAGTGCCGCTGCCGCGCCGGCTCTCCACCACTCCTTCGCCGCGGAGCTGGTCGTAGGCCGCGACCACGGTGGCCCGACTGACCGCCAGTACGGCCGCGAGCCGCCGCTCGGCGGGCAGCGCACTGCCCGCGGGGAGCGCGCCCTCCGCGATGCCGCGACGGATCGCGGCAGCCAGCTGCTGGTAGAGCGGGCCGTCGCCGACCGACCAGTCGCTCAGGGCGACGAGCAGCCGCGCCTCGTCACTGGCCCGGTCCTCGTTCCCCGAATAACGGTCCACCTCGGCGGTCATTGGCACTGTCCATTCGATCGAAGTGGTCCCATGATTCCCGGTGTTGGACCGGTCCATCAGAGCTTGGAACGGACCAATTCTAGATCGACTGGACTGGTAGCGGAAGGTGGAACCGATGATGCTCGGAATCCTGCTCCTGATCGTGGCGATCGCGCTCCTGGGGGCGCGGTTCGGTGCCGACAGCCGGGACGGCATGGACTGGCGTCCCTACGACGAAGCGCACCGGCGGAGGACGGAACATCCACGCTTGAGCTGACGACGTGACGCGAACGAGGGCGTTGAGTGGACCGGTCCACTCAACGCCCTCGAGTTTTCGTCAGGTTCAGCCGACGTCGGGCAGCGGTGGGCCGAGCACGTCGTCGGCGTCCACGATCGTGTACGCGTAACCCTGCTCGGCGAGGAACCGCTGCCGGTGAGCGGCGTAGTCGGCGTCCAGGCTGTCCCGGCTGACCACCGTGTAGAAGTGCGCCTGCCGTCCGTCGGCCTTCGGGCGCAGCACCCGCCCCAGCCGCTGTGCCTCCTCCTGCCGGGAGCCGAACGTCCCGGAGATCTGGATGGCGACCGCGGCCTCCGGCAAGTCGATCGAGAAATTCGCGACCTTCGAAACCACCAGCGTGTTGATCTCGCCCTGGCGGAACGCCTCGAACAGCCGCTCCCGCTCCTTGTTTGTCGTCTTGCCCTCGATGACCGGTGCTTCCAGCTCCGCGGAGATCTCGTCCAACTGGTCGAGGTAGGCGCCGATCACCAGCACCTGCTCACCCTTGTGCTTCTCGACCAGCTTCTGGATGACCGGGATCTTCGTCCGCGCGGTCGCGCAGATCCGATACCGCTCCTCGGGCTCGGCGACCGCGTACGTCATCCGCTCGGCATCGGTCATCGTGACGCGGACCTCGACGCACTCCGCCGGAGCGATCCAGCCCTGCGCCTCGATGTCCTTCCACGGTGCGTCGTACCGCTTCGGGCCGATCAGCGAGAACACGTCGCCCTCGCGGCCGTCCTCGCGCACCAGCGTCGCGGTCAGCCCGAGCCGGCGGCGGGACTGCAGGTCGGCGGTGAGCCGGAAGATCGGCGCAGGCAGCAGGTGCACCTCGTCGTAGACGATCAGGCCCCAGTCGCGGGCGCCGAACAGCTCCAGGTGCCGGTACTCGCCGCCCTTGCGGGACGTCATCACCTGGTACGTCGCGATGGTGACCGGTCGGATCTCCTTGCGCTCGCCGGAGTACTCGCCGATCTCGTCCTCGGTCAGCGACGTCCGGGCGACCAGTTCGCGCTTCCACTGCCGGCCCGCGACGGTGTTCGTCACCAGGATCAGCGTCGTTGCCTTGGCCTCGGCCATCGCCGCGGCACCCACCAGCGTCTTGCCCGCGCCGCAGGGCAGCACGACGACTCCCGAGCCGCCGGCCCAGAAGTTCTCCACCGCCTCCTGCTGGTAGGAGCGCAGCGTCCAGCCGTTCTGGGCCAGCTCGATCGGGTGCGCCTCGCCGTCGACGTATCCGGCGAGGTCCTCCGCCGGCCAGCCGACCTTCAGCAGCACCTGCTTGAGGCGACCCCGCTCGGACGGGTGGACGGCAACCGTGTCGTCGTCGACCTTCGCCCCGAGCATCGGGGAGACCTTCTTGTTCCGGGTGATCTCCACCAGGACCGCCCGGTCGAGCGCGTGCAGCACCAGGCCGTGCACCGGCGAGTTCAGCAGCTGGAGGCGGCCGTAGCGGTCCATCGTGTCGGCCACGTCGACCAGCAGGGCGTGCGGCACGGCATAACGGGAGTAGCGGACCAACGCGTCCACCACCGACTCGGCGTCGTGGCCGGCCGCGCGGGCGTTCCACAACCCGAGCGGGGTCAGACGGTAGGTATGGACGTGCTCCGGCGCCCGCTCCAGCTCAGCGAACGGTGCGATCGCCATCCGGCAGGCCGACGCGTCGGGGTGGTCGGTCTCCAGCAGCAGGGTCTTGTCCGACTGGACGATCAGCGGACCGTTCGGCACGGGAACACCTCTCGAAGAACTTCACGGCGAAGTACAAGTGTCCCTCCTGTCCGGGCGGGCCGCAGGTACCCGGCCGCTCGGATGAATCACTCGTTCAACCGCGGAGGGTTACCTCACGTCCACCCGATGCGTCGTGCGCACTGTCACACGCATGAGATGACCAGCACAGATACGTGTGTGTCAGGACGGAATGCGGCGGAGAGTCGGCATTTGCTGTGACGCCCGCGTAACCTTCGGTCCGTGCCTGGACGACATTCATCCTCAGCGGAGACCACAGAACTCATCTATATCGCTGAGGAAGCGCCGCGCGGCAAGCACACCCGTCCCCGGGGCCGTCGGCGGCGGCAGAGCGCGGCCAGCCGGGCCGCCAGGATCGCCTGCGCCGGAGTAGCGGCCGCGGCGGTCGCCGGGAGTGTCTCCTACGGTGCGGTCTCCATGGTGGGTCCCGGCCCGGGAGCCACCGCCTCGTCCCAGATCGACGTCGCCGCGCCGGCCCGCACCGGTGACGGGCGCGCGTCCCGCTCCGGCGGCAATTGCGGCCGCACCGGTCCGGGCCAGGCCCGGGTGGAGCGGTACCTCGCGACTCAGACCGCCCGCTTCGGCCAGGTCTCGATGGACGCGAAGCAGGACGCCGTCGACTGCGCGGCGATCAAGAAGTTCCAGACCGCGGTCGCGCTGCCAACCGCTACCGGGTTCGCCGACGACGCCACGGCAGAGATCGCGGACCGGCTCTACAACTCCACCCCGGCCTCCTGCGAGGCGGACGCCGACGCGACGACGGTCTGCGTCGACCTCAGCCACCAGACGCTCTGGGTGATGCGCGACGGTTCGGTGGTGTTCGCTCCGGTCGTGATCCGCACCAGTGGGGCGAAGCTGGCCACGCCGACCGGTCAGTTCGAGATCACCGAGAAGGAACCCACGCTCTCCGGCGCGGAGCTGCCGTACTGGCAGCGGTTCTTCGAGGACTTCGGGCTGCACGCCACCGATACCTCGTTCTACACCGAGCCCGACAGCGACTCGCGCGGTGTGAACCTGCTCTCCGGCGACGCGAAGACGGTCTACGGCCTGACCGAGATCGGCTCCGAGGTGCACGTCTTCGGCCACAAGGCCGGGACCTGAGTCACTCAGTCCATCAGGCTCGCGGCCACCGTTGCGCCGAGTTCCCAGCAGGCTTCGCGGGCTGCCTTGTCCGGCGCCCCGGTCACCGTCACCGGCGCGGCGACCTGTTGCCAGCCCAAGCCGGTGGTGATCGTTTCGACGCCGCGCAGTGCGCCGCTGACGTCGTTGTTGCCGTGCACCCAGACGCCGTACGGCGTCCCGGCTTTGGCGTCCAGGCACGGGTAGTAGATCTGGTCGAAGAAGTGCTTCAGCGCACCGGACATGTAGCCGATGTTCGCGGGTGTCCCGAGCAGGACGCCGTCCGCGGCCAGGGCATCCGGCACGGTGGCGGCCAGCGCCGGGCGGGCTACGACGTCCACGCCCTCGATCTCGTCCGTGCGGGCGCCGGCGAGCACCGCCTCCAACAGCTCCTGCGTCGCCGGCGAGATCGTGTGGTGAACCACCAGCAACGTGCTCATTCCGGCGTCCTGATCGCTGAGACCACGCGGTGCAGAGCGAAAGTGTGCTCGGTCTCCGTCCGGTCGTCTTCGGCGCGGAGGTAACCGGCACCGACCGAGACCGGCCGGACCACTCGAGCAGTGACGCCGCCGTGCGCGTCCACATAACTCAGCCAGACCCGCGCGCGGTCGCGCGCCGCCTGCTGCAGGACGCCGAGCGCCGCACCGGGATCGGCCTCGCCCTGCTGGGTGAGCACCGGCGCCCGGCGGGCCGTCCGGGCGGCCTCGTCGCCGCGTCGGACCGCTACCACCGCGCCGGCCAGGTAGTCCCGATCGAGCGAGATTTCGCTCGCGCCGCGCGGCACGGCGCGGTTCGACCGTCCGGGCGCCCGCTTGGCCTCCGGCCACCCGAGCACCAGCCCACCGCCGGCGTCCTCCGCGGCCGGGACGTACCCGGAGCCGCGTAGCAGGTCGATGACCCGCTGGACCGACGCGCTGCTCACCAGCACCGTGTCGGCGATCCGCCGCAGGCCCAACTCCGCGCAGCGTCGGTCGGCCAGCACGGTGGCGAGCAGCGCCGGGTCGTCGGTGCGCAGGTAGGAGCCGGCTGCACCGACACGCAGCCCGCCGTGCCGACGGGCCACGTCGTCGATGAGGTACGTCAGGGACTGCGGCACCGGCGTCCGGGACCGGGCGCCGAAGAACGCCTGGAGCTCGCTACCCGACCGCCCGGCGTCCAAGGCCCGGCGGACGCTCTCCGGGGTCACCCGGTAGACCGTGGCGCCACCGGCGGACTCGACGTCGGCGACCAGCGCCATCTCGGCGGCGAGCGTCGGCTCCAGCGGCCCGGGCGCCACGACGGTCAGGTCGGCCTGGACGAGGACGTGGTCCACCGGGTCGGGGATCAGGTCGGCGAGCAGCGGAACGGGATCCTCCCCGGTGACCAGCGCTCGTCCGTACCTGGTGAGCGTGGTCTGCGCGACGACGCCGAGCGTGGTCGCCTCGGCGAGTTGCTCGCTGATCACCTCGTCCCGACGTCGCCCGCCGCGCCGGGGAGCCCGCCAGTCCAGCACGCTCACCACGTCGGCGTGCGTCAGCGGACCGGGGTACTCGACCAGCACCTGGAGGGTCTGAGCCCGCAGCGTGGGCGCGGCGGACCGGGTCACCTCCGCCGACAGCGCGGCGATCGCCCGGTCCCGGTCGTCCCGCGTGCCGACCAGCGCCGGCATCCGGGCCATCGCGAGCCAGGCGCCGGCCAGCTGGACCCAGCGCCGTTCGGCCGGCGTCGCCTGCCAGACGTCAAAGGCGGCCGTCGGGAGCCAGGTCGGGTCGGCGTCCGGGGTCCGGGCGAGCAGTCCGGCTTCGTGGGCGATCTCCAGCAGGAGCGCCGCGGTCGCCTCGTCCACCCCGGCGGTCCGAGCGAGCCGACGCAGATCGCGGACGCCGAGCCCGCCCGCTTTCAGCACCGGCGGCGGCTCCGCGGCGCACGCGTCGAGCAAGGTGGTGGTCTGTCGGAGTACTTCGAGGGCTTGGCCGGAGCCCGCGCCGTCGATGCGATCGGGGGTGATCGCCGGGGCGGCGGCGTCCGCTGTGGGTGCCGGCTCGGTCGGGTGCAGCGGACCGAGCGGCGCATCGCCGCGTAGGGCCAGCCCGACTTCCCGGGGGAGTTCGACGGTGGACGCGTCCAGCGGCACCAGCAGGCCATGGACGAGGAGCCAGCGCACAGGACTGTCGGCGTCCGTCGGATCGGTCGGGCGGCGAACGTCGCGGATCGCTCCGACCGGGTTGCCGCCGCTCGCCAGCCGCTCCAGCACCACGAGCGCCTCGGGCGGGCAGGCGTCGAGCAGGGCGGCCAGCCGCACCGAATCGCCGAAAGCCTCCCCGATGAGCACCGTGGCCTCCGGCTGCGATGCCGCAGGGAGGTGCAGCGCGGCCAGGACCGGTGCGAGGTCCTCGGTTCGCTCGTCCTCCACCAGCGTCGTCACCGGGCGGCCGAGGCCGGCCGGGTAGCGCGAGGTGACCTCGTCGAGCACGGTGGGCAGGCGGAGCACGGTCTCGCCGTCCGGCCACGCGAGCCCGAGCGTGATCAGGTGGTCCAGTACCCGGCGGACGGAGAAGTCGGGCACCGGGTGAGCTGCGCTGCCGCCCGAGCCGGTGCCCGCCGGTGCGCTGGCGAGTAGATCAAGCACTCGTTTCCGGTCGGCCCGGTGCTCGGCGCCGCCGACCAGGCGGAGTGCGTCGAGTACTTCCAGGTGGAACCGGTCGAGGTGATCGAGGGCGCGGGCGACCGACATCCGGGAGTGGGCACGTTGGGCCAATACGGAGAAGTCGGACGGCACCGGCACGGCCAGATCCGGGCGCGCGGCGAACAGCCGTTCCAGCTGTTCGTCGGTCAACGCGCGGTAGTGGTCTGCCAGGCTCGCCGTGCTCACTGAATAGACGCTAACCGGTTTCGGGCGTCGTCGGTCCGCATGACGACAGGGACGGGCACTTGATGCCCTGGTTATGCCACTCTGCGGCCGGTCGGACAGTACTGCGAGCTTTGGCGGAAGGGAATCTGGAGTGGCGAACGAAGCCGGGTGGGTGCTGCTAGCCGGGTGGCGGCGCTGGCGCGAGACGCGTCGGCGCAAGCGGCGTCACCGGCGGCACTCGAAAGCCACCGACGCGGGGTCCTGCGGCCTGGATGCGTGTGACGGCTGCGACGGTTGCAGCGGCTGCGACTGCAACCTCGGTCTGCTCAGCCTGGGGACGCTTCTGATGCTGGTGCCGTTCCTGCGGTCGACGCCCACACCGCGTCCGCGGTCGGGCCGGCGTTCCGCTACTGCGGCGGGTGGGGTGGTGCTGATCCGCGGGTATCAACGCATGCTCAGCCGGCACCTGCCGACGCGCTGCCGCTACGAGCCGTCGTGCAGCGAGTACGGCGCCCAGGCCGTGCGGCGATACGGCCTGCTGGACGGGTCGCGCCTGATCGCTGCGCGGATCAACCGGTGTACGAGTGAGGTCCCGCTGGGTACTCCCGACCCACTCCAGTGACACACTTGATCCCGGTTAGCTGATGGGTCATGGTGTGCTCGTCAGCGCAAGCGAGGAGGAACGATGGCGTCCGAGGCCCGGCAGGCCAAGCACAGCAAGAGCACTGAAGTGAAGCCTGGGCACCTGGCGGTCAGCGAGTTCCTCGGTGAGCACCAGGGGCCGTCCAGCCCGTTCGGTGACCTCCCGCTGCCGCTGCCGACCGATCGCATCGACTACGTGCACCCGGGAGACGAGCACGGAACGCATCACTGATCAGGTGCACGTGTGCACACTGATCCGGCCAGACGAGCACGGAACGCATCACTGATCAGGTGCACGTGTGCACACTGATCCGGCCAGACGAGCACGGAACGCATCACTGATCAGGTGCACGTGTGCACACTGATCCGGCCAGACGAGCACGGCGCGCATCACTGATCACACTGATCAGCGGCCGAGTGACTTCTCTACGTTCTGCCAGATCGGGCACGGCCACGGGACGCGTGCCCAGGTGCCGGAACACTCGGGGCACCACGGCGAGCCGTCGCGCGGCTCGTGCAGGCTGAGGAACTCCGAGAGCGCCAGGGACAGGTCGGCGAGATCGTCCCTCGCGTACGCCAGGAGCGTCAGGTCATCGGCCTCCCGCGCCAGCGTGCGTGCGTCGCGTAGCCGCCGCCAGACGGCGTAGTGGCGGCTGAGACGTTCGGCGTCCTGTCCGATCACTGGTGCCTCCTCGGGCCCTCGCTGGTGGGGTCGGCGCTGCCGGGTCTGGGCGGCCGGGCCGTGGATCCGCCGCATCGGTGGTTTCGCGAGGCGCTCTGGCGGCGGCCCGGGTAGGGACGGTGGTCCTCGAGTGGACGCCGCGGCTCGGTGCGCTCGCTCTCGGCGCTGAAGGAGCCCGTCTCGTCCCAGAAATAGATGGTGGCGAATTCCAGGTAGTCGGCCGGATGGCTGCTCATCAATCCTCCTGTGCGCGTCAGCGGGCACGTCACAACTCCGGTGGGATCGGCCCTAGCCGGGAGTTGCAAGCAAACCTTCGCGCACATCGCCGTCGGATGTGATTACCGGTCGGATCCTCGCGATACCTGTGGGTATTCGATGCGCTGACCCCGGCCGCCCGTGGGGGTGGTGTGCCCCGTGGGCTTGAGTAGACCGCTTGCGGCTTTGTGTGAGAGCTATGCTACATTTTGGGGCAAATAAACCGGTTGTCGAGTAGGGTCGCTGCTTCGTCCTGCTCCGACGACACTCTGTCTCCTCGGGTAGTGGCTGACGAATGGGGTCGTTGCTGCTCGGGACGGCGGCGCTGCAGGATCCGCAATGTGGCGGATCTCGGAGGGGTGTGCAGCGTTGCGATGGAGGCGCGGCAGGCGGGCGCAGCTGACCGCCTCCCTGCCGCGCCTCCACCCTGCGATACGAGCTCCGGTACTCCGGCGGATACCGTGGCAGGCATGTCCCTTCCCTCGCCGGTTGTCGGGTTCGACCTCGACATGACGTTGATCGACAGTCGCCCGGGTATCGGGGCCGTCTACGACGCGCTCGCGGCGGAGACCGGCGTTCCGATCGACAGCGCCCTGGTCACGTCCCGCCTCGGGCCCCCGCTCGACGTCGAGCTCGCGAACTGGTTCCCGGCGGATCGGGTATCCGCGATGGCCGACCGGTACCGCGAGCTCTACCCCTCGCTCGCCATCGCGGCCTCGCTCCCGCTGCCCGGCGCGACCGAGGCGCTGGCGGCGGTGCACCGGCTCGGTGGCCGCACGATCGTCGTCACCAGCAAGTACGGACCGAACGCGCGGCTGCACGTCGAACACCTCGGGCTACCCGTCGACGACCTGGTCGGCAACGTCTACGCGGAGGCCAAGGGACCGGCGCTCGCCGAGCGCGGCGCCGTTGTCTACGTCGGGGACCACACCGCGGACATCGCCGCCGCCAGGGCCGCGGGGACGGTGTCGGTCGCGGTCGCGACCGGTCCTTTCGGGGTGGACGCTCTGCGCGCCGCCGGCGCGGACGTGGTGCTGGACGATCTGCGGGAGTTCCCGTCGTGGCTGGCGGAGTACGCGCGCAGCGCCCAACGAGCGGGCTGAGCGGCCGCCGCTAAACGCGCGCGCGCCGTCTGTGCGGGCTGCGCCGTACGAGCGGGCCGTGAGCGCGCCGCGCGCCGTCTGTGCGGGCTGCGCCGTACGAGCGGGCCGTGAGCGCGCCGCGCGCCGTCTGTGCGGGCTGCGCCGTACGAGCGGGCCGTGAGCGCGCCGCGCGCCGTCTGTGCGGGCTGCGCCGTACGAGCGGGCCGTGAGCGCGCCGCGCGCCGTCTGTGCGGGCTGCGCCGTACGAGCGGGCCGTGAGCGCGCCGCGCGCCGTCCGTGCGGGCGTGAGTGCGCCGCGCGCCCTGGTCGCGGGCGCATTTTCGGAAGGCCACCTCTCCCGCACGGGGGCGAGGTGGGTTTTCGGGAAGGCAACCTCTCCGGCGCTCGGGAGAGGTTGATTTTCGGGAAAACCACCCTCTCGCGCGAGAGAGGCGGCGTCAGTCGCGCTGGAGTGCTGCCCGAGCCGCCCTGTTGTTCTCGGCGGCCTGGCGACCGATCCCCAGGAGCACGAGGACGAAGCCGAGCGGCCCGAGCATCGTGCCGACGGCGGCGAGCGCCGGCTGAGCGGACGAGCCCGCGAAGAACGGCAGGAACACGATCCCCACGAACACCACTCCGACGACGAAGCACGCCGCGCCGATGCGCAACAGCCAGCGCCCGGCCCGCCGGGGGACCGGAGATTCCTCGGTACTCGCCACGTCGACAGCCTACGAGCAGCCCGGGAACGTCGCAGGGATCGGGTGACCAGACTTACGGCAGGTCATAGACGTGATTCCCGCCACTCTCGGAAGAAGTAGTCCGTTGGTTGCGGGGCGTCCGGGTCGCTAGCCTTAAGCGGGGCAGGCGGGGTACCGCGCGCCCGGCGTTTATCGCGGCGATACGAAAACGGGGTCAGGACGTGCCGACCGGCAAGGTGAAGTGGTTCGACCCGGAGCGCGGCTTCGGATTCCTGGCCCGGGACGAAGGCGGCGACGTGTTCGTCCACAAAGGCGCGTTACCGCAGGGTGTCACGGAGCTGAAGCCCGGCACCCGGGTCGAGTTCGGCGTGGCCGCCGGACGCAAGGGTGACCAGGCGTTGTCCGTACGAGTCATCGACCCGTTGCCCTCGCTGGTAGCTCAGACCCGCCGTCCGGCGGACGAACTGCACGGCATGGTCGAGGACATGATCAAGGTGCTCGAGGCGCGCGTGCAGCCCGATCTTCGGCGGGGTCGCTACCCCGACCGCAAGGCGGCCCGCAAGATCGCCGAGCTGGTTCACGCCGTAGCCCGCGAACTAGAGGTCTAGCGGGCGGCCCGCCCAGAACGACGCTGACAGGCGAGCGCGAGGCCTTGAGTATGACTAATACGAGGCGGCCTCGCGCTCGACTGTCAGCCCCGCCCTGGACGGGCTCCACCGCCGTTGTGGATGCACTGCGCGCTCTCAGCGCCAGGGTGGGGGGAGCGGCGGCGGGGTCGGAGCCTCGGAGTCGGGCACCACGACGATCTCGAGCTTCAGGCCGGGACGCCGCTTCGCCACCTCTCGCAACCCGGTGATCAGGTCTTTCCGCGCGACTACGAACCGCACCGGCTTGGGGCTCACCTCGGCGACGTGCTCCAGCGTGGCGATCTCCTTCGTCCCGTTCAGCCCGCTGACCGGAATGAAGGCCTCGCCGCCCTGCCGCCGGAAGCCGGCGAGGAACAGCGACGGGACGTAGAGCCGGTAGGCGGTCACGACGATCGTCACCCGGCCGTCGTCGCCGTTCGGGAACCGCCGGTAGGTATTGACCGCCGCCTTCCCGTCCGGTGGCCGCCAGAGCGCGTCGGCGTGGAACGCCCGGCCGCGGCTCGTCCCCGGAGCCGGTTCGGTCATGCCGCCACGTTCGGACGTCCGGGTCTCCACCATCCGGGTCGGCACCAGAACGCCGTACGCGAGCGCGGCGGCGATCACCGACGCTCCGGCGGGAAGCGCGAACGCCGCCAGCCTGCGCAGCGCCGCTGCTGCCCCGGTGTGTCCCGCACCCCACCGGAACGGGTCGATCGGCAGCAGCAGCGCGACCGCTCCCAGTCCGACGAAGCAGCTGATCAATACGGCGTGCACGGCCTTCTCGAAGTAGTACGAGACGCCGCCGGTCCGGGCGAGCTGATACCCACCGATGGCGGCCACCATCAGCAGGGCGAGCACCACCTGGGCGGCCACCGATCGCCAGACCGGATTGCGGCGCCCGGCCGTGGTGAGCGTTCCCAGCAGCACCAGGACGCACATCGCGATCACGATCCGCCGGTCGAGCTCCGGGATGCCGACGTCCGGCAGCAAGGCCCGCGTCGGCGAGACCCCGGCGGTGAGCGAGAGCACCGGCCAGTACAACACCAGCGGCGCGGCGACCACGCCGATTGCCAGCGTGCCCCACCGCGGTCCCCGCAGCGGGGACCGCCGGAACGTCCAGGCCCAGACCAGCGCGGCCGCACCGGCGATCGGCAGGAAGAAGTAGTACGCGAAGCTGACGCCGACGAGTCCGGCCGCCAGCAGCAGCGCCTGCTCGCGCGACCCGCGCACGGGTCGGGCCGCGATCGCGAGCACCATCGCCAGCAGCGCGAGGCCGAACGCTTCGCTGGGGAAACCCCGGTCGAACAGCGAGACCAGGTAGCCGCCGCCGGTGCAGCCGGTGATCACGGCGACCGCGGCCACCAGGCGCCAGCCGCGCAGGGCCCGCCCCGCCACCCAGCGGACACCCCAGACCATCGCGAACGACAGGATCCCGTACCCGACCAGGTTCCAGGCGAGGTAGTGGTCGAACGCGACCAGCCCGTCGTCCAGCTCGGTCGACGAGCGGGCGAAGTTGTCCATGAGCGCGCTGAACAGGTGGGACGACTGGGGATACTCGACCAGCCCGGGAATGACCTCCTGCGTGACGTCGTCTCGGTGGAACGGCAGGTACCCGCCGACCGACCTGATCGTGTCGAAGATCGTGAAGTGGCGGGCCAAATCCTCGGCGCCGATCATCATCGCCACCCGCTCGGCGCTGGACTTGCCCCAGAACGCCGACCAGAGGAACAGCGCCGGTGCGACGCCGCCCACCACCAACAGGGCGTCGCCCCAGGTGACCCGGGTCGGTAGCCGAGGCGCGCGCCGGGTGAGCAGGCCGGCAGCGACCAGGCTCAGGAACCCGGCGCGGGCCACCGCGACCGGGTCGAGGCCCCACGGCCACACCGAGAACAGCAGACCGGCCGCGCTGATCACGCCGAGCATCACCAGTAGCGCGAGCGCCAGCCGGTCCAGCAGCGTCCGCCCTCCCCGGAGCAGGGACGCGATGCTCAGTAGCAGGAGGATCGGCAGTACGCCGTCCGCACCGACCTCGTGGGTCAGCCAGGGCAGCACCCATCCGACGGGCACGGCGAGGAGCCCGAGCAGCAGGCCGACGGGGCGGCGGTGAAGCGGCTGGGAAGCCGGCATCTCCAGGGCGGTGGTGCGGTCGAGCGCGGGGATCGTCTCCACTGCTTCTCCGCGGGGGGTCGGTCGCGTGGTCAGGGTGCCTAGGCAGGTAACACCGTGCTGCTAAACGGCGGTCAACCGAGGAATGACCACCGGAGGAACCAGTCCCGCTTCGGCTGCTCGCCCCAGCAGCGCTTCCACCGCCGCATATCCCTCGGTACCCAAATTGCGGGTGAACTCATTCACGTACAGGCCGATGTGTTGGTCGACGACGTGGTCTTCCATCTCCTGGGCGTGGGAGAGGACGTAGTGGCGGCTCGCGGTGGGGTCGGCCCAGGCTGCGGTCACCGAGGCGCGGACGAACTCGGCGGCGGCCGCCGGAGTCACTCCGGTGCGCTCGGCGAGGTCGGTGCGGGCCAAGATCGCACCCAGCGGGATCGGCAGGCCGGTGGTCGTCTCCCACCAGTCGCCGAGATCGGTGGCGGCGTGCAGGCCGTACCGCTGGTAGGTGAACCGTGCCTCGTGGATGACCAGTCCGGCGTCGATCTCTCCGGCTGCGACCGCCGGCATGATTTCGTGGAACGGCCGGACGACGACCTCGGCCGGCGGGTGGTCGGCCGACCACAGGCGGAACAGCAGGTACGCGGTGGTGCGGTCACCAGGGACGGCGACGATTTTGCCGGCCACGGTCTCCGGGCCGGTGGCCGCCTCCCGAGTCAGGACGAGTGGCCCGCAACCGCGCCCTAAGGCACCACCGCACGGCAGCAGCGTGTACTTGTCCAGTAGCCACGGAAGCGCCGCGTAGGAGACCTTGACCAGGTCGTACTCGCCATGCTCCGCGGCGCCGTTGGTCACGTCGACGTCGGCGTAGTCCACGGTGACAGGGGGCGCTCCCGGCACCAGCCCGTGCACCAGCGCGTGGAAAACGAACGTGTCGTTCGGACAGGGCGAGAACGCCAACCGCATCGATTCAGTCACCGGCCATACCTCCCGGCCCCCAACCGTAGTCGGCGTTCCCGGAACGTCCGAGCGGGCGCGCGGGTCAGTCCGATGCTGCGGCGAGAGCGCTGATCGCGCGGCGCAGGGCGTCGAACGCGGCCGGAATGTCCCAGGCGCTCCGGTCGCGCCGACCGATCAGGTTGCTCACCGCGCGTAGCTCGGCCCAGCGGACGCCGGCGGCGCGGGCGGCCCACGCCACCCCGTAGCCCTCCATCGCCTCGGCCACCGCGGTCGGGTGGACGGTCGCCAGCTCGGCGCCGCGACGGTCGGTACCGGTCATCGTGGCGAGGGTGAGGACCTCGCCGGTCAGTGCGGGGACGCCGGCCGCGCCCAGGGCGTCGGTCACCCACCGGCCACCCGTCGCGGACAGCACGTCACCACCGGCCAGCCCGAGCCCGGTGAGGTCGAGGAAGCCCTCCTCGGTGTCCGCGCCGAGATCCGCCCACCGGACGGTGTCGGCCACGACCACCGAGCCGATCGGGGCCCGACCGGCGAAGCCACCGGCCAGGCCGGCCGAGACGACCAGGTCGTACTCACCGGACGCCAGCGCCATCGCGGTGCTCACCGCGGCCGCTACCGGCCCCACACCACCGGCCAGGCCGGTGATCGGCCCGGGCGCGACGTCGCCGAGCGCCGCGTCCAACTCGGCCGGGACGGCGGTGACGAGCAGCACCCGCATCAGTGGGCTCCGAGCGACCGGCCAGCGCGGAGAAGGCCCGCGGTCTCTGGCGTTTCGTTCTCAACGTCGGGTGAACCGTCCTCGCTGCCGGGCGTCCAACTCGGCCGGGACGGCGGTGACGAGCAGCACCCGCATCAGTGGGCTCTTCTCGACCGGCCAGCGCGGGACGCCCGGCAGCGAGGACGGTTCACCCGACGTTGAGAACGAAACGCCAGAGACCGCGGGCCTTCTCCGCGCTCTCGCCGGGGTGCAGCGCGAGCAGCTCCAGCACGTACGTGGTCTCTCCGGTCGCGTCGTTCGGGACCGTGAACCGGATGTACGAGGTGCCCTTGCGGACGAACGAGACCGGCGCGAGGTTGCCGTCCGAGCTGGCCAGCGCGGCCGTCCACCCGTCTTCTCCCACGTTCGGCGGGACGTCGACGTGGACGGTGCTGCCGGGCTTCACGCTGATCTCGCCGGCGTTGCTCGGGCCGGCCTTGCAGTCCGAGCCGGGCGTCGAGGCGTTGAACGTGCCCTCCTCGAAGCACCAGGCGGTGGCTTCGCCGCCCACCGAGTCACCGCCGCTGACCACGGTGGCGTAAGGGGCCGGCTTGTCGCACGCCGTGACCAGGCCGAGGGTGGCCGCCGCCACCGCGAGGGCCAGGCTGCGCTTCGAGACACCCATCTTCAGCTCCTGAATCCACCGAACGACCAGCGGTTCGACCATAGCCAGCGGGTCGGCCGTCCCGCCTGCGGGGTCCGGCGCGTCGCTTCCCGCCTGTGTCGGTGGTCGCGAGGAGCCGTCACACGCCGCGGGCGGGACCGGCCGAGTGCCGCTCGAGGGTGGGCGAGGGGGCGCTGTAGGCCTGGAGGGTCCACTCGCTCGCGGGGTCGGTCGCCGGGGCAGTGGCGGCCCGCTGCGCTGCCCACGCCCACGCGCCGACCCGCACCGCCACCAGGGCCACGATCAGCGCGACCATCGCCAACCCCCACCGCCCGGACAGCGGTATCAAGCCCGCCGCTCCGCCGCTCACCCACGCCAGCTGGATCATCGTCTCGGAGTGGGCGAATGCGCTGGCCCGCGACTCGTCCGGCAACCGCTCCTGGATCACCGCGTCCACCGCGAGCTTCGCCAGGCTGCTGGCGAGCGCGGTGCCGAACGCGAGCAGCACCAGCACCGGCAGCGAGTAGAACACCGCCGCCACGGCAGCACCGAGCGCGACGCCGCTGACCGCGATCGCGTCCAGCAGCAGCGGTCGGTGGAGCTTCAGCCGGGTGCCGATCAGCGTCGCCACGAAGCTTCCGGCGGCCAGCGCGACGGCGATCGTGCCCAGCGCCGTCAGCGGCGCCAGCAGCAGGTCGTCCTCCCGCACCCGGAACGCCATGAACAGCGCGAGGAATCCGAACACCGCACGGAGCGTCGCGCCCGCGGTGACCGCTGCCCAGACCGGCAGGTTCCACAGCCGCAGCGCCTCACGGTGCGCCAGCAGCGCGAACACCCGCGGCGGTACCTCCGGCCGATCCGAGTCGACGCCGGCGGGCAGCCGCAGCGAGAGCACCATGCCGACGAAGAACACCACGGTCGCCAGCCGCAGCGCCCACCCCGGGCCGAACGTCGCCAGCGCCGCCCCGACCGCACCGGCGAGGCCGCCGAAGATCGTCCCGGCCAGCGATCCACGGGCGTTCGCCTCGACGAGCGTGATCCGGGACGGCAGCAGGCGTGGCACGGCGGCCGAGCGCGCCACACCGTACGACTTCGACATCACCAGCACGCCGAACGCCGCCGGGTACAGCACCCAGGTGTCGAGCTGGTCGGCGATCGCGTACGCCAGGAAGCCCCGAGCCAGCATCGTCGTGGCCAGCGCGTACCGGCGTCCGTGCCGGAACCGGTCGAGCACCGGCCCCACCAGGGGAGCGAGCAGCGCGAACGGCGCCATCGTGATCAGCAGGTAGAGCGCGACCCGGACCCGCGCCTCGCCGACCGGCACCGAGAAGAAGATCGTCCCGGCCAGCCCGACGGCGACCAAAGCGTCACCGGCACATGACAGTCCGTGCAGGTCGAACATCCGGTGCAGACCGGTCTCGTCGGCGCCGTCCGCACGGCGCGCGTGTCGTACCCGAGCCCAGCCACGTCCGCCGAACCGCGCCGCCCCCGAAACCGCGGTCGCGAACGGTCCCCGGGAATAGTTCCGCGCTGGGCTGTCAGCGCCGTGAGGGCCGTCGTTTACCACGCATCCATCGTTACCCACGCGAAGCCCCGGCAGTCACCTCCCTGCGGAGGGTTCACCCGTCCGGATGAGGTCTTGGGGTCGCCTTACCCAGTTCGAGGTCGGGTCGGCGGGTTGACGCCGTCGGCGAGCCGGAGCTCGCGGCAGCGGAAGAACCCCAGCGTGAGAGGGGGTACACGCCGAAACAGCACCGGGGTTCCCGGCTCCGGGGGCGCGTGAGGAAGAATGAATGATGTGACGACCCGCACGGTGAACCGTCCCGCGGCATCCGACTCGGCCGGGGATGGCCCGCTGCCCGCTGCCGTACCCCCACTGGAGTCTGTGGTGACCGGGAACCCAGAGGCCACTGATGCAACCCGGCCCGGCAAAGCTGCCGCGCGCCGGGCCCCTCGCGCTGTCAAACTCGACGCCGTCTGCGCGCAAGCCACCGACCTCGCCCTCGAAGCGGCCCGTGAGGTCGGCGGCGAGATGGTGGGCGCGCCGGCAGACGTCACCGCCGACGGCGAACGACTGGTCACTCACCGGTTCGCCGCGCTCCAGCCCGGCTACTCCGGCTGGTACTGGACGGTCACCGTGGCGCGCGCACCACGGTCCAAGCACGTGACGGTCAGCGAGGTCGCGCTGCTGCCGGGCTCGGACGCGCTGCTGGCACCGGAGTGGGTGCCGTGGAGCGAGCGGCTGCGCCCCGGAGACCTGGGGGTCGGCGACCTGCTGCCGACCGCACCCGACGACGACCGGCTGGTGCCCGGTTACGTGCTCTCCGACGACCCCGAGCTCGCCGAGGTGGAGTACGAGATCGGCTTCGGCCGTCCGCGCGTGATGAGCCGGCTGGGCCGGGATGAGACCGCCGAGCGCTGGTACACCAGCCGCTCCGGGCCGGAGAGCGACCTCGCGAAGGCCGCTCCGGCGCGCTGCGGCACCTGCGGCTTCTACCTGCAGCTGGCCGGGTCGCTCGGCTCGATCTTCGGTGCATGCGGCAACCTGTTCGCGCCGGACGACGGCCGGATCGTGTCGGCCGACCACGGCTGTGGTGCGCACTCCGAGGCGCTGGTCGAGCCGACTCCGCCGGTGCCGCCCGCGCCGATGGCGCTCGACGACGACATCGAGGTCATCCGCACCACGCACACGCCCGGCTCGGTGGAGGACTCCACCGATGCCGAGCCGCTCGGTCACGGCTAACGCTCCGTGTCGTCGACCGGAATCGACCTGCGCCCGTGCGAGCGGGCGTCATCCCTGACGCGTCCGTCGTCACCGGTCGCCGAAGTGCAGCGCTGGTGACCACCGACCCGTTCGGTCTTGCGGAGCGGCGGGCCGCCGTTCTCGCGTCTTGGGCAAGCGTCGCGACCCGATTCCGGGAGGACGCGAACGCCGAGGAGGAGCTGGTCCGCGGCGGGCTCGGCGGCTACGCCGACCGCCTGGTCGTGGAGCTGGCCCAGAACGCGTCCGACGCCGCGGCTCGCGCCGGCGCGTCCGGCGTACTGCGCTTCGCGTACGCCGACGGCGTCCTGTCGGTCGCCAACACCGGTGCGCCGTTGGACGCGGCCGGCGTCGACGGGCTCACGTCGCTGCGCGCCTCCGCCAAAACCACATCGGGCGACGCCCGGGAGCCCGCCACCGTCGGAAGGTTCGGGGTGGGGTTCGCCGCCGTCCTCGCGGTGAGCGACGAACCCGAGGTGCGTTCGCACGCCGGTGGGGTGCGGTTCTCCGCGGAGCGGACCAGGGCCGAGGTGGCCACGCTCGGCGGAGCGGCCGCTGCCGAGCTGGCACGGCGGGACGGCGGCGTGCCGGTGCTCCGGCTCGCGTGGCCGGCCGACGCACCGCCGCCGGCCGGATTCGACACCGAGGTGCATCTGCCGGTACGGCCGGACGCGACCGAGTGGGTCCGGACCTTGCTGGCCGACGTCGAGCCGACGCTGCTGTTCGCGTTCCCCGGCCTGAGCCGCCTGGAGATCGCGGTCGACGGCGTCGAGCGGGTGATCGAGCGGGCGGGGGCAGGCGAGCAGACGGTGTCGCTCGCCGAGAACGGCACGGTGACGACCTGGCTCGTCCACGGTGCCGAGGGCGAAGTGCCTGCGGAGCTGCTGGCGGAGCGTCCGCTGGAGGAGCGCGCGGCGCTGGCGCGGTACCGCACGCTCGCGGCCGTGCCGCTGACCGACGGGGTGCCGTCGCCGTTGCCCGGTGACACGGTGCTGCACGCGCCGTCACCGACCGACGAGCCGCTTTCGCTGCCGCTGCACCTCGCCGCCACGTTCCCGCTGGAGGTGTCCCGTCGCCGGGTGGCGCAAGGACCGTTGACCGACTGGCTCGCGGCACGGGCCGCGGACACGGTGGTGTCGTTGCTGGCCGCGGCCCCGCCGGTGGTCGAGGCGCTGGCGCTGGTGCCGCGCCCCGGCCTCGGTAAGGCTCCGCTCGATGCGGCGATCTGCTCGCTGACGCTCACGAAGCTCCGGGGCACCGCCTTCCTGCCCGCGGTGCCGAGCCCCGAGCCGGTGGCCAGTGCCGATGATCCGCTGCGCGACGACGAGCTCGACCTGCTCGCCACGGGCCTCGGCGTCCCCCCGGAGGCCGCGCCGGAGCCGAACGCTGCCGGGAGGCCGGACGTCACGGCGGAGCCGAAGCGGGTGACGCCGGAAGACGCGGTCGCCCTCACGTCCGAGCTGGCGGCCGCGGCGGACGCGTTGGTGGACGCGCTGGCCGGCGTCGTGCCGGGGCTGCTACCCGCCGACTGGTCCTCCCGCGCTGCCGCCGGTGCGCTCGACGCGCTGGGCGTCCGGCGGCTGGGCGTCGCCGACGTCGTCGACGCGGTGGCCGGCCTCGATCGGTCCCCGGCCTGGTGGGGTCGCCTCTACGCGGCGCTGGAGCCGGCGAGCCTGGATCCGGACGCCCTGGCCGCGCTGCCGGTGCCGCTCACCGACGGACGCACGATCACCGGCGTGCGCGGGGCCCTGCTGCCCGGCCCGGACCTCGCCGCGGTCGCCCCGGACACACTCGCGCCGCTGGGGCTCCGCGTCGTCCACCCGGACGCCACCGGCAGCGACCTGCTGGTGCGGCTCGGGGCGCGCCCGGCAACCGTGCACACGATCCTGGCCGACGACCGGGTCCGCGCCGCGGTCGCCGACTCGCTCGACGCCGACGAGCCCGAGTCGCTGGCCGAGGCGATCCTCGCGCTCGTCGTCGCCGCCGGGATCCGCCCCGGTGAGCAGCCGTGGCTGGCCGAGCTCGCGCTGCCCGCCGACGACGACTGGTACCCGGCCGGTGAGCTGGTCGTACCCGGCTCGCCGCTGGTCCGGGTGCTCGCCGGCATGGGCACCGACGACGCCCCGTTCGGCGTCGTCGACGAGGACTTCGCGAACGACGTCCTCGCCGCCCACGGGCCGGACGTGCTGCCCGCGGTGGGTTGCCTGACGACGTTCACCGTGCTCGAAGCCGACGACCTCGATCTCGTCGACCTCACCGACCTGGAGAGCGAGGACGCGGACCTCGACCTCGACGGCCTGGCCGAGTGGGCGGACGCGGTGATCGAGACGATCGACCCGACCGGCACCGTCGGCGCGCCCCCCGGCACCCGGATCGAACGGTTCCGTGCCATCCGCGATCTGGATCTCGTCGATCCGGAGCAGTGGCCGGTCGCGCTGGAGCTGCTCGCGTCCGGGGCGCCGCGAGACGTGCTCAACGCCACCGCGTTCGCGGTCACCCCCGACGGCACCCGGATCGAGGTACCGGCGTACAGCCGCTGGTGGCTCGCCCGAGAACCCATCCTGGACGGACGTCCGCCGAGTGAACTCCGCACTCCGGACGCGGTCGACCTGGACGGCCTCTACGACGTGGCCGCCACCACCGCGCAGCCTGCGGACCCGGCCTTTTTGGCACTGCTCGGCTGCCGTACCGGTCTGCACGACGCGATCGCGACCGACCCCACCGACCTGCTGCACCGGCTCGCGGACGCCGACCGCACCGCGGTGCCGTGGATCGTTCCGCTGATCTACGCCCGGATCGCCGAGGCGCTGGCCGGGGCCCGGGTTCCGGCACCGGCCCGGATCCGGGTCGCTCCGGACGCGGTGGCCGACGCCGACCAAGTCGCGATCCTCGACCAGCCGTGGCGTCTCGACGCGCTGGACGGCCGGGCACCGATCCTCGGCGGTGACGATCCGGTCTCCGTCGCCGAGCTGCTCGATGCGCCGCTGGTATCCGAGTTGTGAAGCTGTTACGCACCCTGGCCGCGCTCGCGATCACGGTGTGCGTCGCACTGCTGCTGGCGGTCCTCGCCGGCTACGGCAGTGCGCAACGGGTCGTCGACCAAGGCCGGTTGGTCGCACCGGCGGAGGTGTTCGAGCCGTTCGGCTGGCAGGCGAACGTGCGCGACGATCCGGCCGGACCGGCGACCGTACTGGTCAGCGGCGACGGCTGGGGGATGCGCGGGGTGACCTACCGCGGCAAGGTCGCGGTGGTCGCCGAGACCGGGGTGTACCGCACGTTGCGGTACAAGGTCGACGTCCAGGCTGGTGAGGACGTCCTGCTCTCCCCGGACGGCACCGCGGTGGCCGACGCGCTCCCGCACCCCGTGGCGCGGGCCTCGGGCTCTCCGTCGCCGGATCCGGTCAGCACTGATCCGGCGATCTGGATCACCGAGCTGTCCACCGGGAAGTCGACCCGGTTGGCGATTCGGGGAAGTGGGGCGGCCCGTCCGGTGGCGTGGTCGTCGGACGGCGAGAAGCTGCTGGTCCACGTGGCGGCGGCGCCCGAGCACGGGCCGTGGACCGGTGGGGACCTGAACCTGCTCGACCTGGCCACCGGCACGGTGAGCCGCCTCGCGGACCTCGGCGCCGTCCCGGTCCACCGGGCACATCTGGCCGCGTTCTCCCCGGACGGGCGGAGCGTCGTGGTCCAGGTCGGTGACGCTCTGCGGATCGTCGACACGGCCTCCCGGAGCGCCCGGACGCTGGCCAACCTCGGGCCGGACCGCCGGCTGGCCGGAATCGGGGCCTGGAGCGCCGACGGCAGCCGGATCGCCGTCCTCACGCTCTCCGGCTGTACGAAGCTCTGCACCCGCGACGCGCTGGACGACCGGACCTGGCAGGTCGACGAGATCAACGCGACCAGCGGCGCGCCGCTCACCGGCGGCTTCGACCGGCTGACCGGCTCGGCGGTGCGGGTCCTCGGCCGGTCCGACAGCGGCGAGCTGGCCGTCGTCCGGTACCGAGCAGGCGAGGACCTGAGCAGCGACGGCGCAGGCACCCTGCGCGTCGACGGCGACGAGGTCGAGGAGACCGACTACCGGGCAGTGGGCGACGCGGAGCTGATCGGTCTCGGTCCGACCGGCGATCGGCGGACGCTGGTCACGCTCCCGTCGGGCGCCCGGCACGTGGACGTCGCCGCGAATCTGGTCGCCGCCGACCGGTTCGACGGCCGGTCGCCACGGCCGATGCCCTGGCCGGCGCCGTTCTGGGTGAACGCTGCCGTGGTGGTCGTCCTGGTACTGGCGATCTGGCTGGTGCTGCGCGTCCGCCGCCTGGGCGCGTGATCAGGCAGAGACGGACGGGGCGCCCGCGTCGTCACGCACGGGTTCGTGCACCAGCACGCGTACGTGCATCGTCGTGCGTTGCTGCAGTGCCGCGCGCAGCGCGCGGTGGAGCCCGTCCTCCAGGTACAGAGCACCGTCGAACTCGACCACGTGCGGGAACAGATCGCCGTAGAACGTCGAGTCCTCGGCGAGTAGCCGGTCGAGGGCCAGCTCCCGCTTGGTCGTCACCAGCTGGTCGAGGCGGACCTGACGGGGTGGGATCCGAGCCCACTCCCGCAGCGACAGACCGTGGTCGGGGTACGGCTTCCCGTCCCGGACCGCCTTGAATATCACGGTCCTTACGCTCCTTTCGTCCCCAGCCACCGTCGGTTCAGCCTAGCGAGCGGCGCACGCCCCGGGGTGCCGACCGGGCGCAGGCAGCCTCAACCGTCCGGTCAGTTCTTGTTATGGATAACCCGTTGTAGTCGTTTTTGCACGGTATGAAGCGGCCTCGGGTCGCGAAACCGGACCAGCCGGGTGAGGATCGGGCGCATGCCGAACACCGTGTTCTGGTTCCGCCGTGATCTGCGGCTCACCGACAACCCGGCGCTGCTCGCTGCGGTGAGCGCCGCCGCTGACGACGGTGTTCTGGCGCTGTTCGTGCTGGATCCGATGCCGTTGCGGGCGGCAGGAGGGCCCCGGGTCAGCCATCTGGTGCGGTCGCTGCGCGCGCTCGACGAGTCGCTAGGCGGCGCCCTGCTGATCCGGTACGGCGATCCGGTCGAGGAGGTGCCCCGGGTGGCCGCCGCGATCGGCGCCGAGGAGGTGCACATCGCCGCCGATTACGGACCGTACGGCCGGGGTCGCGATCAGCAGGTCGAGAAGGCGCTCACCGGCCACGGCGTCACGCTGCACCGCACGGGTTCGCCGTACGCCGTCGCACCGGGCCGGGTCCGGAAGTCTGATGACTCGCCGTACCGGGTGTTCACGCCGTACTCCAAAGCCTGGGCCGCCCACGGCTGGCGGGCTCCGGTCGCCGCGCCGCGCGCCGTCTCCTGGCTGCCCGCGCACGACTCCGCCGGGCCTCCCTCGGTGCCCGACCTGCCGGACGTCGACCTTCCCGACGCCGGTGAGGACGCCGCCCGCGAGCGGTTGTCCGCGTTCCTGGACGGCCCGATCCGGGACTACGCGACCGAGCGGAACCGCCCGGACCGGGAAGGCACCTCCGGTCTGTCCGTCCACCTCAAGTACGGCGAGCTGCATCCGCGGACGATCCTGGCCGAGCTGGCCCGTCACCGCGGGGTCGGCGCCGACACGCTCCGGAACGAGCTGTGTTGGCGGGACTTCTACGCCGATGTGCTGTTCCACCGGCCGGAGAGCCTCTGGGAGTCGTTGGACGCCCGGGTGGGTGGTATCCGGACGGACTCGGGGCCGCGCGCCGACGAGCGGTTCACCGCCTGGGCTTCCGGTCACACGGGATATCCGATCGTCGACGCCGGAATGCGGCAGCTGCGCGCGATCGGCTGGATGCACAACCGGGTGCGGATGATCACCGCGTCGTTCCTGGTGAAAGACCTGCACCTGCCGTGGCAGCGGGGAGCCGCGTACTTCCTCGACCGGCTGGTCGACGGGGACTACGCGAGCAACAACCACAACTGGCAGTGGGTGGCCGGCACCGGAACGGACGCGGCGCCGTACGTCCGGGTGTTCAACCCGGTGACGCAGGGCAAGAAGTTCGACCCCGACGGGGCCTACGTGCGCCGGTGGGTGCCGGAACTCGCCGGGGTCGGGGGCGGTGCGGTGCACGAGCCCTGGACGCTGCCGAAGCCCCCGGACGGGTATCCCAAGCCGATCGTCGACCACGCAGCCGAACGCCGAGAGACCCTGGCCCGCTTCGACGAGGTCCGCGCCTGAGGCGTTGCACATTCTGCTCCGTCATGCGGCACGAGAACGTGCAACGCCTCGATCGGCTTAGAGGGGACGCACGCCCCACGTACCGCTCCAGCGTTCGCCTGGTTGCAGTGTGATCAGGCCTTCGCCGGAGTTGAACGCGTCCGGCGGGCACGTCATCGGCTCGACCGCGACGGCCTGGTTCGCCACGCCGTTCGGCCCGACCCCGTTGTAGGCCTGCACCCAGCCGAACGACGCGTCCTGCCAGAGCTGCCCGCCGCGCCCTTCGGCGTCGACCAGCTCGGAGACCGCGATGCCGTCCGCGTCCCGCTCGGTGACGACGAACGGCGTGTCCAGCGAGGCGGAGCCGATCTTCCGGCCCTTGCGGTAGTCCCACTCGGTGCCGTCGACGTCCTCGACGCCGGTCGGCAGCAGACGTTCGTCGGTGAGGATCCGGCGACCGGCGGGCAGCCGCAGGGTCGCGTCGTCCAGCGGTTCGCCGCCGAGCGTCAGGTACGGGTGGATGCCCAGGCCGAACGGCGCCGGGTTCGGCCCGACGTTCGTCGCCTGGTGCTCGACCTTGAGACCGTCCTTGCCCAGCGAGTAGTGCACCCGCAGGACGAGCGCGAACGGGTAACCCGGTCGCGGCTGGACGGTCCGGGCCAACGTCACCGCGGTCGGGGTGTGGTCCAGCCGGTCCCACATCTCCCAGCGAACCAGACCGTGGATCGCAGTGCGCTTCTCCGGCTCGTCCCAGGACAGCTTGTGGTCTTCGCCGCCGAACGTGTACTTGCCGTCTCTGATCCGGTTCGGCCACGGCGCCAGGATCTGGCCGACCCCCTTCGCCGCCATCGCGTCGGCCGGGTATCCGGCCAGGATCTCCCGACCGTTCACCGTGTACTCGCGGATACCACCACCGATCTCGACCAGCGTCGCCCGCTGGGTACCCGCCTCGATCGTCCACTGATGTCCGGACGGGATGTTCCACCGCGCCGCCATCGAGCCTCCACATCGTCGGGAAGATCACCCAGGTGCTTCGACCCGATCACCGGACCGGGCCGACACCGGGCAGTCATGCGTTTGGGAATGCATAGAGCACTCCGTTCGGGGCACGATATCGGGCGATGGACGCCAGCACTCTCATCCCCGCCCAAGCGGACCTCCCGGCGCTCAAGGCAGTCGCTGCCGGATGTACCGCGTGTGAGTTGTACGCGCCGGCCACCCAGACCGTGTTCGGTGCCGGCAACCCGGAGGCGAAAGTGCTGCTCGTGGGGGAGCAGCCGGGCGACGTCGAGGACCAGCGCGGGCTGCCGTTCGTGGGTCCGGCGGGCAAGCTGTTGCAGCGGGCGGTCGCCGAGGCCGGATTCGAGCAGGGCGCGGTCTACGTGACCAACGCGGTGAAACACTTCCGGTTCGAGCAGCGGGGCAAGCGGCGGATCCACCAGACGCCGCAGCCGGAGCACATCCGCGCGTGCAATCCCTGGGTGGCCGCCGAGATCTCGGCCGTGCACCCGGAGGTGGTGGTGTGCCTCGGCGCGACCGCGGTGAAGGCGCTGCTCGGCTCGAAGTACCGGGTGACCAAGGACCGCGGTGAGCTGCTGCAGTACACCGGCCCCGGTGCCGAGGAGCGCACGAAGGCGCTGATCACGATCCACCCGTCGGCGATCCTGCGGATGCCGGACGACGCCCGCGAGAAGGGTTACGCGGACCTCGTCGCGGATCTCACGGTGGCGGCCCGAGCCGTCGCCTGACCCCGTACCACCGCCGCATCCCGAGCGGGGCGGCGCGAGCCCGCGTGGGCGGGTGGTTTTCCCGACAATCCGCCCCGCGCCCGCCGCGAGCGGTGGTCTTCCCGAAAATCCGTCCGCGCGCCCGCCCGGAGCGGTGGTCTTCCCGAAAATTCACGGCTGGCCCCCGCCCGGGCGGCGGTGTGGCGTCGGTCTAATTCCCCACGCACTGGTAGGGAATGCCTCTATTTCCGGTTTACGCTGGTCAGATGCGGCGCCGGAGCCGCCTGGGAACTGGAGGCACGTGTGTCCGACTACGCGATCCGGTTACGTACCACCGGCGGCCCGGAGGTCTTGACGCCCGAGCCGATCGAGGTACCACCACCGGGCCCCGGCGAGATTCGCATCCGGCAGACCGCGGTCGATCTGAGCTACCTCGACGTGCTGCACCGCTGCGGGCGGCTCGACGTCCCGCTCCCCACCGGCCTCGGTAGCTCGGCGGCGGGCGTCGTCGAGGCGATCGGGCCCGCTACCCGCCGACGTCCGACGTCCGACTTCGCGGTCGGCGACCGGGTGGCGTACGCGACCGTCCCGCTCGGTGCCTACGCCACCACCCGCAACGTGCCCGCCGACGCGCTGGTCCCGCTCCCGCCGGAGGTGGGCGACGAAGACGCCGTGGCGGTCCTCGCCAAGGGTTTGCTGGTGTGGGCACTGATCCGGCACGTCCATCCGGTGCAGGCGGGCGAGACCGTCGTTTTCCACGCTGCGGCGGGCGGCGTCGGGCTGGTCGCCGGCCAGTGGTTGAGCCACCTGGGCGTCCGCGCGATCGGCACGGTCGGGTCGGCGGACAAGGTGCGCCTCGCGGTCGACAACGGCTACGACGAGGTCGTGCTCTACCGCACCGACGACCTGGCCGCTCGAGCCCGGGACCTGACCGACGGCGTCGGCGTGCCGGTGGTCTACGACCCGGTCGGCGCCGCCACGTTCGCCACCTCGCTGGACGCCTTACGGCCGCGCGGCTTGCTGGTCTCGTTCGGCAGCATCTCCGGCCCGGTGACCGGCGTCGAGCTGGGCATCCTCGCGGCGAAGGGATCGCTGTTCGTCACCCGTCCCACGCTGGACGCCTACCTCCCTGACACGGCGACGCTGCGGGCGGCGTCCGCCGAGGTGCTGGGTCTGGTCGCGCGCGGGGTGATCCGGCCGAACCTGCGGCAGCGGTTCGACCTCGCCGATGCCGGGAAGGCCCAGGAAGCGCTGGAGTCGCGAGCCACCGTCGGCGCTACGGTTCTCCTACCCTGACGAGGAGGCTCCACATGCCTGACTACGGGATCCGCTTCCACGAGACCGGCGGCCCGGAGGTCCTGCGGTACGAGGAGATCGAGCTGCCGCCGCCAGGACGGGGCGAGGTTCGGATCCGGATCACCGCGATCGGCCTGAACTTCGTGGATACCTATCGGCGGACCGGGCTGTACCCCGTGGAACTGCCGTCGGCGCTCGGTGCCGAGGCGACGGGCGTCGTCACCGAGCTGGGCGAGGGCACGGCCGGCCTGGCCGTCGGTGACCGGGTGGCGCACGCGACCGGCCCGCTCGGGACGTACGCGACCGCGCAGAACGTCCCGGCGGACTGCCTGGTGCCGATTCCGGACGGTGTGCCCGACGAGGCGGCGGCAGCCGTGCTGCTCAAGGGCCTCACGGCCTGGTACCTGCTGCGGCGCACCTACCCGGTGCAGCCGGGGGAGACCGTGGTGTTCCACGCCGCTGCGGGCGGCGTCGGGCTGATCGCCGGGCAGTGGCTGCGTCACCTCGGGGTCCGGGCGATCGGGACGGTCGGCAGCGCCGAGAAGGCGAAGATCGCGACCGCGAACGGGTACCGGGACGTGATCCTCTACAGCGAGGAGGACGTGGCGGCCCGGGTACGGGAGCTGACCGACGGCGCAGGTGTCCCGGTCGTCTACGACTCGGTGGGTGCGGCGACGTTCGAGAACTCGCTCGACTGTCTGCGGCCGCGGGGCCTGATGGTCTCGTTCGGCAACGCGTCCGGGCCGGTGACCGGGGTCAACCTGGGCATCCTCGCGTCGAAGGGGTCGCTGTTCGTGACCCGACCGACGATGGCGCACTACCTGAGCGACCGCAACGAGCTCCGGGCCGCGGCGGCGGAGTTGTTCGAGCTGGTCGAGCGCGGCGTGATCGACCCGAACATCGGGCAGCGCTTCGCACTGGCGGAGACCGCGAATGCCCATCGGGCCCTGGAATCCCGCGCCACGACCGGCAGCACGGTCCTGCTGCCCTAGTGCACGGCCCTGGGCGGGCTCCAGGTCCGGACGAAACGCTATGGCGCTCCGTCGTACTTGATGAGCTTCGGGACGGCGAGGGTCAACAGCACGACCAGGACGACGCAGAGCAAGCCGCCACCGACCCAGGACACGGTCGGGCCGAACCAGGACTCGGTGGCGCCCGCCCGCAGGTCGCCCAGCCGCGGTCCTCCGGCCACGACCACCATGAACACCCCCTGCATCCGTCCGCGCATCTCGTCCGGTGCGTAGACCTGCAGGATCGTCTGCCGGTACACCGCTGACACCAGGTCGGCGGCACCGGCCAGCGCCAGCAGCACGACGACCAGCCAGAGCTGACGCGCCAGCCCGGCCGCGGCCACCGCTGTGCCCCAGCCGATCACCGCGAGCGTGAGCGCGAGCCCTTGCCGACGCACCCGCCCGATCCAGCCGGACGACAGCCCGGCGAGCACCGACCCGATCGCGATCGCCGCGTACAGCCAGCCGACGGCACCCGGGCCGCCGTACCACTCGTTCGCGACCTGCGGGAACAGCGCCCGCGGCATCGCGAATACCATCGCGATGATGTCCACCGCGAACGACATCAGCAGCACCGGCTTCAGGATGATGAAGGCCAGTCCCTGACCGACCGCGCGCAGCCCCGGGCTGACCCGCTCCCCGGTCGGTGCCAGGTGCGGCAACCGCACGGCCGCGTACAGCGCCACCGTGAACAACACCGCGTCGACCGCGTAGGCGACGGCGTACGACCACCGCGCGAGGAGGAGGCCGGCCAGCAGCGGCCCGATCACCGTGCCGAAGTTGCTCGCGGTGAAGTTCAGCGTGTTCGCCGAAGCCACCTGCTCGCGCGGCACCAACCGCGGAATGATCGCGCTGCGGGTGGGTCCGCTCACCGCGAACGCTCCCGACTGCACCGCGGTCAGCCCGAGCAGCAGCCAGGTGCTGTTCAGGCCGAGCACCGCCTGCACGACCAGCGCGCCGGTGGCCCCCCAGACGACTGCGGACGAGATCAGCAGCAGCGTCCGTCGATCGATCGCGTCGGCGACCGCACCGCCCCAGAGCCCGAACAGGATCAGCGGCACCAGCGCCGCCAGGCCGAGCATGCCGACCCAGAACGAGGAGTCGGTGATCGCGTACATCTGTACGGGAACTGCGACCGCGGTGATCTGGTACCCGATGAACGAGACGCTCTGGCCGACGAACAAGCGCCGGTATGCCGTCTGCCGCAGCGGACGGGTGTCCACCAGCACGCGCCGCCACCAGGGGCCGCGTGGCGGGGGCGCAGCAGGCGGCGCAGCGCCCCCGGTCGATCGGCTGGTCTCCTCCGCGGTGGTCTCCGCGCCCGTGCCGGTGGCGTCGGGCGAACCACTCACGGAGCGAGCCTCTCGACGACCCAGGTCTCGCCGTCCCGCCGGTAGCGCAGCCGATCGTGCAGCCGGTCCGGGCGTCCCTGCCAGAACTCGACGGTGTGCGGCACCACCCGGAACCCGCCCCAGGTGTCCGGCCGCGGCACGTCATCGGGGTAGCGGGCCGCGAGCTCGGCCTCGGCGTGCTCGAGCGTGGCCCGGTCGGGCACGACCCGGGACTGAGGGCTCGCTGCGGACCCGAGCCGGGAACCTCGCGGCCGTGAACTCCAGTACGCGTCCGACTCGGCCGGATCGACGCGGCGGACCGTGCCGGCGATGTTCACCTGACGCTGGATCGGATGCCAGGGGAAGAGGAGCGTCGCCCGGGGGTTCTCGGTCAGCTCCCGGCCCTTCCGGGACGGGTAGTGGGTGTAGAACGTCAGGCCGCGCTCGTCGGCGTCCTTGAGCAGCACCGTTCTCGCGCTCGGCGTCCCGTTGGCCGCCGCGGTGGCCACCACCATCGCGTTCGGCTCGATGATCTCCGGAGCCGCGACGGCTTCGGCGAACCAGGCGCTGAACTGGGCGAACCAGGTATCGGCGAGGAGGTTCTCGGTGAGCTGCCCACGCTCGTAGCCGACCCGCATCCCGCCGACCTGCGAGACGACCACCGCTGCCGCGAGCTCGGCGGCGCCCGTGCCGGACTGGGCAGCTGCGGCTTCGGCCGCGGCGGCCACCTCCGCGGCAGCCGCAGCAGCGGGCGTCGCGCCGTCTGGCTCGTCGCGCCGGTCAGGTCCGTCCACGATTCCTCCGTCCCCGGCCAATGTGTGGCCGACACAACTTTAAGCCCGTCCCGCCGGTGGAAATCGGGTGGTAACCGCCCGGACGGCTTTACCCCATCCAGGGGCGATGCGGGGAATGGTTACCGTCCGCCGGAAGGTGTGGCCGTTTCGTGACGCGCTCATGTCGCCGCCGTGTCCTCCGAGGATGTGGGCTGCGACACGATCACAATGGGCTTGGTCCGGTCTGACCTCGCGGACCACCGGGGAACGGTAGGAAGATGACAGAAACGTTCCCGACTGGTGGTCGGCTACAGCCCACCGCCGGTCGAGCCGGCCGGGGCGTACCGCCACCGAAGACCACTGGGAGCTGAGCCAGCCATGTCGGAGTTCAAACCGGGGCTCGAAGGCGTCGTAGCCTTCCACACCGAGATCGCCGAGCCAGACCGCGACGGTGGCGCGCTGCGCTACCGCGGCGTCAATATCGAAGACCTGGTCGGCAAGGTCTCGTTCGGCAACGTCTGGGCGTTGCTGGTGGACGGCAAGTTCGGCCCGGGCCTGCCGCCCGCGGAGCCGTTCCCGGTGCCGGTGCACTCCGGCGACATCCGGGTCGACGTCCAAGCCGCGATCGCGATGCTGGCCCCCTACTGGGGCCTGAAGCAGCTCATCGACATCGGCCCGGAGCAGGCGCGCGAGGACCTCGCTCGCATCTCGGTCACCGCGCTCTCGTTCGTCGCGCAGTCGGCCCGGGGCATCGGCCTACCGGCGGTCCCGCAGCGTGAGATCGACAAGGCGAACACGATCGTCGAGCGGTTCATGATCCGCTGGCGCGGCGAGCCCGACCCGAAGCACGTCCAGGCCGTCGACGCCTACTTCATCTCCGCCGCCGAGCACGGGCTGAACGCCTCGACGTTCACCGCTCGGGTGGCCGCGGGTACCGGCGCCGACTGTGCCGCCTGCATCTCGTCCGCGATCGGCTCGATGTCCGGCCCGCTGCACGGTGGCGCCCCGTCGCGCGTGCTCAAGATGCTCGACGAGGTCGAGAAGTCGGGCAACGCCGAGGCGTGGGTCAAGAACGCACTCGACAAGGGCGAGCGGCTGATGGGCTTCGGGCACCGGGTCTACCGGGCCGAGGACCCGCGGGCCGCGGTGCTCCGCAAGACCGCCAAGGAGCTCGGCAGCACCCGCTTCGAGGTCGCCGAGGCGCTGGAGAAGGCCGCGCTGGCCGAGTTGCACGCCCGCCGCCCCGACCGGGTGCTCGCCACCAACGTCGAGTTCTGGTCCGCGGTCGTCCTCGACTTCGCCGAGGTTCCGGCGCACATGTTCACCTCGATGTTCACCTGCGCGCGGACGGCCGGCTGGTCGGCTCACGTCGTCGAGCAGAAGAACCTGAACAAGCTCGTGCGCCCGTCCGCGCTCTACACCGGCCCGGGCCCGCGTCGGCCCGACGAGGTCGAGGGCTGGGACACGATCCAGCACGGCTGATCTTTTCCACACCGAAGGGCGGGCCGCCGAAGGGCGGCTCGCCCTTCGTGTGTCTCGGTGACCTGCCGCCCGTGCCCGTACGTATTTCCTGCGGACGCTCGGCGCGCGCCGAGCGTCCCCAGGAACTGGTTCGGCACCTCGCCGCGCGGGTGGGAGGATCGTCGCGGCACGGAAGCCGCCAGCAACGTCGTCGACCGGAATGCTGAAGGAGCGCTGATCAAGCCCGTGAGCGTCACGATCCCCGCCGAGTTGTTGCCCGCCGACGGCCGGTTCGGCTCCGGCCCGTCGAAGGTCCGTCCGGAATCGGTGGACGCACTCGTCGGGACCGGGCGGAGCTTCCTCGGGACGTCGCACCGGCAGGCGACCGTCCGCAGCCAGGTGGCGCGGCTGAAGTCCGGCCTGGCCGAGCTGTTCACGCTCCCCGACGGTTACGAGGTAGTACTCGGCGTCGGTGGCACCACCGCGTTCTGGGAAGCGGCGGTGTTCGGCCTGATCCGCGACCGAGCGCAGTTCCTCTCGTTCGGCGAGTTCGGGGCGAAGTTCGCCAAGGCCGCGAAGATCGCGCCGTTCCTGGGCGACCCCACGATCGTCGAGTCGGCCCCCGGTGACGCCCCGGTCTTCGAGTTCGAGGACGGCGTCGACGTCTACGCCACCCCGCACAACGAGACGTCGACCGGCGTCGCGATCGCGGTGAAGCGGGTGCCCGGTGAGCACCTGATGCTCCACGACGGGACGTCGGCGGCGGCCGGTCTCGCGGTGGACGTGTCGGAGACCGACGTGTACTACTTCGCGCCGCAGAAGGGCCTGGGCAGCGAGGGCGGCCTGTGGCTGGCGTTCCTGTCGCCGGCCGCTCTTTCCCGCGTGGAAGAGATCAGCGCGTCGGGGCGCTACATCCCCGCGTTCCTGGATCTCGCTACCGCGATCGACAACTCGCGTAAGGACCAGACGTACAACACCCCGGCGCTGACGACGATCTTCCTCGCCGCCGAGCAGGTCGACTGGTTCAACAGCCAGGGCGGTCTGCGGTGGACGACCGAGCGCTCGGCCGAGTCGGCCCGGACCCTCTACGAGTGGGCCGAGGCGTCCACGTTCGCCGCGCCCTACGTCAAGGACCCGGCCAAGCGGTCGAACGTCGTCGGGACGATCGACTTCGACGAGTCGGTGGACGCGGCTGCGGTCGCCAAGGTGCTCCGGGCGAACGGGATTGTGGACACTGAGCCGTACCGCAAGCTCGGGCGGAACCAACTGCGGATCGCGATGTTCCCCGGCATCGACCCCGCCGACGTAGCCAAGCTAACCGCCGCCATCGACTTTGTTGTGGGCAGCCCGCCCAGGGGGCGAGCCTGACAGGCGAGCGCGAGGCCTTGAGACCACAGCAAGGTCGAGCCCAGCGGAAGCTGCCTCGAGCGGCGCCCGACACCGGCGGATCCGTGGTTCGCTGCGGCCTCGCGCTCGAGTGCCAGCCTCGTCCTGGGCGGGCTCCGGGTCAGTACAAAGACGAGTGGCGCGTCGGGACAGACAAACGGGACTATTAGTGCGTACCGTTGGCATGGCCGGAGAACGGCGCGCCCATTCGGCGTGGTATGCGGGGCATACGCGCCCTGCCGTCGTATGGTGGGCACGCTCGCCGGTGTCTGGAGAGGGAGGTCGCAATGCGACCGTTGCGGTTCGTCGCGCTCTCCGCTGACGGGCAGGCCATGATTCTGACCGACGAGGTCGGGCGGATGCTTTCGCTCGCCATCGACGACCAGGTGATCGCCGCCGTCCAGCGGGAGCGGACCGGTACCCCCGGTCAGCTATCGATGGATGTGGAGGCGACGTTGACGCCGCGAGACATACAGTCCCGGATCCGTTCCGGCGAGTCGGCGGAGCACGTCGCTCGGCTGGCGAACGTTCCGATGGAGAAGGTCCTGCGGTTCGCCGGGCCGGTGCTGCAGGAGCGGGCCGCCATGGCGCAGCTCGCCCGCCGCACTCGCCTGCGGGGAGCCGACAGCGGCCAAACCCTCGCGGACGTCGTCGACGGGCGCCTCCGGGCGCACGGAATCGACGTGGAGACCGTGGCGTGGGACAGCTACCGGCGGGACGACGGCGGTTGGCGTACCACCGCCACGTGGCCGTCCGGGAAGGCGACCGCGCACGCGATCTGGGATCTCGACCGGACGCGGACGATGGTGACGCCGGTCGACGAGATGGCGAACTTCCTGTCCAGCGAGAACCAGGACATCCTGATCGGACCGGACGAGCAGATGCTCGCGTTCGGACTTCCGGCAGGCAAGCTTCCGGACGACGCGGACCCGAAGGAGGGTCCGGTCGTCCCCGCACTGTCGATGCTGCGGCGGCGCGACGAGCGTCGTCGGGAGGAGCCCGCGGTCACCGAAGCGGTCGCCGCACCGGCGCGGGAGGTGCCGCGCGAACTGCCTCGCGAGGGGCGCGGCGACCTGCGTCAGGCGGCGGCTCGCGAGAGCGGTCGTGGTCGCCCGCTCGATCCGCGCTTCGACGACCTGCGCCGTCCGGAGCCGTCCCCGCGGGAGACGCCGACCCCGGAGCCGCCCGCCGCGGAGGCCGGTCCTGCGCCGGTCGTCGCGTCCGGACGGGACGGGCTGCGGGGTGCCGGGTGGCTCGACGAGCCGCGTCCGGCGGCTGCGGCCGGTCCGCGCCCCGACGAGGTGCGGCGTCCCGACCCGTGGGGCGACGACCCGCGGCGTCCGGCGGGACGACGTGGTGACCTGACGACCGGTGGGGAGCAGCCGCAGCCGGCAGCGCCCGGCGGCGGGAACAACTTCGCCGGGCGGAGCGACTGGCGGGAGCGGCTCGACCCGACCGGTGTGGGGACGCCGCCCGCGGCGAACCCGACGTCGGCACCGCCTGCCAAGGGCGGCAGTGGCCGGTCACGCAAGGCCGAGCTCCCCAGCTGGGACGACATCCTGTTCGGCTCAGGCGCGCGTAGGTCCTGACGCGAATATCCGCCAAATCCGCCTCCACAGCGCGCGTGGAGGCGGATTTGGCGTATCTGGGCGGACCTAGTTCTCGGTGGGGGCGGGGACGCGGGGGATACGGGCTATCTGGCGGGACTGGGCTACCAGGCGGCCGGCCGAGTCGCGGATCGTGCAGTCCTCGTCGAACCAACCCGACGCGAGCACGCGCCCGCGCAGTTCGGCCCGCAGCCACCCCGGCGAAGGCAGCACCCGCAGGTACGTCGTCAGCTGGACGGTCGGTGCCCAGCCGTACCGTCCGATGGTGAACGTCACCGGCGGGAACGCGTCCGCGGCGAGCAGGCAGACCAGCGGATCCGGGTCCCGCCCGTCCACCATCCGCGCCCACCCGCGCAACGCCATGCTCCCGTCCGGACGTCCGCGCAGCAGGTTCGCGAACTCCGGTGCGAGCCGGACGTCCACGTGGTCCATCAGCCCCAGGCGCGTCCCGGGCATGACGTCCGACCGAATCCGCGTGCACTGGTCGGGGGAGGGCAGCTCGATCGGCGGCGCGAGGTCGACGTCCGGATTGCTCGAGTCGAGCGTGCTCGTGACCACCGAGGACACCAGTACCGGCTGCCCGTCCTGGATCAGCGTCGCCCGGCTCGTGCCGACCGTCTTCCCGGTACGCAGCCGCTCGACCACGATCTCCGCTTCGCCGGCGTGCGGAGCCGTCAGGAAATCGGTGGTCACCGCGACGGGGTGTGGATGGCCCTCCGCCGCGAGCACGGCTCTCACTACCGGAAGCTGAAGATAACCCCCGTTGAGCGAAGAACCGATCGCCCAACCGCCGTCGATGAGTGTTGCGTACCGATCTGGACCGGTCTCCCGGATCTCGGTATGGATCTCCAGCACGCAGCCCAGCCTGCCAGACCGCACCCGACGCTGCCCCTGTTCTGCACGCGTCGACTTGCAACCAGCAACAAACTTATTCAAGAGGCCAGTCGGTCAGTGATTGATAGCTGACCGCTTGTGTGCCTTCCGGGGTGCGATGTTGCGTGCTGCGCATCAAGTGCACTCGGCTGGCGACCCACGGTGGTCCCGCGTAGGCCTGCAACGCCGCGACGTCAGCCCGCAGCTCGTCCGCGGTGACCCGGCCACGCGGCCGGGCGAGCGTCAGGTGCGGCCGGAACGGTCGCCGCTCCAGCACCACCCGCGCCGCGCGCAGGTGCCGGCGGAGCGCGCGCGCCGTGCGTCCGAGTGCCTCGACGTCACCGGTCACCCCCACCCACAGGACCGTCTCCCCGAAGCGTCCGCCACCGGCCAGTGCCAGGGTGCCCGCTCGGCCCGCCGCTGCGCCCTCCGCGAGGCGCTCGGTCACCGCCGCGAGCCGCTCCTCCTCGATCTCGCCGAGGAACGCGAGCGTCAGGTGCCAGAGCTCGGTCCGGACCGCCCCGGCGCCGGCACGGACCACGTTCAGCTTCTCCACGGTTTCCCGGAGATGCTCCACGGCCGCGGGCGGCGGCAGCACCGCTACGAACAGACGCATGCCGGAGAGCATCGCACTGCTGCTGCGCGCGGCGGCTCCAGCCGACGTGAGCGACTCGACTGTCGGCAGCACTGGCGGAATGCAGAGATCCGAGAGATCGTTACCTCAGGTAACGAGTTGTCTGCACCAACTGAGGGGGCTACCGAGAGGAAATGCCCGAGCACTCCACGTCCGCTGTGACGGCCATACCCGCGCTACGCGACCTATCCACCGGTACCGACTCCACCGGTACCGACTCCACCGGTACCGACTCCACCGGTACCGACTCCACCGGTACCGACTCCACCGGTACCGACTCCACCGATATCCCCGCCCACGACGAGCTCGCGGTCCGACTGCGCTCCGCCGCCGGGCGATTCGTCCGTCGGCTGCGGGCCGAACGTCCGCGGCACGGCCTGACGATGACGCAGATCTCGGCGCTGTTCACGGTCGCGAACGGCGGCGGAAACCTGACGCCGCGTCGGCTGGCCGAGATCGAGCGGATTCAACCGCCGGCCGCCACCCGCACCGTGGCGGCGCTGGAGGAGCGTGGCCTGGTCCGGCGCGCACCGCACCCGACCGACGGACGCCAGATCGTGCTCTCGACGACGCCCGCAGGCGAGGCGTTGATCGTCGCCGACCGTCAGGCGCGGGAAGCGTGGCTCGCCGCCCGCCTGGCCGAGCTCGATGAAGCCGACCAGGCCGCACTCCGTGCCGCGGTGGCGATCCTCGACCGGCTGGCGCGCGCATGAGCCCGGGGTATCGCGCGATGTTCGCGTCGCTGCGCGTCCGGAACTACCGGCTGTTCGCCAGCGGGCAGATCGTCTCGCTCACCGGCACCTGGATGCAGACCACCGCCCAGGACTGGCTGGTGCTCGACCTGTCCGACAACTCCGGTACCGCGCTCGGCATCGTCACCGCGTTGCAGTTCACGCCGGTGCTGCTGCTGACGCTGTGGGCCGGAGCGCTCGCCGACCGGCTGGACAAGCGCAAGGTGCTGCTCGTCACCCAGTTGATCTCGATGCTGCTCGCCCTCGGAATGGGCGTGCTGGTCGTGACCGGCACCGCGGCACTCTGGAACGTCTACGTGTTCGCGCTGCTGCTCGGCACGGTCAACGCGTTCGACACCCCGGCCCGGCAGTCGTTCATCTCCGAGATGGTCGGTCCCGACCGGCTGCCGAACGCGGTCTCGCTCAACTCCGCGACGTTCAACTCCGCCCGGTTGCTGGGGCCTGCGGTCGGTGGCCTGGTCATCGCCGGGGTGGGTGTGGGACCGGCGTTCCTGATCAACGGGGCGTCCTACCTGGCGGTGCTGGCCGGACTGTTCGCGATGCGCCCGAGCGAGTTGCTCACCGGCCGCCGGGTCGAGCGGGCTCGCGGTCAGGTGACGGAAGGGCTGCGGTTCGTCTGGGGCCGCAGGGATTTGCTGCTGGTCATCGCGATGATGTCGGTGCTCGGCACGCTTGGCATGAACTTCAATCTGACGCTGCCGCTACTGGCCAAGGTGGAGTTCGACGTCGGTCCGGCCTCGTTCGGGCTGCTCTCCGCGGCCTTCGCGGGTGGAGCGCTGATCGGTGCGCTGATCGGGGCACGCCGTACCACGCGGCCGTCGGCTCGCTGGGTGCTCGCCTGCGCGGCCGCGTTCGGTGCACTGGAGTGCGCGGTGGCGTTCACGCCGAACTTCGGCATCGCGGCGCTCGTCCTGCTGTTCGTGGGGCTCGCCTTCATCGCGCACAACAACGCCGCGAACGCCCGCGTGCAGCTCGGTACGCCTGCGCATCTGCGCGGTCGTGTGATGTCGCTGTACATGCTGGTGTTCCTCGGCGGCACGCCGCTCGGCTCGCTGATCATCGGTCCGATCTCGGAGCGGTACGGGCCCCGCGCGGGGCTCCTGATCGGCGGGATCGCGGTGTTGATCGCGGCGGCCGCTCTCGCGGTGGCCCGGATGCGCGCCCGTAAACGGCCCGCCGTCCCGGCCGAGCGGGAGGCCCCCGCCGACCGGGCACCCGCCGCCACAGGAGTCAAATCCTGATACTTCAGTGGCAACAGTGAAGCCTGTGACGTCTTAGCGACTATGCCGGAGAACGTCCGATCCTTCCTGCTAGCTTCCCCGCTGTCAGCGGCGCCCGGGGGGTACCCACCCGGCCGTCTCAACGGGGAAAGGAATGCAGGATGTCTCGAGTGATCCCGCGGCTCGTCGGAGCCGCGATCGCGGTCGCGGCGTTAAGCAGCACCCTCGCGTGCGGAATCGTCGGCGCCGACAACACGGAGGCCTGCGAGAACATCAAGAAGGAGGTCCAGAACTTCACCACGCAGTCGGTGCAGAACATCGACGACCCGAAGGCGCTCGGCCAGTCGTACCACGACCTCGCGGACAAGATCCGCTCCGAGGGTGAGAAGGGGGACGGCGATCTCCAGGACGCCACCCGGGACCTCGGCGCCGCCTACGACAAGCTCGGCGACACGGTGACGAACGCGTCGACGGCGTCCAACCCGACTGTTCCGGACTCCAGCGAGGTCACGGCCGCCGGAGTCAAGTTCAAGAACGCCTGCGACTGACGCTGCGGTCCGTACCGGACCCGCTCCAGCTCCGGCCTTCTCTCGAAAAGAGTTCACCTGTCCGGCCCGGCGTCGCCCCTCGGCGCCGGGCCGTGGTCTTCCGCGTTACGCTGCCGATATGGCTCGCCGTCCGACTCGTCCGACGCCGGAGCCCTTGGATGTCGACGCGGTCAGCGTCGTCACGGCCGGCACCGCGCTCTGGGGCATCGCCGCCCTCGTGCTGGCCACCTTCGGCCGGAACTGGCTCGCTCGGAACGACGACACGTGGTGGATCTGGACGTGCGTCGCCGGCTTCGTGCTCGGCTTGATCGGGATCGCGTTCCTCCGCCGTCGTCGTTCGCGGCTCGGACGAGTGGCCGCGGCGCGCGCCGAGCAGCCGCCCGGAGCCCCGCCGACCGACTCCGTGGCGTCCGTCGTCGACCCGACCGGTCCGGCCGCCCCGACCGCGTCCGCGAGCACCTCTGACGCCGCGCACTCGACCGGCGAGGCAGCAGCCGACACCGACCTGACGAAGCCGGGTCACCGCTCCGAACCGGCCTGAGCATCTGCCCCACGGGCCCAGCCAGGACGCGTCTCAGCGTCCGGTGAGCGCGGCGTCAGCCGAGAGCCTTGCTGTCAGTCGCCTGTGCGCGCCCTGACAGCCCGGGCGCCGAGAGTGGAGTCACCCCACCCGAACGGGAGACTCCGCAATGTCCTACGCAATCGAGGCTGAAGGCCTCGTCAAACGGTACGGGTCGACGACCGCCCTCGACGGCGTCGACCTCGCCGTTCCGACCGGGACGATCCTCGGCGTACTCGGCCCCAACGGGGCCGGCAAGACCACCGCGGTCCGCGTCCTCGCCACCCTCGTGAAGCCGGACGCCGGCCGGGCGCGCGTCGCCGGGTTCGACGTCGTGAGCCAGGCGCCTTCGGTTCGCGCCCGGATCGCGGTCACCGGCCAGTACGCCTCGGTGGACGAGGATCTGACCGGCACCGAGAACCTGGTGATGATCGGCCGCCTGCTCGAACTGTCCCGCCGCGACGCGAAGGCGCGCGCCCGCGAGCTGCTCGAACGCTTCCAGCTGACCGACGCGGCCGGTCGATCGGCGAAGACGTACTCCGGTGGCATGCGTCGGCGGCTCGACCTGGCCGCGAGCCTGGTCGGCCACCCCGACGTCATCTACCTCGACGAACCGACCACCGGCCTGGACCCGCGAAGTCGCGGCGACGTCTGGGACACCGTTCGCGGGCTGGTGGCGGACGGTGTCACCGTGCTGCTCACCACCCAGTACCTGGACGAGGCCGACCAGCTGGCCGACACCATCGCGGTGGTCGACCGCGGACGGTTGATCGCCACCGGCACCCCTGACCAGCTCAAGGCGCAGGTCGGCGAGCAGACGCTGGAGGTACGCCCGCTCGACACCGACCGGCTCGACGACGTCGCCGCGATCGTCGCCGCGGTCACCCGGGTGGAGCCGACCCGCAACCCGGCCCGCGCCCTGGTCACCGCTCCGGTGGCCGAACCCACGATGCTCGCGGACGTCGTCCGGCGCCTCGACGACGCCGGGATCGCGGCCGGGGAGCTGGGCCTGCGCCGGGCCAGCTTGGACGAGGTCTTCCTGACGCTGACCGGCCACCCCACCGACGACGAGAGGAGCGCGGCATGACAGCCACGATGGTCACCCCTCGGACCACCACCGGACCGGGCCGCGACGAACCCCGGGCTCCGACCCGGTTCGGCCCGGCCCGGACGCTCGGCCAGTCGCTGACGCTCACCTGGCGCAGCCTGCTCAAGATCAAGCACTCACCGGAGCAGCTGCTCGACCTGACGCTGCAGCCGATCATCTTCGTCATCCTGTTCGTGTACTTGTTCGGCGGCGCGGTGAGTGGCAGCCAGGACACGTACCTGCAGTTCGTGCTGCCGGGCATCCTCGTCCAGAGCGTCGCGTTCGCCAGCCTCGGCGTCGGTATGAACCTCTCCAGCGACCTGGAGACCGGGGTGTTCGATCGCTTCCGGACGATGCCGATCGCCCGGTCGGCGCCGCTGGTCGGCGCGGTGCTCGGTGACGTCGTCCGGTACGTCGTGACGGTGACGATCGTGCTCGGCTTCGGGATGATTCTGGGCTTCCGGATCGGGACCAACCCGCTCTCCGCGCTCGCGGCCTGCGCGCTGGTGCTGCTGTTCGCATTCGGCCTGTGCTGGGTGACCGCGCTGATCGGTCTGCTGCTCCGCAACCCCCGCACGGTCCAGGGCATCGGCGCCATGCTGATGTTCCCGCTGACGTTCGGCAGCAACCTGTTCGTGCCGACCTCGACGCTGCCGGGCTGGCTCCAGGCCTGGGTGAACATCAACCCGATCACGTTCGTGGTCGAGGCGGCTCGCGCGCTGCTGATCGGCGTCGGGCCGGTCGCCGAGCCCGTGACCAAGGTGCTCATCTCGGTAGCGGTACTCTGCGTGATCTTCATGCCGCTGTCGCTGGCCGCCTACCGCCGACGTACGTGACCCGCGAGGCACCGATCGGCACGCGGCTGAGGGCGCTCGACCCGAGACGGCCTCACCGCGTGCCGGCGGCGGCCACCAGCTTGCGGGCGAGCTCCGGGACGTCCTCCCGGGGCGCTCGCTGGCCGAGGGAGTACCGGGCCGCGAACTCCTCGTCGCCGAGCGCCTCGGCAGCGGCGGCCCGGGTGCGCAGGACGTCCGGGTTGCCCAAGTCGGGAAGACCGCGGGTGCGCGCGGCGGCCCCGAGCAGGCTCGCCGCGCTGGCCGCGTCCCCGACGCCGAGCGCCACGGCCGCGGCCGACTCGATCGCACCGGCGAGGACCGGCGCGTCACGGGATTCCTCGGCAGCGTCGAGGGATTCCTGGGCACAACGCCGCGCCTGTTCCGGGTCGTCGGTGGCGAGTAGCACGTAGCAGTAGTCGGCGAGCAGCAAGGATCTGATCTGCGGTGGTCCGTACGGGGTCACGCGGTACCTGGCCAATTCGTCGGCGAGCAGCACGGCGGCGGTCTGCACGTCGCCGTTGAGCCGACGCACGGTCGCCTCGATCGCGCCGAAGAACCCTCGGGTCGAGGCGTCGTCTCCTATCCGCGCGACCGCGTCGGCGCTCTCCTCGAGGTACTGGTCGGAGCGCTGCGAGTCGCCGAGCCGGGCCCACTGCAGCGAGAGCTGGAGCAGGATCCGTGGCCGGTCGTCCAAGCCGTCCAGCTCGGTGATCAGTTGGTCGGCTTCCTCCAGGGCGGCGATCGCACCATGGTGATCACCCCGGAGTGCTTTGATACCGGCCAACGCACTCAGCGTGGCTCCCCGCCCCCAGCGGTCGCCGACCGCGTCGAACGCGTCGCGGGCGGCGTTGAACAACGGCTCGGCGCCGGCGAGGTCCCCGTCGTTCTCCATGATCGCCGCTTCGAGGAAGATCCCGAGCGCGCGGAGCCAGGGGTCGGGATGAGTACGGGCGCGGTTGAGCGAGACCCGGATGCGGTCGTTCTGATCGGCGAAGAACCCGACGATGCTGTCGGCCAGGATCAGAATCGGCGGGGCGTCCGGAGCCGCGACGTAGGGTGCGATCTCCGTTGCGATGCGGCGGGCCTGCTCGCGTGCGGCGAGGTAGTCGGTGCTGGTGCTCGCCTCCATCAGACCCGTGAACGCGCGGACGACCGCCGCGCTGACCGGCGGCGCCTCGTCGACGAGCGGGAGGACGGCCTGGCACCAGCGGGCCGCCTCCTGGTGCGCGCCGCGGACCGTCAAGTACCAGGCCAAGGCGGCGACCAACCGGACCGCCGAATCTGCGCGTCGCTGGTCGACGGCCCACCGGAGCGCGGCGCTGATGTTCTCGTACTCGAGCGTCAGGCGAGCGGTCCAGACGGCCTGTTCCGCGCCGCGCAGCTTCGGCTCGGCCGTCTCGACCATCTCGAGGTAGTAGGCGAGCAGTGCGTCCCGTGTCCGGGCCGTCTCGCCCGCGTCCGTCAGCCGCTCGGCACCGAACGCGCGGACGGTCTCCAGCATCCGGTAGCGCGGCGGGTCGACGTCGGCGACCAGCTCGATGAGCGACTTGTCCACCAGCGACGCGAGCGTGTCCAGCACATCGGCGGGCGGCAGCAGCTCCTCGTCCGCGCAGACCTGTTCGGCCGCCTCCAGCGTGGCGCCCGCGGGGAACTGCGACAGGCGTCGCCAGAGCACCTGCTCTGGGACGCTCAGCAGCTCCCAGCTCCAGGCCACGACGGCGCGCAGCGTCTGGTGGCGGGGGAGCGCGGTGCGGCTGCCGCCGGTGAGCAACCGGAACCGGTCCCCGAGCCGGGCGGCCAGCTGCTGGGGGGAGACCGACCGCAGCCGGGCGGCGGCCAGCTCCAGTGCCAGCGGCAGACCGTCCAACCGCCGGCAGATCTCGACCACCGCGGCGACGTTCTCCGGGTTCAGGGCGAACCCGGGGCGGACGGCCGCGGCCCGGTCGACCAGGAGCTGGACGGCCGGGTAGCGCGCGGCCTGGGCGGGCGTGGGCATGCCGAGCGGCGGGAGAGCCAGACTGGGCACCGAGTGGAGCCGCTCGCCCGGCACGCCGAGCGGCTCCCGGCTGGTGGCGATGATCCGCAGCTCCGGGCAGTCGAGCAGCAGCGAGTGGGCGAGCGCGGCGACCGACTCGATCAGGTGTTCGCAGTTGTCGAGCACGAGCAGCGTGGGGCCCGCGCTCAGCGCCTTGGTGAGGATCTCGTGCACGTCCGGCGGACCAGCTCCCTCGACACCGGGCCGGCCGCGGTCGAGCAGGCCGACCTGGCGGCGCCCCAGGCTGGTGAGCACCGTCTGGGGTACCTCGCTGCCGTCACCGACCGGCGCCAGCGCCACCATCCAGACGCCGCCGGGGCAGCGGTCGGCGAGCCGCGCGCCGGACTCCTCGGCCAGCCGGGTCTTGCCCGCACCACCCGGACCGATCAACGTGATCAGCCGCTCGGTGGTCAGTAGGTCGGCGACCGCGGCCAGCTCGGTCCGGCGACCGACGAAACTGTTGAGCTGCGGTCGCAGGTTGCCCCGCGGTCGGTTCGGTGCCCCGCTCTCCGGCGCCCTCGGCTCTGGCGTCCTCGGCTCCGGCGGACGGACGGTGCGCGGCGGCCGGGCGCTGTTGTCCGCGGTCCGTCGGGTGGGCGCGCCGAGCACGCTGGCGTGCGCGGCCGCCAGCACCGGCCCCGGGTCGACGCCGAGCTCATCGGCGAGCCGACGGCGGATCCGGTCGTACACGGCCAGCGCGTCCGCCTGCCGGGACGCGCCGCCGAGCGCGAGCATCAACTGCGCGTGCGGACGCTCGCGCAGTGGGTGCTCCTCGACGAGAACTTCCAATTCCGGGACGACGTCCGCGTGCCGTCCGAGCGCGAGGTCGGCGTGGATTCGGTCCTCCAGAGCGCCGAGCCGGGCGTTCTCCAGCCGAGTGACGACCGCCCCACGGAACGGCACGTCGCCGACGTCGGCCAGCACCGGCCCACGCCACAGCGCCAGCGCTTCCCGGAGCGTCGTGGCGGCCCCGAGCGGGTCACCGCCCTCCAGCGCGCGGCGCCCGGACGTCGCTGCCCGCTCGAAGCGGTGCGCGTCCACGGCGTCCGGATCGACCGCCAGCCGATAACCGGCAGGCACCGACTCGACGGCTCCGTTGGGCAGCGCCCGGCGGAGCCGACTGACGAGCGATTGCAGAGCGTTCACCGCCCCGGCGGGCGGTTCGTCCCCCCAGACGGCGTCGACCAGTGCGTCGACGGTGACCAGACGACCAGCGTCCAGGGCAAGGCGGGCCAGCACCGCACGCAACCGTTGGCCGCCGACGGCGACGGGTGCGCCGTCTGCCCTGACCTCGACCGCGCCGAGTAGTCCGACCTCCACCGTTGGCCCACCTCCGCCGTTTGGGGTTCATTCTCTGCCTCCTGTCACATCGATCGCGACGGAGTTCCCCTCTGGGCGATCTTGCGGTGGTGGAACGGTGGTCAGGGGCGGCGGCGGTCGGTCCGTCGGCGTGGGCGGAGGACGTCGATCGAGCCGGTGGTGCCGGCCGGGCTCGTCGGTCGGACGGTGGCCGGATCGTCGCGGGGCTGCGGCTCAGCGGCGGGTGCTTCCGGCGGGGTGCTGGTGGCGACCGGGTGGGCGTCCGGAAGGTCCGGAGCGTCAGCCGGCTCCGACGAGACGCCGGAACCGTCCGGCGCAGCGACCTGCCGGGCGCGGCGCCGACGCCGGACCCGCACCACCCAGCCGGTCAGCGCCAGCAGCGCGAGAACGATGATGCCGGTGTTGCCGACGACCTCCTCGACCCGCTCGTACGAGTCGGCGGCCAGATATCCCAGCACCGGGCAGCCCACGCCCCACAGCACGCAGCCCGCGACGCTGGCCGCGAAGAACGCCGGGTACGGCAACCGCGACACCCCGGCCGCGGCCGGGGTCACGGTGCGGAGGAACGGCAGGAATCGGCTGACGACGATCACCAGCCAGCCGTGGCGACGCAGTGACGCGGCGGCGCGCTCGACTTGGTCGTGCCGCCGCCGCAGCAGCCGGCCCTCCAGCACGTTCGGGCCGAAGCGTCGACCGAGCAGGTAACCGGTGGTGTCACCGGCGATCGCAGCCACCACCACCAACGGGATGACGGCCTGCAGCGAGAGTTGCTGCTGGCTGGCGAGGACCCCGGCGACGATCGCCGCGGTCTCACCCGGGAGGAGCATGCCCAGCAGGACGGCGGTCTCGGCGAAGACGATGGCGAGGATCAAGGCGTAGAGGACGGGGGCACGGAGGTCGGTCACGAGCGTGACGACCGTGTCCATTCACGCCTCCTTCGCGGCGGCTCGGCACCGGCCGCCGTAGGGCCGGATCCCGCCGGACGCCGTTTCCAGCGTCCGGCGGGAGTCGCTTGTGGGCAAGCGTGTTTTTCCGCGCGGTCGGTCAGCCCACCGGGACCGGCTCGGGCTTCTCCTCCGGGCGGGGCGGTGCCACCGGCTCGTCGGCCGGCTCGACCGTGAGGTGCGGCAGGATCCGGTCCAGCCACTTCGGGATCCACCAGTTCGCCGAGCCGAACAGGTGCATCAGCGCGGGCACGAGCAGCGTCCGGAGGATGAACGCGTCGATGAAGACGGCGCTCGCCAGTCCGACTCCGAACTCCGCGATCACCCGCTCGCCCTCGAAGATGAACGCACCGAAGACGAAGATCATGATCGCCGCCGCCGCCGTGATCACCCGACCGGTGCTGGCCTGGCCGACCCTGACCGCTCGCCGGTTGTCGCCGGTGTGCACCCACTCCTCGTGCATCCGGCTGACCAGGAACACCTGGTAGTCCATCGAGAGTCCGAACAGGATCGCCAGCATCATCACCGGCATGAACGCCTCGACCGGCCCGGCGGCGCCGCCGCCCAGCGCTTCGACGCCCCAACCCCACTGGAACACCGCGACGATCACCCCGAACGACGCCGCCGCTGCGAGCACGTTCATCACCGCCGCGGTGAGCGGCACCAACAGGCTGCGGAACGCCACCATCAGCAGCAGGAAGCCCAGCCCGATGATCACGCCGAGGAACAGCGGAAGCTTGCTGGTGAGCACGTCGGCGAAGTCGTCGAAGATCGCGGTCAGACCGCCCACGTGCACCTGGATCGTGTTGCCCTGCTCGACGCTCGGCACCACGTCCTCGCGCAGCCGGGTGATCAGCTCGCTGGTCTGCTCCGACTGCGGTGACGTGGTCGGGATCACCTGGACGATCGCCAGTTCCGCCCCGGGCTCGGTCGGCATCGCCATCACCGCGGCGACGCCGGAGTCGTCCCGGACCCGCTCCACCAGCTCGTTCAGCGCGGCGGTGTCACCGGGCGACTTCAGCTCGGCGACCAGCTGCAGCGGTCCGTTGAAACCCGGCCCGAAGCCGTCGGCCAGCAGGTCGTACGCCTTGCGGGTGGTCGTGTCGGCGGGGTTGTTGCCCTGGTCGGACGAGCCGAGCCGGATCGAGAGGGTCGGGATCGAGAGCACCGCGATGAGGGTGATCGCGATCGCGGCCAGCATCCGCGGACGTCGCTCCACGATTCCGGCCCAGCGGGCCCAGACACCGCGCGTGGCCGCGTCGTGCGGCCCTTCGGCGGCCAGTCGGCGCCGCTCCCGGCGGGAGAGCACCCGCATCCCGAAGAAGCCGAGCAGCGCCGGGAGCAGGGTCACCGCAGCGAGAACGGAGAAGAGCACCACGACCGAGGCCGAGACGCCGATGCCGGTGAGGAAGCTGAGATTGAGCACGAGCAAGCCGAGCAGGGCGATGCAGACCGTGATGCCTGCGAACACCACGGCGCGGCCGGACGTGTTCAGCGCTCGAATCGTCGATTCTTCGACCGACAGGCCTGCCTTGAGGCCGTTGCGGTGCCGGGTGACGATGAACAGCGCGTAGTCGATGCCGACACCGAGGCCGATCAGCGCGCCCACGGTGGGCGCGATCGTCGCCACCGACATCACGTGGCTGAGCAGGATGGTCGCCGTCAGACCCCCGGCCAGCGCCAGCACCGCGGTGATCAGCGGGATCGCCATCGCCAGCACGGAGCCGAACGCGATCAGCAGGATTACCGCGGCGGCCATCAGGCCGTAGATCTCGGAGCTGCCCGGCGGAGCCTGGGTCGCCACCTGGATCGCGTTGCCGCCGAGCTCGACGTCGAGGCCGTCGGTGCGGGCGTCCTCAGCGAGCCCGATCACGTTCTCGATGTGTTCGAGGTCGATCTCTTCGGCCTGCCCGTTGAACGTCACGGTGGCGTAGGCGATCGTGCCGTCCCGGCTGATCTGCGTCGCGCCCTGATCGGTATACGGGCTGGTCACCGAGGTAACGGACGGGGAGTCGGCGACCTCGGCGAGCATCTCGTCGATGCGCTGCTGGACCGCGGGGTCCTTCACCGAACCGGAGTCGGTGTGCCAGACGATCGTGTTCTGGTCGCCGGCCGCCTCGGGGAAAGCGTTCTGGAGAAGGTCCAGGGCCTTTGTCGATTCAGTGCCTGGTAACGCGAAGCTATCGTTGTAAGCGGAACCCGCCGTCTGGCTGGCGGCACCGAGGCCCAGCAACCCGACGACCCAGAGGACCACCACGACGATTCGATGGCGATAGCACCACCTGGCCAGTCCGGCCATCGGTCACACCCCCGCGGGATTGAATTAATCGAACGGTCGGTTAATACTTTGGGCAGCCTAGGGCGGCATGTCAACTGACTAGTGCGTGTCGTCACGCAGAGTTCACATCCGGCAGCGCGTGGGTAGGCCGGGTGGAGTCGTCGTGGGGTCGTAGCGGTTACGGTCCAGTACCGCCGGACCCTGTGCGGGGGAGCGCATAGTTCGTACGCTTGGCAGTCGAACGCCTAGCGGAGAGGAGCGTGACGTGGGGCGGACGGCTGGAAGTACGGCCGAGGGCACCCGGCAGCGGATCCTCGACGCCGCGACCGAGTTGTTCGAGCAGCGCGGGTTCGCGGGCACGTCCATTCGCGACCTCGCGGTGCGGGTCGGGATGACGAAGGCGGCGCTGTACTACCACTTCCCGTCGAAGGAAGAGGTGCTGCAGGCGCTGCTGACGCCGTTCATGGACGACATCGACCGGATCATCGCCGCGACCGCGGCCGGGCAGTGGTCCCGGGCCGAGCTGGTCAAGCGGCTGATCACGCAGATGAACGAGCGCGGTGAGTTCCTCAACGCGGTGCTCAGCGATCCGTCGGTGAAGCACGCGATGTTCGAGCGTCTCGGGATGGCGAACCGGGTGGCGTCTCTGCTGCGGGTTCTCGCCGGTTCGGACGATCCGACCGCGCTGCTGCGCGGCCGGTGCGCGATGGGCGCGCTGATGTCCGGATTGCTGCACCACGACCACAGCGGTCCGGACGGCCAGCCGCAGCGGCCGCTGCTCACGCCGGACGAGCAGGAGACGATCTGCTCCGCAGTCCTAGCCGTTCTGGAGTGCGGCACGGAGGGCGGCCCGCTCAGAACGAGCCTGACGGCCGAGCGCGCCTCTCTATGACGGCAGGCCCGAGGTCACGGCCCCAGGGGCGCTGACGCGTGGCGCGCCTGACGGTAAGGGCCAACCCGAGTAGGTGTCGGCGCGCTCGGACGCCAGCCTCGCCCTGAACGGGCTCCAGCTCAGAGCAGAATGGTCGCGGTGCACTTAGTCGGTGTCGGTGGTGCGCTCCGGAGCGGTGGCAGGCACCGGCGTCAGGCCGGCGGCGACCTCGTCGAACGCCTCGGTAATCAGGGCGAGCGCCTCGCGGAGGAGCTCTTCGCCGATCACCAGCGGCGGCAGGAACCGGAGCACGTTGCCGTACGTGCCGCAGCTCAGCGTCACCAGCCCGCGCTGGTGGCACGCCTTGTTCACGGCGGCCGCGAGCTGAGGTGCGGGGTTGGTGGTGCCCGGCTCGACCAACTCGACGGCGAGCATCGCACCGCGTCCGCGGATGTTGCCCAGCCACGAGTGCCGCTCGGCGAGTTCGTGCAGCGCCGGCAGCATGACCTCGCCGATCCGCCGCGCCCGCCCGGCCAGGTCACCGGACTCGATCTCGTCGATCGCGGCGAGCGCCGCGGCGCACGCGACCGGGTTACCGCCGTACGTCCCACCGAGCCCGCCGACGTGGGCGGCGTCCATGATCTCGGCCCGGCCGGTGACCGCCGCCAGCGGCATGCCGCCTGCGATGCCCTTCGCGGTCGTCACCAGGTCCGGCACGATCCCCTCGTGCTCGGACGCGAACAACGAGCCGGTACGCCCGAAGCCGGTCTGGATCTCGTCCGCGACGAAGACGATGCCGTGCTCCCGGCAGTACTCCGCGAGCGCAGCGAGGAAGCCAGGCGCGGGCTCGATGAAGCCGCCCTCGCCCTGGATCGGCTCGATCACCAGCGCGGCGACGTTCTCCGCCCCCACCTGCTTGTCGAGGACGCTGAGTGCCCGCGCCGCCGCGGCCGGGCCGGAGGCGTCCAGCCCCGCCGCTTCGTCGCGGTACGGGTAGGACATCGGGAGCCGGTAGACCTCGGGCGCGAACGGGCCGAACGAGTGCTTGTACGGCATGTTCTTCGCGGTCAGCGCCATCGTCAGGTTCGTCCGGCCGTGGTAGCCGTGGTCGAAGACGACGACGGCCTGGCGCTTGGTGTACGCGCGGGCGATCTTGACTGCGTTCTCCACCGCCTCGGCGCCGGAGTTGAACAGTGCCGACCGCTTCTCGTAGTCGCCCGGGGTGAGGCGGTTCAGCGCCTCGCAGACCGCCACGTACCCCTCGTACGGGGTGACCATGAAACAGGTGTGGGTGAACGCGGCAGCCTGTGTGGCCACCGCAGCGGCCACGGCCGGGTTCGCGTTCCCGACGTTCGTCACCGCGATGCCGGAGCCGAGGTCGATGAGCTGGTTGCCGTCGACGTCCACGATGATGCCGCCGCCCGCAGCGGTCACGAACACCGGGAGCGTGACGCTGACGCCCTGCGCGACGGCCGCGTTGCGGCGGGCCAGCAACTCGGTCGAGCGTGGGCCGGGGATCGCGGTGACCAGCTTGCGCTCCTGCGGGACGCTGCCGGCGCCTGCCGAGTCGACGACGCGGTGGTCGGTCTGAGTCATCGGTCCTCCAGGGGCGCTGTTTCGCGATCTTTTCCGGGCGGCTTTGCTCGGATCCGCAGTATTGCACGCCGTTAACGACGGATCGAGTGGTCATCGGCTCACCAGGCGGGCACGTTCGTCCATCGTCCCGCAGCGGACCCGCAGTGCGCTACCAGGCGGCCCCGCGAAGCGCGGGGCCGCCTCGGTGCGGGTCAGTGCTTGCGCAGGCCCGGCACCACGATCTGGATCAGCTCGACGTCGTCGGCCTTGCCCGTGATCCGGCCGTCGTTGCCCGGGAAGTTGTTGTCGTTGGTGACGAACACCCTCTCGCCCGTGAGCGGCAGGATCGTCTCCACCGACTGGAACGGGAAGGCGAACGTCGGGCCCACGCCGAACTCACCGGTGCGGGCCGGGGTCGAGATCCGCCGCGGATCCGCGATCCTCAGCAGGTCGGCGATGGTCGTCGACTTCACGGCGCCGGTGCTGTCGGCGGTGTCCAGGTCGGCGATCTGGATCTTCTTGACCTTCGCCTCGGCGCCCTCGAAGTTGTCCCGCTCGAGCCACGCGATCCGACGTCCGTCCAGCACCTGGGCGTCGGCGACCACGTTCCCGACCGCGCTGACGTTGATCGACCAGGTCTTACCGGTGTACTTGTTCGCGCGGACGTCGAACTCGTACACCACCCGGCGGGCCTTGTCGGTGTCGGCGACCTTCGGACCCTCGAGGATCGGGTAGAGCTTCCTGCCGTCCGAAGAGATCGCCATCGCCTCGAACCCGTTGCTCGCGCCGAGGGAGGGCGTCTCGCCGGCCTTCAGGTCCGGCGACTGCGGCGACTTCGTGCCGTCCGCGAGCGGGATCGGAGCCTGCAGGACCTTGCCGGTCTTGTCGACCTTGACCAGGTACGGTCCGAACTCGTCGCCGATCCAGAGGTTGCCCTGCGCGTCCCGCTGGAGCGACTCGATGTCGAAGTCGGCGCCGGTCAGCAGCCGGTCCTTCGTCGATCCGTTCACGATCGGGAACGGGATCTTGCGGTCGGGGTCGCGGAAGCTGAGGAACCCGTCGATCGAAGTCTTACCGAGGCCCGGCGTGCGGGACGGCCCGGTCCGGTAGTGCGGCCGCACGTAGTAGGCGCGCAGCAGGAAGTCGGCGGAGTTCGCCTTGGTACCGAAGCCGTTGTCCGGCATCGCCAGCAGCCGCCGGCCGGACCGGTCGCCCGGTGTGGCGGTGATCGCCGCCGAGAAGCCGGGGATCGGCTGCCCGTCGAACGGCGGCGTGACACCGTTCACCGTCGTCTTGTCGAGCGCGGTGCCGGAGACCGGGCCGGGCTGGTAGTCCGTCGCCGAGATGCCCGAACGGCCGAGCAGCGTCACCTCGCTGTACTTCGACGAGTACGCGGCGGACGGGGTCGCCGAGAGCATCACCGTGGCGAGCGCTGTGAGCACAGTGCCGACCGGAACGGCGAGACGGAACGGCAGCGGGAGGCTGCGCACCGAGGACCTCCAGGGTTCTGCGGCTCGCCCGGGGAGCGTCCGGGCGGAGCGGTGGGCGGGGCCCGATCGAGCCCGTTCCCGATCGAAGCGTCGCAGATCGAACATCGGATGAATCGGGACCATCGCAGTGTTGTCGGTTCTGCGCCGTGGTGCCCCCTGAACCGCGCCACTGCCTGCGAGTTAGCGTTGCGGCGGTGTCTTAACCAAGGAGCCCGCATGTCTGCTTCGTCCCCTGACGTCGTGCCGTTCTGGCTGGCCGGTGAAGCCGCCACCAGCGACCGGACGTTCGAGGTCCGTCATCCGCACGACGGGTCGCTGGTCGCGGTCGTCGCCGAACCGACGCCCGAGCAGACCGAGCAGGCCGTGGCGGCGGCGCACGCGGTGCGGACCGCCGCGGCCGCGACCCCGGCGCACGTCCGGGCCGCCGCGTTGAACCACGTCGCCGACGAGCTCACCGCGCGCTCCGAGGAGGTCGCGCGGCTGATCACCGCCGAGAACGGCAAGCCGGTGAAGTGGGCCCGGCTGGAGGTCGCCCGAGGAATCTCGACGTTCCGCTGGGCGGCGGAGGAGGCTCGCCGATTCAGCGGAGAGCTGCAGCGGCTGGACACCGACCCGGCCGCGACCGGCCGGATCGCGGTGACCCGGCGGTTCCCGCGCGGGGCGGTACTGGGCATCTCGCCGTTCAACTTCCCGCTGAACCTGGTCGCGCACAAGATCGCGCCGGCGATCGCGGTCGGCGCGCCGATCGTCCTGAAGCCCGCTCCGAAGACGCCGCTCGCCGCGCTGCTGCTCGGTGAACTCCTGGCCGCGACCGACCTGCCGACGGGCATGGTGAGCGTGCTTCCGGTGCCGAACGAGCGGGCCGGTGACCTGGTCGCCGATCCGCGGCTGCCGGTGGTGTCGTTCACCGGCTCCGGCCCGGTCGGGTGGAGCATCAAGGACGCCGTGCCGCGCAAGCACGTCACGCTGGAGTTGGGCGGCAACGCCGCGGTCGTCGTCTGCGGTGACTACCCGGACCTGGACTGGGCGGCCACCCGCATCGCGACGTTCTCGAACTACCAGGGTGGGCAGTCCTGCATCGCGGTGCAGCGGGTGCTGGTCGCCCGCGACCGCTACGAGGAGTTCGTCCCGCTCCTCGTCGACAAGGTGAAAGCGCAGGTCACCGGCGACCCGTCGGACGAGACGACCGACGTCGGCCCGCTCATCGACGTCGCGGCCGCGCAGCGGGTCGAGTCGTGGGTGGACGAGGCGGTCGGGCAGGGCGCCGAGCTGCTCACCGGTGGTGTCCGTGACAACGCGGCCTACGCGCCGACCGTGCTGGCCGGCGTGCCGTCCGACGCCACGGTCAACCGCGAGGAGGTGTTCGGACCGGTCCTCACGGTGACCCCGTTCGACACCGTCGACGAGGCGTTCGCGCTGGTCAACGACTCCGAGTTCGGGTTGCAGGCCGGGGTGTTCACGCGGGACATCCAGACGGCGTTCACCGCGCAGCGAGTGCTGGAGGTGGGCGGAGTGATCGTGGGGGACGTGCCGAGCTACCGCGCCGACCAGATGCCGTACGGCGGCGTGAAGGCGTCCGGCGTCGGACGCGAGGGCCTGCGATCGGCGATGACCGACTACACCGAAGAACGGGTGATGGTCCTAACGGGTGTGGATCTGTAATTCCACATTAAGGGCAGAAGGAACGCTGGCGGAGCGCTGGCAAACTCAGGGGAGTCCCGCGCGGCCCTCGGCTGCGGCCGCGCGGGGCGACACGGTCCCGCGCCCCGGTTCCGCACACCGGGTGACGCCGACGCCAGGAGTTGTTCCCCACGTACGCCCGCAGACTGACCACCGCACTCGTCGCCGCACTCGTCCTCGCTGGCTGCACCGGCGACGGCGACGAGAAGAAGAGCGTCCCGTCGCCGACGAAGTTCACGGTCCCCACGGCCGGCCCCGCGTCCAGCCTCGGCCAGACCGAGGGTGCCCTGAACCTGGTCGCACCGGCCGGCTACGTCGAGACCGGCCGGACCGACAAGTCCGCGGACTGGGTCACGCCGTTCACGAAGGCCACCGGCTGCAAGGTCGAGGTGACGCTGACCAGCGGGCCCGACGAGACCGCCTCGCTGATGGCGAGCGGACGCTACGACGGCGTGGCCGCGACCGGCGACGTCGCGCTCCGGCTGGTGAACCAGGGCACGGTCGCGCCGGTCAACACCACGCTCGTGCCGGGGTACGCGCAGGTCGTGCCGGGGCTGAAGGACAAGCCCTGGTACACCGTGGACGGCGTGCGGTTCGGCGTCCCGGTGGGGCGCTCGGCCAACGTCCTGCTCTGGCGCACCGACGTGGTGACCAAGCCCTTGACGTCCTGGCAGTCGGTCTACCAGGCGGGCTCGCCGTACCAGGGCCGGGTGACCGCGCCGGAGACGCCGATGACGATCGCCGACGCCGCGCAGTACCTCAAGACCGCGCGACCGGAACTCGGAATCCGCAGTCCGTACGCGTTGACCGAGGCTCAGCTGGACGCGGTGGTCGAGACGCTGAAGATCCAGCGGAAGCTGGCCGGCGGGTACTGGACGGACTACCGGCAGGCGGTGCCGGCCTTCACGTCCAAGCGGGTAGTGGTGGGACAGACCAGCTTGGCCATCGCTCAGCTGACGAAGGCGAGCGGTGCGCCGGTGCAGTCGGCGGTGCCGGCCGAGGGGTCGACCGGAACGTCCACCACCTGGATGCTCGGCGCGAAGGCGCCGCACCCCAACTGCATGTACAGGTGGATGGACCACGTGCTCAGCCCCACGGTGAACGCGCGGATGGCGGAGTGGCTGGGAATCGCGCCCGCGACCGCCGCCGCCTGTGCGAAGACGACCGACCGGTCCTGGTGCCGGACGTTCCACGCGACCGACGAGCCGTTCTACGCGAAGGTCGCGATGCAGACGGCGCCGCTCGTCGACTGCCGCGATGACCGCGGAACCACCTGCACCAGCTACGGCACCTGGTCAGAAGCGTGGAAACGCGCCGTGGGCTGACGCCCCAGATTTCAGTGCAGGAGCACGAGGCCGCCCAGGGCGGCGGTGAGCACCGCGCCGGCGGTGATCGCGACGACCACGCTCGCATGCGGCGGCCCCGGCTCGGGCCGACGCAGAGCGAGCCATCGGCGTTCGCCGAGTACGCACGCCGCCAGTACGAAGGCTCCGATCGCGCCGATCACGATCGTGGCCGGGAGCAGCGGCCAGTGCATCAACAGCCCGCGGGACAGCAACAGCGTGACGCCGCCGAGGCCGGTCAGCGATCGGACCCAGGCCAGCGCGGTGCGCTCCGACGCCAGCCCCGGAGGTCGCCGGCGCGTCGTCACCTGTCGGCGCCGAGAACGACGACGAGGACGAGGAGCACCGCACCGAGCGCCAGCAACAGCGCGAGCACCTGGGGGTACCGGGTGGACGGCAGGTCACGCCCGGAGCGCATCCGCCGCTCGACTTGCACCCAGCGGACCGCCGCGTGCACCGCGGTTGCCGCGCCGAGCACCAGCAGGACGGACGCGATCGTGGCCCGCAACGCGGGACGGCCCAGGTCGGGTAGCAGCTGGTCGACAGCGAGCCCACCGCCGACCAGGGCGAGCGCGGTGCGGATCCAGGCGAGGAACGTGCGTTCGTTGGCCAGCGAGAACCGGTAGTCGAGTTCGTCTGCCGGATCGGTAGGTCTTGCCTCGTTCGGCTGGCGGAGTCGCACCTCATCAGCCATGCCGTACCGCCCGGTGTTTGAGCGCACCCGCGCTGCGGGAACCTGGGTGACGGGGAGGGCCACCCGTTCTGCCGGTACTTCGGTATCGGCGTCTTCGCCCGCAAGGGCGCGCGGTGGTCCTCCCTTTTGATCAGTCCTCGGTGACCGTGACGCCGCGCCAGAACGCGACGTGGTCGGTGATCGCGGCGGCGGCCTCCTTCGGCGCCGGGTAGTACCAGGCGGCATCCCGGTTCTCGGTGCCGTCCACCTCGATCGAGTAGTAGCTCGCGGTGCCCTTCCACGGGCAGAACGTGTGCGTCTGTGACGGGCGCAGGAAGTCGGCCCGAACCGCCGACGCGGGGAAGTAGTGGTTCCCCTCCACGACGACCGTGTCGTCGCTCTCCGCTATCACGACACCGTTCCAGGTCGCTCGTACGGTCACGTCGTCTCCCGGTTCTCTCGGTGCTTCCAGCTTAGGCCCGCCGCGGCCTACCCCGCCGAGGGCGTGGACCCCATTCCGCAGCCACAGGGAATTCTGTTGGTTGACAGTTGATCTCGTCACCTGTCAGAGTTCTCTGACATATGGAAGAGCGCACCGACCCCACCGGCGACGAGCTGTTGCTGATGCTGAGCGCACTGGCGAATCCGCATCGGCTCCGCATCGTGGCTGCCCTTGCCGCCGGCCGGAACTACGTCAGTCGGCTAGCCCGCGAGATGGGCATGAGCCGGCCGTTGTTGCACATGCACCTGCAGCGCTTGGAAGCAGCCGGGTTGGTGTCAGGCCATCACGAGGTCTCGGAGGACGGGAAAGCGATGAGATACGTCGAGGTGACGCCGTTCGCCCTGCGGCTGACCCCCCAGCAGATCGCGGCCGCCACCCGCACGCTCAGCGGCCCCACCAACGAGGGGCGGTGACGCGCTGATGGAGTGGCCGGTAGCCATCGTCGCCTGCGCGGGCGTGCTGTTCGCCACCGTGATCGCCTGGCAGATCTTCGCGACCGGCCGGGTCGCGGTGATCCACGGCATCCGGAAGGAGATCGCGGTGGACGTCCAGAAGGAGAACCAGGAGGCGCTCGAGGAGTTCCGCGCGACGCTCGCCGAGCTCTCGGCGGGCCAGCGTGAGATCTCCGAGGGCGTCGCCGAGTTACGCGCCCGGGTCGCGGCGATCGACAAGCTGCTCCGCGAGGTCGGCTGACCTGACGGCGACGCCGCCCCCCGAGGGCGTCCCCGCCTGAACCACCGGACGCGACGGCTGCCACCGCCGCGTCGGGATCGGAACACCGCGCCCTGCGCGGGATGAGCAGTGGGCCGCCGGGCTGCCACCCGACGACCCACCCAGCGGAACTCCCATTCCACTGAAGGAGAGCCATGAACTCCCCACCGAAGTATGCCCGGCCTCCGGTCGACGACGCGCCGTCCGACCGGGCCGACGGCCGGTTCCACTGGAAACGTGGCAAGTGGTTCGTCGTCCTGTTCTGGGTGGTCGTGCTGATCGGCGCCGGACCGTTCGCCGGCAAGGTGACCGAGGTCGAGGACAACAGCGCGACTTCGTTCCTGCCGCGGGAGGCGCAGTCGACGCGGGTCGCCGAGCTGCTGCCCCGCTTCCAGCAGGACGACCTGCTGCCCGCCGTCGTCGTCTACGCCCGCGACGGCGGGCTGACCCCGGCGGACCGGACGGCGATCACCGCGGACCGATCGGCGCTCGCCGCGCTCGGCGCCGGCGACATCGAGGGCCCCATCCCGTCGGACGACGACGCAGCCCTGATGTACGTGGTGCCGGTCGACAACAACGACGACCCGCTCGGCGCGGTCGAACGGATGCGAGATCGGGTGGCCGAGTCGGCGCCCGCCGGCGTCGAGGTCCACGTCGCCGGAGCCGCCGGGAACCTCTACGACGCGGTCTCGGTCTTCGACGACCTGGACGCCAACCTGCTGCTCGCGACCGTCGGCGTCGTCACGGTCCTGCTGTTGCTCACCTACCGGAGCCCGGTGCTCTGGATCTTGCCGCTGCTGGCGGTGGGCATCGGCAGCCAGCTGGCCACTGCGGTCGTGTACCTGGCCGCCAAGCACGCCGACCTGCCGGTCAACGGGCAGAGCGGCGGCATCCTCACCGTGCTGGTGTTCGGCGCGGGCACCGACTACGCGCTGTTGCTGATCGCCAGGTACCGGGAGGAACTGCGTCGCCACGCCGACCGGCACACCGCGATGGCGATCGCGCTCCGCCGCACCGCGCCGGCCGTGCTGGCGTCCGCGGGCACCGTGGTCGTCGGCCTGCTCTGCCTGCTGGCCGCCGATCAGAACTCCACCCGGAGCCTCGGCGGTACCGGTGCGATCGGTGTCGCCTGTGCGGCGATCGTCATCCTGACGCTGCTGCCTGCGCTGCTCGTCGTCGTCGGGCGCTGGGCGTTCTGGCCGCTGGTCCCGCGGGTCGGCAGCGAGGCCACCACCACCCGGTTCGTCAGCTGGCACACGGTCGCCACCGTGGTTGGCCGCCGTCCGCGCCTGCTCTGGACCTCCGCGGTGGTGTTCCTCGTCGCGCTGACGCTGGGCCTGAGCAGCATGACGCTCGGCGCGAGCGACGCGCAGCAGTACAAGACGCCGCCGGACTCGGTCCGGGGCCAGGAGTTGGTCGCGAAACACTTCCCGGCCGGGGCGACCGAGCCGACTCAGATCGTCGCCGCGGCGGGCTCCGCCGACGCGGTGGTCGAAGCCGCGCGGTCGACGTCCGGCGTCGCCCAGGTGAACCAGGTGGTTCGCGGCGGTGATCTGGTGCTGGTCCCGGTGGTGCTGGCCGACGCGCCGGACAGCGGCGCCGCCGAGAAGACCGTGCAGCGGCTCCGCTCCGCGCTCGCCGAGCTGCCCGACGCGGATGCCGCGGTCGGCGGCCGTACGGCGTCGACGCTCGACACCCGGGAAACCGCCGCCCGGGACCGGTGGGTGGTGATCCCGCTGGCGCTGGTGGCGATCATGCTCATCCTGGTCGCCGTCCTGCGCTCGCTCGTCGCCCCGCTGCTGCTGATCGCCACCAACGTGCTGTCGTTCCTGGCCGCGCTGGGCGGTACCGCGCTGATCCTGGAAGGGGTGTTCGACGTCGACGCGGTCGACTACTCGCTGCCGCTGCTCGGGTTCCTGTTCCTGGTCTCGCTCGGCGTCGACTACAACGTCTTCCTGATGACGCGGGTGCGCGAGGAGGTCGCGAAGTCCGGCCACCGCGAGGGTGTGCTGGCCGGGCTGCGAGCCACCGGCGGAGTGATCACCAGCGCCGGCCTGGTGCTCGCCGGCACGTTCGCGGTCTTCCTCGGGATGCCGCTGATCTCATTGCTGGCGATGGGGCTGCTGGTCGCGGTCGGGGTGCTGCTCGACACGCTGCTCGTCCGTACCGTGTTGGTACCGGCGCTGGCACTCGACATCGGCCCGGCCGTCTGGTGGCCCAGCTGGCTCGGGCGGCGGTGGCGCGCCGATCGGTGAGCGTCCCGGCCGGATGCCCGTGGCGTCTCGCCGCTGCGGGCATCCGGACGCGTCGGGGCAGCAACACGGTGGTAACCCAGTCGTGGCAGGCTGAGCGATATCGCTGCTGGTAGGGGGTTGGCATGCTGCTACGGGTACGGGTCTCGCTGCCGGACCGGCCAGGTGCGCTCGGTGCCGTCACTCGTACTCTCGGTGCGGCCGGCGCCGACATCCTTCAAGTGACGGTGCTGGAGAGCGTCTCGGGTCGGGCGCTGGACGAGTTCACGGTGTCGGTGGCGAATCCCGCGGTCCGCGAGCGGGTCAGCGCCGGGCTCGAGGCCGCGCCGGGCGTCCGGGTCGAAGGGGTCTGGGAGACGATCGAGCCGCCGGGCGCCTACCCGGACCTCGGCGTCCTCGCGCAGGTGGCGATGAACCCGGCGCACGGGCTGGCCACCCTGGTCGACGCCGCTCCGGCGCTGTTCAGCGCGGAGTGGGCGGTGCTGGTGGAGACCGAACCGTCGACGAGCGTCGTCGCCGCCAGCTGGCAGGCTCCCGCTGACGTCCGGCTCCCGGAGCTGACACCGCTGCGTCCCCGGCTGATCAGCCTCCCCGGCGGCCCGCACCTGGCGGTGGCGCCGTTCGAAGGGACGTCGACCGCGCTGGTGGTCGCCCGCCAGCACGCGCCGGCCTTCCACGACGTCGAGTTGACCCGGTTGACCGTGCTCACCGACATCGTCGGCGCGATCGTCGGCCGGCCCGTTCGGCCGGAACCGGCGGCGAACGGCGTCTCCGGCTGACGGATCGAACCGAACGAAGCGCCCCGGGCCTGCACTCCCGGGGCGCTTCGCGATTCGTGCGGCCGTGGTCGAGCCGCAGTGGTTGGCCTGCTCAGTCGTTGGCGTGCTCAGCCGCCCACGTAGGGGGTGATCAGCTTGCAGACGGGCCTCTTGGCGGTGCTCGGGTCGAGCGCGTTGAGGATCAGCTGGAACGCGATGCTGTCGTAGGTGATCGCCAGGTGCTCCGAGGCGTCCAGGATGCAGACGTCCTGGAGCAAGATGTTCGTGATCTGGCCGCTCGCCTTCTGGGCGTCGGTCGCGATCAGGAACGCGTTCTGATACGGCGTGACGACCTGATCACCGTTGGTCTGGATGACCGTGTACTTGACCGTGTCGCCGACGCAGACGTCCTGAGCCGGACCGCTCGGGCAGGTCGCCAGCTTCTGCTGGACCGCCGAGCCCTGGATCTGGTCGAAGGCGCCGTCGACGACCCCGCCGTTCTCGGTGATCGTCGAGCCGAGCCCGATCGCCTTGCCGAGCTGCCCCAGGCCCCACAGCGTTGTGCCGTGGTTCGACGGGGAGAGCCCGATCAGCTTGTTGATCTTCGCGCCGCCACCGAGGAATTTGATGTACCAGCGCGGCATCATTCCGCCCTGCGAATGGCCGACGATGTCGACCTTCGGCGCCCCGGTCACCTGGATGACCTTGTCGACGACGCGGGCCAATTCCTTGGCGTTCGACGGAACCGCATCGGTGCCCTGCAGTGCCGCGTTGTCGTCACCACCGTAGTTGAACGTATAGACGCAATACCCGGCATTCTTGAGATACGGCGAAAGGGCTCTCCAGTTATCGTTCTGGTTCTCCCACGTGCCGTGCGCCAGAATGACCGGAACCGGGTGCTGCGACGAGGTGCACGCGGCGGGGAGCTTGCCGTCCGCGTTGCGGGAGACCGTGATCGCCCCCGGTGGGGCCTGCTGGTAGTTGCCGATATTGGGCGGGAATTCGGCCAGCCAGTTGAAGTTGACCGGAAGCGGATCGGCCGCGGCGGGCTGGGCCCCGGCCAGTAGAGTCGCGGTGGCGCCGAGCGCAGCTAACATCGAGCCGAGCAGCTTGCGACGCATTTGAGTACCTCCGTGGCGTAATAGGCGGGGGGAAATTAACACCACGAAAATGCGGTCGCAATACTGAGCGAACTGACAACAGTGGGCGTCGATAATTGTTTGAGAAGCACCATTGTGGCCGGGCTTTGTCGGGGCGCCGGTGAGCGGGTCGACGAGTTTGCGTAGCGGGATGACAAGCGCGGACCCGATCCGGAGGCTCTCGGCGCGCTTGGGACAGCATGCTGGTTTGTCTCAATTTCGCTTGGCTCGGAGCGGCGTCCGCGGGAGACTCGGGTAGGCGCGCACCTAGGGGTCGAGTATGGACGCTCACGGAGAGTTGTCATCCGACGTGTGGTCGGCGCCATGAAATTGCTGTCGTTCGACCGACATCGTTTTCGGTTACTGACGGTTGGATAGGGGTGGAGGAGTTCACAGCCATCCGGGGAGTCCCCGGGGTTAGGCCGGGTACTTCGCCAGGGCTAGAACCAGTGGGATCCCTGACGCACTCGGGCACCGTCCGCGAGCACGATGGGCGCATGCCGGACGGGGGTCCGGACCGGTAGGCGGAGGAGGGATTCGGATGAGCGTGATGACGCCGGTGCTGGACGGCGGTGTGCGGACGGTACGGCGGCCGCGCCCGACCCGGCGCCCGGCCGCCACTGCGGTCGTCGCCCCGCCGAGGCTGCCGGAGCGGGCGAAGACGCCGGCTCCGCGCACACCGGTTGCCACGGCGACGGTGGAACGCGCCGCCACTGTGGACCGAGTCGCCTACCGCACCTACACGCCTACTCTCCGTGAGCGCGCCTGGGTGGTGCTCGCGCACCTCTCCGGGGTCGTGTCGAGCGCGGCCGGTCCGCTGGCGATCTCCCGCGCTTTGGGTGAGCGTTCGACCTACGTGCGTGAGCAGGCACTGGCCGCGGCGAACTTCCAGCTCGCGTTCCTCGCCGCGCTGGCGCCGACGCTGCTGCTGGGTTTCCTGACGTTCGGGCTCGCGGCGCTCTTCCTGGTGCCGCTGGTCCTGGCCTGGCTGCTCACCACGGTGCTGGCCGCGCTCTCGGCCGCCGGTGGCGAGCGTTACCGCTACCCGGTGGGCTTAACGATCCTGCACTGAACGCCGGACGAGACGCGAGGGCGGCCCCATCCCGACGGATGGGGCCGCCCTCGCGTCGCTCCCGCACCGCGGCCCGCGTGGAGGGGCGGCGCGTCAGCGGGAGTAGAACTCGACCACGAGCTGCTCGTTGCAGATGACCGGGACCTCGGACCGGAGCGGTTCGCGCAGCATCCGGGCGGTGAGCGTGCCGACCGAGACGTCGAGGTACGGGGCGGTCGGTCCCGCGCCCACGTGCGCACCGGCCGCGGCGGTCACGAACGGCGTCATCGTGCGGCTGCGCTCGTGCACGGCCACGACGTCGCCGGGCTCCAAGCGGTAGGAGGGCCGGTCGACGCGGCGTCCGTTCACCGTGATGTGCCGGTGCGTGACGAACTGACGGGCCTGGTAGATCGTCCGGGCGAAGCCGGCCCGCAGGACCGTGGCGTCGAGCCGGCGCTCGAGCAGCGAAACGAACACCTCGCCGGTCTTGCCGGGGCGCTTCACCGCTTCGTCGAACACCCGGCGCAGCTGCTTCTCACCGAGGTCGTACTGGAAGCGCAGGCGCTGCTTCTCGCGCAGCCGGAGCTGGTAGTCGCTCTGCTGGCGCCGACGCCGGCCGTGGTCGCCTGGCGGGTACGGGCGCCGCTCGAAGTACTGCACGCACTTCGGCGTGAGCGGGATACCCAGCGCGCGGGAGAGGCGGACCTTCGGCCGGGACTTGTTCATCGAACACCCTTCTGGGTTAGGCTCCACTAACTAAGGTGAGCCTAACCGTATTTGGAGGCGTGATGGAACCGACCCCGGCGGAGATCGCCCGGACCCTGGCGGCCGGACACCTGCCGGCGCGAATCCGGACGGACGGTGGGTCGGACGGAGGTTTCACCGCGACCGAGTTCGCCGTCACTCATGTCACCGACCGGATGGGCCGAGTACTGCTGCTTCTGGCCGAGGACAGCCCGGTGGACCGCGTGCTGCGTCCGGTCGCCGCGGACGGGGACGCGGTGGCGCAGCTGACGGTCGCCGACCGGCAGCCGATTCCGGGTAGCCCGTGGCGCGGCCGGATCACGATGTCGGGCTGGGCCACCCGGCTGGCCGGTATCGCCGCGCATCGGGCCGCGATGGACTACGCCGAGGTGAACGCCGCCGGTGAGCTGCTCGACGTCGGCCGGGGCAGCGTGCTCTACCGGCTCGATCTGGCGGAGATCGAGTGGGCGACGCCCGGGTACGACGCGGAGGACACCGACCCCGACGGCCTCCGCCGCGTCGACGTCGACGTCGACGCGTTCCTGGACGCCGAGCCCGACCCGTTCGGCGCGGACGAGCAGAGGCTGCTGGCCGACCTCGCCGACCACCACGGCGATCTGCTCACCGAACTCTGCGCGCAGGCGCGGGAGACCGCCGTCCCGGGGGCTCGCAGCGCCCGGGCGTTGCGGCTGGACCGCTACGGCCTGACCCTCGGCGTCGACGTCGCGGGGGAGGAGCGCTGGATCCGCGCCGGCTTCCGGCACCCGATCAGCGACCTCAAGGAGCTGGCCGAGGTGTTCCACCTGCTCGCCTGCTGCCGCTGCCGTCCCGAGCCGCACCAGCACGCACCGGAGACGCACGCCCACTGACGGCCGTGGCGAACAATTCACGGAATGTCCACGCCGTCCTGTCGGCTGTTCCTTCCGCCCGAGGTGGCGTGGGCGTTACACCTCCGGCATGCCTCCACGTGTCCTCGCTTCGACGCCCGCCGTCGAGGCGCTCGCTGACCCCCGCCGCACACCGGGGTACTCGGTGGTCCTCGCGACCGAACCGGCCGAGATACGGGCCGCCCAGGAACTGCGATACCGCGTTTTCGCCGACGAACTCGGCGCGGAACTCGACGGATCCGGCGTCGAGCCCATCGACGCCGACCGATTCGACCCGCTCTGCGACCACCTACTGATCCGCGACGACCGCACCGGCGCCTGCGTCGGCACCTACCGCATGCTGCCACCCGGCCGCAGCGCCGAGCTTTACTCGGACGGCGAGTTCCGGCTCGACCGGCTCGCGTTCCTGCGTCCGCAGCTGGTGGAGGCCGGGCGGTCCTGCGTCCACCCCGATCACCGCACCGGAGCGGTGATCGGGCTGATGTGGGCCGGGATCGCGCGCTACCTGCACCTCGCGGGTCACCGCTGGCTGGCCGGCTGCGCGTCGGTGCCGTTGGCCGACGGGGGTGCGGCGGCGGCCGCTACCTGGGCGCTGGTGCGGGCCAAGCATCTCGCGTCGGATGCCCACCGGGTCGAGCCGTGGCGTCCCTGGGCAGTCGAGCCCGGTGCCGCACCGCGGGCTGCGTTCGTCCCGCCGTTGCTCCGGGGCTACCTGCGGCTCGGCGCCCAGGTCTGTGGGCCCCCGGCGCACGACCCGGCGTTCGGCACGGCGGACTTCTTCGTGCTGCTCTCGCTGGCCGACACCGACCCGCGCTACCTGCGCCGGTTCCTGGGCGACACGGGTTCGGGGGCGGCTGCATGAACGCGATCCCGGCGTGGGCACCATACTCACCGTGCGCGGTGCGCTGCCTGGGCGCGGACGAAGCCAGGGTCCCCGTCCCGGTCGCCGCGCTGCGGCTGGTGGGGGCGTTCATGACCCTGCTGGCTGCGCTCGGGCTGGCGGTCGTCCATCCGCTGGTGCGCGGCGAGCGACGCGCCGCGATCGTCCGGTCCTGGTGCCGGACGTTGTTGTGGACGCTCGGCGTGCGGGTCGCCGCGGACGCGTCGACACCGTCGCCGACGGCGGCGCTGGTGGTCGTGAACCACATCTCGTGGCTCGACGTCCTGGCGGTGGCGTCGGCGCGACCCGGACGTGTGGTCGCCCGGGCGGATCTACGCGGCTGGCCACTGATCGGTCCGGTGGCCGCCCGCGCCGGGACGATCTTCGTCGACCGGCACCGACTCTCGACGCTGCCCGGCACCGTCGCCGAGGTCCGGGCCGCGCTGCGAGCGGGGGCGCGCGTGCTCGTCTTCCCGGAGGGCACCACGTGGTGCGGGGCCGAGGGCGGCCGGTTCCGGCCCGCGCTGTTCCAGGCGGCGATCGACGCCGGTGCGCCGATCGAGCCGGTCACCGTGAGCTATCGAAGCGCTGGGCGGCCGTCCACGGCAGCGGCGTTCGTCGGCGACGACCCACTCGTGGCGTCGATCTGGCGTGTGGCGCGGACCCGCGACCTCGTCGCCGACCTGCGCGGTCACCGCGTGCTCGCACCCACCGACGATCGGGGCCGACTCGCCGCCGCAGCGGAAGGGCTGGTGTACGGCGGCCGGACCGCCGCCGCGGCGATCCGGCCGGTGCCGGCGGCGCGGGCCTCAGGTCTCCAGCGGCCAGGTGTGAGCCGGCGCGTTGGAGTGCATGTGGTCGATGTACTCCACGGTCATCCGGCGTAGCGCCTCGTCCCGGTCGAGCCCGGCCCGTTCGAACCGCTCGACCGTGGCGATCTGCCAGTCCGAGCCGGTGCGATGGGTCAGGCAGCGCCCCTCGATGATGCCGAGCAAGCGGTCGCGCTCGTCCGCCGACACGCCCCAGGCGTCCAGCCCCTGGGCGGCGAGCGGAAGCAGGTGGCGGAGCACCAGCTCGGAGACGGGTACCTCGCCCGCGCCGGGCCAGTACTGCCGTCCGTGGATGCCGTCCCTGGCCCCGGCCTGGAAGTTCTCCCGTGCGGCCGCGAACGACATCTGGCTCCAGACCGGCCGTTCCGAGTCGACCAACGCCCGGACCAGCCCGTAGTAGAACGCCATGTTCGCGGCGATGTCGACCACGGTCGGTCCACCCGGCAACACCCGGTTCTCCACCCGCAGGTGCGGGCAGCCCTCGACCACCGCGTAGACCGGGCGGTTCCAGCGCCAGACAGTGCCGTTGTGCAGGGTCAGTTCGGCCAACTTCGGTGTCCCGCCGGAGTCGAGCACCGCGACCGGGTCCTCCTCCTCGCAGAGCGGCAACAGGGCGGAGAAGTACCGCGAGTTCTCCTCGAACAGATCGAACACCGACGTGATCCAGCGTTCACCGAACCACACCCGCGGCCGCACGCCCTGCGCCTTCAGCTCGGCCGACCGGGTGTCGGTCGCCTGTTCGAACAGCGGGATCCGGGTCTCGGCCCAGAGCCGGTGCCCGAACAGGTACGGCGAGTTCGCGCCCACGGCGACCTGGGCGCCGGCGACCGCCTGCGCGGCGTTCCAGTACGACCCGAACGTCGCCGGGCTGACCTGCAGGTGGAACTGGACGCTGGTGCAGGCGCCCTCGGGTGCGACGCTGTCCGCGTACGTGTCCAGCCGCTCGACGCCGTCGATGCGGATCGGCAGGTCCTCGCCGCGCAGCGCGAAGATCTGTTCGTTCAGCAGGCGGTACCGCTCGTTCGCCGACAGCGTCTCCAGATTGACGTGCGACTCGCGCAGCGTCGGCAGGATGCCGATCAGCGCCAGCTGGGCGCCGACCGTCCGGGCCCGCTCGTCGGCGTGGTTGAGCGCGTCCCGGACCTCCTTCTCCAGCGCGCCCGGCCCGTTCGCACCGATCCGCCGGGGTGGCATGTTGATCTCCAGGTTGAACTGGCCGATCTCGGTGGCCCACTGGTCGTCCGCGATCGCGCTCAGCACCTCGGCGTTCCGCATCACCGGCCGTCCGGCGGCGTCCACCAGGTTGAGTTCGATCTCCAGCCCGGACAGCGGCCGGTCGAAGTCGAAGCGGGACTCGGCCAGCATCCGCGCGAGAACGTCCAGGCAAGCCCGGACCTTCTCGCGGTAGCGGCGACGGTCATCTCGGGTGAATTCGACCGCCGGTACGTCCCGACCCATGCTTCTCTCCTCGGTCAAGGGGCATCGGTCTCGGTGAACTCTTTTCAACCTCACGTATCTCTGCAGGCTGGGCGCCGTCCGCAGGGGTCGATCGAAAAGAATTCATCCAGGCGGTACCCGTTGTCGGTCGGTCGGGAACGCGTGACGTGTCCCTCGCTACGGAACCAACCCGGCTGGGTAACCCGTTGCGAAGTGGGAATGTCGCTTCGGGTGAAAGGTGTGCTGCACGTGGCGGAAATGGTCCCCCAACTGGCCGGAGAACTCAGTCTGGCCAGCGGGAGTGCTCGCGACCCACAACAACTCACGGGTCTGTCCGGCTGGGTGGTGGACGTCGTCGAGCTGCTGGGCCCGTTCGGCGTGGGCCTCCTGGTGTTGCTGGAGAACTTGTTCCCGCCGGTACCGAGCGAGATCATCCTGCCGCTCGCGGGATACCTGGCCGGTACCGGACGCATGGACCTGGTGACGGTGATCATCGCCGCGACGATCGGCTCGCTCGTGGGCGCGCTGGCCCTCTACGGGCTCGGCGCGTGGCTCGGCGACGCACGCATTCGGGCCTTGCTGCGGCGACTACCCCTGATGCACGAGAGCGACCTCGACCGCGCGCAGGGCTGGTTCGACCGACACGGTGGAACCGCGGTGCTGATCGGTCGGATCATTCCGGTCGTCCGGAGCCTGGTCTCGATTCCGGCTGGCGTGCAGCGGATGCCCCTGTGGCGGTTCGTGCTCTACACGACGCTCGGCAGCGGCGTGTGGAACACGATTTTTGTCGTGCTCGGATACGTACTAGGCAGTCAATGGAGCACGGTGGGTGAGTACAGCGATCTCCTCAACGCGGTAGTTATCGCGGCCATTGTGCTTGCTGTGGTCTGGTTCGTCGGTAAACGTGCGCTGGCGGCACGAAGGGAACGGGCGCGGGCCGACAGTTGACCACGCTGGGTGAGGGTCGACGCTGGTCAGAGCGGAACCCGGCGTCGGCGGCGGCTTTGCAGCGGTAGTGCGTCGCACAGTTTTGAACACGCGTCACGCGTCGGCCCCAAGCACTCCAGTGAGTCTGGACGATCATGTTTGGATAGAACGCATGGCCCACGGCGAAGAGCAGAACTTGTTCACCCTCAGCGACCCGGCGACCGCCGAGGTCACGTTCGACCTCGCCCTCCGCGGTTATGACCGGCGTCAGGTCGATCGGTACATCGCCCAGCTCGAGAGCGAACTGTCCCAGTTCGCCGCGCGCCGGGACGATGCGCTGGCGCAGAATCATGCGCTCGCCGCGCAGGTGACCGATCTGCAGAACCAGATCGTGGACGTTCAGCGACGGCCCACCGCCGAGAAACCCTCGTACAAACACCTCGGTGCGCGCGTCGAACAGATCTTCGCCATGGTCGAAGACGAAGCGGCTGAGATCCGGCAGCGGGCCGAGGCCGAGGCGCATCAGATCCGGGCCAGGGCCGAGCAGGACATCGAGGCGGTCAAGGCCGGGGTCGAGAAGGCGTTCGCCGAACGGCGGGAGGCGATCGAGGCGGAGTACGCGCAGAAGACCGCGCACGCCGACAAGCTGGTGGCCGACGCCGAGCAGCAGGCCACCGCGCTGCGCCAGGACGCCGCTCAGATTCGCGCCGAAGCCGACCGCGAGACCGAGGAGATTCGGGAGCGGACGAAGGCCGACGCCCGCCGCGTTCAGGACGACGCCAGCCAGTTCTCCGCGCGGGTGCGCGGCGAGGCCGAGAAGCACGCGGCCGACGTCCTGGCCAAGGCCGACGCCCAGTCCGCGGACGTGCGGCGCAAGGCCGACGAAGCCGCTCGCGCCGCGACCGACGCCGCCCGCCGCCAGGCCGAGCAGACGATCACCCACGCCCGTGCCGAGGCGGAGTCGATCCGGTCGAAGGCCAAGGCGGAGGCCGAGCAGACCGTCGAGGAGGCCCGCCGGGTCGTCGCCGAGCTCGACACCCGCCGGAAGCAGATCAAGCAGGAGATCACCCGGCTGCGTGAGGCGGTCGCACGGCTCACCGGTGGCGCCAGCGGACTGTTCGGAGAGGACGACCCCGAGGGCGCCGAGGCGACGTTAACGCCGGAAGCTCCGACGAGCGGTGCTCCGGCCGCCGCCCCCCAGGCCCCGGACGCGCAGCAGTCCGCCCCCCAGCAGCCGTCCGGCGTGGCGTCCCCCTCGGCGACCACGCAGCGCTTGGCGGTGCCCGGGCCGGGCGGTACGCCGCAGGGTGGGCAGGCCGCACCGGCGCCGAACAACGGGGTCGGCCCGCACCCGAAGGCGCCTGGCGCCGCGGCCCAGCAGTCGCGGGTCAGCGCGGAGAGCTGANCGAACGGACGCCGGTTGTGCAGCGTCCCGGTCGCCGGGTCGGCGTCGATTCGGAAGTGGGAGAGCTCAGTTCGCGAGCTCGCCTTCCTCGTCGAGGTCGAATTCGCCGTCGTTCACGCCGGCCAGGAACGCGTCCCACTCCGCCTGGGTGAACAGCAGCACGGCGTCCGGGTCGGTGGAGTCGCGGACTGCGATCTGGTCACCGACGAACGCGACCTCGACGGTCGGACCGCTGTCGTCCGCGCTGCGCGAGCTCCGCAGCCACTCGGCCGCAGAGAGGTCGACGTCGGGCATGGTGCCTCCGGTTCTGCACTCCCTGTAACCAGGGACAGGAGCTGACGCGCAGAGGGTACACCGTCCGTCACACGTGTCGGGTGCCCTGTGAAAGCTGGGACCGGGGCGCCACCAGAGCGTCGCGAACACTGCAGGACCGAACGTTGGGAACCCCATTTACCAGGAACGGGACGTGTTTTCCTGCGCCCACCGCTCGGATCGGTGGCCGTGACCGCACCCATGACCGGCCGGACCGCGGAGCTCGTATCCCTCACCGCGGGCGCGGAGGTGTTCGCGCCACACCCGGCGGCGCTTCCGGTGCTTAGCGTGAAACACCAACGTCAGCGCGAGGAAACCGAGCGGCCACGCCGGCCAGAAGAATCCGGCACCGGCCAGCGCCCAGATTCCGATCAGTACCGTGCCGACGAGTGTCACGAATGCAATGTGTCGGCTCAAATGGTCGCGATCGGCGCGGCGTTCCCTGGCCTCTTCGTCGGGGTCCGGGGGGATCAGCCCTCGGCCGCCGTCGGGTAGGTCGGCGACGAGCGGCGCCAACTCGTCCCGGAACTGGGACTGGTAGCAGGCGGCCATCCGCTCGTCGGCCTCGTCGAGCGTCAATAGTCCGGCTTCGGCGGCGCTGCGGAGGATCGACGCGGTCCGTTCCCGCTCGGCGGTGGAGGAGCGGACCCGGCCGGGACTCGGACGGCCGGGTCCGGATCGGGATGGCTCGTCGCGCGGTGCGTCGGACGAGGGCGGTGGCGTGGGGTCGGCGGGCATGTCTGTCTCCGTTCGTCCTGGCCGGCGAGGGGCTGGGGTTGCCGACGCTCTCCATGCTCGGCCCGGGCGGGCGGGATTACGTCGGCTGCTGGGCTGCCGTCCGCCTGCGTCGCTGGGCGCAGGCGAGGGCCCGGCGTACTCCCGGTGGCGTACGAGCGACGGCCCCGGCGGCCGATGACCGGCGGCGGATGCTGGCCTACGGTCGCGGTATGGGAGGCGACAAGCGGCACGGGCGGCGGGATCCGCACGCCCGCGGTCGCTCCCGGGACCGCGCCGAGTCGCAGACCTGGGACGGTTCGCGCTACGAGTCCGATCCGCGCCGCCGGTGGGAAGCGCGCTGGGAGGCCCGGGCCGAGGATCGCCGGGCCGCGCGCGGTTGGGACGGCCCGCGCCCCTGGCACCAGCCGGACCGGCGGAACTCGCACCGGCACCGCTTCGGGCCCGACGGCGCGGACGGGGAGTGGTGGGAACACCGTGGTCCGTCCCCAGCCGGTGCCGCGGTGGGCGGCATCGCCATCGTCACCGTGCTCGGCACCGTGCTGGCCGAGCAGACGCTGGACGGTTACCAACCGCTCGACACCCGCGGATGGGCACTCCTGCTCGCCGGCCCGCTGCTGCTCGGCGCCCGGCGGAAGGCGCCGGTTCCGGTGGCGTTGGCGGTCAGCCTGGTGATGTCGGTCTACTACCTCCTGGGCTACCCACCCGGACCAGCGTTCGTGGCGCAGCTCGTCGCGCTGCACACGGTTCTGCTCACCACCCGGCGCTGGATCGCCTGGACGATCGCGGCCGTCGGGTACACGGCCTTCACGGTGGCCGAGTACCTCGTCGGTGTGGGGCCCGGGGTGCCGATCGGTGGGCTGATCGCGGCTGCACTGTGGACCGCGCTGGTGCTGGTCGGCACCGAGGCCGGTCGAGCCGGCCGGGAACGCGCCGAGGAGTACCGCGCCCGCCGGGCGGAGGCCGAGCGCAGCCGCCAGGAGGGTGAGCGCCGACGCGTCTCGGACGAGCGGCTCCGGATCGCTCGGGAGGTGCACGACCTGCTCGGGCACCACCTCTCACTGATCAGCGTCCAGTCCGGCGTGGCACTGCACTTGATGGACGCTCGAACCGCCGACGGCACCGACGTGCCGGTCGAGATGAGCGCCGCCGAGCACGCCGAGCTGCGTACCGCGCTCGCGGCCATCAAACAGTCCAGCAAGGACGCGCTGGTCGAGCTGCGCGCCACGGTCAACACGCTGCGCGGCGTCGACGAGGACGCCCCGCGGCAACCCGCCCCGACGCTCGGCCGGATGGAGGACCTGCTGGCCGGGGCGACCGCGACCGGCCTGCAGGTGACCGCTGAGCAGATCGGTGACCCGCGTCCGTTGCCGCCGCGCGTCGACCTGGCCGCGTTCCGCATCGTCCAGGAGGCGCTGACCAACGTGCGGCGGCACGCCGGGCCGGTGCCGGCCGTTGTCACGCTGGAGTACGACGCCGACCTGCTCGTCGTCCAGATCGACGACGACGGCCCCGTGCGCGAAGACGACGACTCGTCCGACGTCCGCATCGAGTTCGAGCAGCCACCGGAAGGTGGCGGAAACGGGATACCAGGCATGCGGGAGCGAGCCCAGTCGGTCGGTGGGACGTTGGCGGCCGGTCCGCGGCCGGACGGGGGCTTCCGGGTCCGTGCGGAACTGCCGCTGGACGGTGCGGCGTGACCGAGGAGGATGGGCTCGTCCGGGTCCTGATCGCCGACGACCAGGCACTGGTGCGGGCGGGCTTCCGGGCGCTGCTCGACGCGCAGCCCGGCATCGCCGTGGTGGGCGAGGCGAAGGACGGTGCGGAGGCGGCCCGGCTGGCCGAGGCGCTCGCGCCGGACGTCGTCCTGATGGACATCCGGATGCCGGGCGTCGACGGGCTCGAGGCGACCAGGCGGATCACCGCCAGCGCCCGGCTCGCCGCCACCCGGGTCGTCATCCTCACCACCTTCGACCTGGACGAGTACGTCTTCGAGGCGATCCGGGTGGGGGCCAGCGGGTTCCTGGTGAAGGACACCGAGCCGGTGGAGCTGGTACAGGCGGTCCGGGTCGTGGCGCGGGGCGACGCGCTGCTCTCGCCGGGGGTCACGCGTCGGTTGATCGCGGAGTTCGCCGGACAGCTCCGACGGCCGGCACCCACCGTCGAGCTGGACGTGCTGACCGATCGGGAGCGGGAGGTCGTGGCGCTGGTGGCGGCCGGTCTGTCCAATGCGGAGATCGGCGCCCGGCTGGTGGTGTCGCCGGCGACCGCGAAGACCCACGTCAGCCGGGCGATGGCGAAGGTGGGAGCGCGGGATCGGGCGCAGCTGGTGGTGTTGGCCTACGAAACCGGACTGGTACGACCCCGGTCGGGGTGACGGCAGGGCTCCGTTGCTCGACCCCCGAATGGTGTGACCAGCGTTCGCGCAGCTAGAACCCGCTTCGTGCCACTGTGTGTCACTTGTCTGTCGCGGATTGCGAGCACCGTCGGCATTGAGTCACGATGCCCCGGTCCTTCCGGCTTCGGCCCTGCTCGCCACCGGAGGCGACGAATCGCAACGGGGGCGCCGTGGCGAAGGAGAGGGCTGTGGCCCACGTCCATCACTTCACGTATGGCTTGATCACGCTGGTACTCGCGTACGCGGTCTCAGTGCTGGGCTGCCTACTCGGTTTGATCTGCACGGCGCGGGCTCGGGAGACCGCGCGCATCGTCTGGCGGGTCCGTTGGCTGGCGCTCGGCGCCGTCTCGATCGGCGGCACCGGCATCTGGCTGATGCACTTCCTGGCGATGCTCGGGTTCACCGTCTCCAACACGTTCGTCTTCTACGACCCGGCGCTGACCGCGCTCTCCGCGTTGATGGCGGTGGGAATCGTCGCGGTCGGGATCTTCGTGGTCGGACTGGGTCGGCCGTCGATGCTCAAGGTGCTGGTCGGCGGCGTCGTCACCGGGTTGGGTGTGGCCGGCATGCACTTCACCGGCATGGCCGCGATGCAGGTGCTGGACGGGGTGGTGGAGTACGACCCGGTGCTGGTCGCGCTCTCGGTGGGGATCGCCGTGGTCGCCGCGACGGTGGCGCTCTGGTTCACGATCGTCATCAAGAGCCGGCCGGCGCTGGCGGCGGCGTCCCCGATCATGGCGATCGCGGTGTCCGGCATGCACTACACGGGCATGTTCGCCGCCTCGGTCCGCGAGGTCGCCGGCCGGGGTCGCGTCGAGGGTGTGGACGTCACGACGCTGCTCATCCCGAGCGCGGTCATCGTGGGCACGGTGCTGATCGCGCTGCTCTACGCAACGCTGTCCGCCCCGGCGGCCGAGGAGCGGGCGGCCGAGGCGCTGATGGCCCGGTTGCTCCAGGACTGCAACGAGCAGCAGCCGCCACCGGCCGCGCGTCCGACCCGCGCGACGATGCGGACCCACCTGCGGCACGTGGTGACTGATCGTGAGGATTCCGCGCCGGAGAGGAAGCCGGGCAGCGCGTTCGTACCGCGCTGAATCGAACCAGGCAATCCGGCTAAAAAGGGTCTTTGTGTGACTCCGGACGTGATTCGCCTCACGAAGCGCATTGTAATCGTTATCCGCGGATGGATGTGAGTTTCCTGTGCGAGTGTCCGTCTAAATCGACTATGTACATCGCCATGGAGTAACCGGGGAGACACCCTCCGAGTTCGTCCGTTTTGGGCCTTGAGAAACACCTTGACGTGCGCGAACGTCGGGTCTCAGAGCCCATCTGGGAGGGATCTCGATGGCGGAAGTCCATCACTTTGCTTACGGCTGGCTGACGCCCGCTCTTGCTTACGGTGTGTCAGTACTGGGCTCCTTGCTCGGACTCGTTTGTACAACGCGGGGACGCCAGGCGCGTACGGCTGCCAAACGGTTCGGATGGCTGACGCTGAGCGCCGTGTCGATCGGCGGCACCGGCATCTGGATGATGCACTTCCTGGCGATGCTGGGCTTCGCGGTCGTCGGTAGCGACGTTCGGTACTCGGTGGTGCCGACCGTGCTCAGCGCCGTCCTCGCGGTGGTGGTGGTCGGTATCGGCCTCCTCATCCTCGGAACCGGGCAGCTGCGGTGGTGGCGGGTGCTCGCCGGTGGGTTGTTCGCCGGCCTGGGTGTAGCCGGCATGCACTACACGGGTATGGCCGCCATGCGGCTCAATGGCACGGTCGGGTACGACGCGAAGCTCGTCGCGCTCTCGCTCGTGATCGCCGTCGTCGCGGCCAGCGCCGCGCTCTGGTTCACGGTCGTGGCGCGCAACCTCTGGCTGATCACCGGTGCGGCGCTGATCATGGGCGTCGCCGTCAACGGCATGCACTACGTCGGCATGGCCGCGTCACGGGTCACGCTCGACAACACGCACAGCGCGGCGGAGGGCGTCGACGTCACCACCGCGCTGCCGGTGATCGCCGGTGTCGCCGGGATCATCGTCGTGGTGCTGCTCTACTCGGCGCTCTCGGCGCCGACCGACGAGGAAGTTCGGGCGCAGGAGATCGGGCGGCAGCCGACGTCGTCCGGCGACTCCCTCTGGACGCCCCGCACCCCGGCGGCCGCGTCGACCGGTGGGGCCGACCGTCACTGGGCCGACGTCGCGCCGCCCGCCCAGCCGCAGTCGCAGTCGCGGTGGGCCGGTGCCGACGCCGGAACCGGCCAGCGTGCCGGCCAGGCCTCGCCGTGGGCGGGCAACGGATCGGGCACCGGATCGGTCGGGGGCGCGCCGGAGTGGCCCGTCGCTGATCAGACGGCCGGGCAGGGGGCCGCGCCGCCGGAACCGTCGCGCTGGGCCGCGCTCCGGGCGCAGCCGGACGACGAAACCAGTGGGAAGAACCCCTGGGCCGAGGTCGACCTGGCGGAGGCAGCACGCCGGAAGAACGCGTCCGACCCCTGGTAAGGCGGCCTCGCCGACACGAAGACCTGGTCAACGACTGTAGCGCGGTAGCCGTACCGTCGGAACTCGGTGGAGAACCTCCGCCGGGAGTGGGGCACTCGTGTCGCGCAGGGGGTTCGTCCTCGTCGGCGGGCGGGTAGCTCCACACCGAGGGTTACTCGGCCGGCCTGTGCGCTCCGTCCCGAACTGGGCGCCGGGGAAGCTGGAGGACCCTCATCGTCACCGGCCGGTGACATCGTCGGCCGACGACCGGGTGAGGGAGCGACCATGCCCCACGAGGACGAGTCCGGAACCGCTCGTACAGAGCCCCTGCCGGAGCTCCCGAAGGAATCTCCGAGCCGCCCCGTGCCGTCCGACGGGCCCGAGACCGACCGCGGGTTCGACCGCCGGGTCGACCGACGGTCCCGGATCTGGGGCCTGATCCTGCTGGCCGTGATCGTGCTGGTCGGCGTCGGCTCGTTCCGCGCCTGTTCCTGGTGGGACAGCGACGACCGGCCGCTCGCCGAGAGCACCGTCGACCGGAGTGGTCCGGTGGTCCTCAAGTCGATCCAGGACCTGGCCCGCTTCCAGGCCGCCACCGGCACCTTCCAGGTCGTCGTCGACCTGGAGAAGGACACCAAGTACGTGCCGGCGTCGATCCTCGGTCAGCGGACGCTGTTCGTCGGCGTCGGCACCGTGGACGCGTACGTCGACTTCTCCGGCGTCACCAGCAACGCGCTGACGATGTCCGAGGACCGCCGCTCGGTCTCGCTGCGGCTGCCCGCCCCCGCGCTGGAGAAGGTCAACCTCGACCAGGACAAGAGTTACGTCTTCGCGCAGGAGCGCGGCGTGATCGACCGGTTCAAGTCGCTCTTCGACGACGATCCGAACCGGCTCGGCGACGTCTACAAGGCCGCCGAAGCCAAGATCGCCGACGCGGCCAAGGAGACCGACCTGGACAAGCGAGCCCAGGCGAACACCAAGGCGATGCTCGAAGGGCTACTGAAGTCCCTCGGGTTCACCACCGTCACGGTGACGTTCACCGGGACCTGATCAAATGGAGCGGTGACCGCGACCGACGGAACCCCGCGTTGGCAGCCAGGCTCCGCACTCGCCGGCGTCCTGGTCGTACTGGCCTCGGGCGCAGTGCTGGTCCTGGAGATCCTGAGTTTGCGGCTGATCGCGCCGTACGTCGGGATCACGCTGGAGACGAACACGGCCGTGATCGGGGTCGCGCTCGCCGCGATCGCGACCGGCGCCTGGATGGGTGGGGCGGTGGCCGATCGGCTGCCGCCCTCCGCCTTGCTCGGGCCGCTGTTGCTCGGCGGCGGTGCGCTGGTCTTCGCGGTGACGCCGCTCGTCCGCTTCGTCGGCGCGCTGGTGCAGGGCGGTGACGCGTCCGGTGTCCTGCTGGTAGCCGCGGCGGCGGTGTTCGCGCCGGCGGCGCTGCTCTCCGCGGTGCCGCCGGTGGTGGTGAAGGCGCGGCTGGCGAGCTTGGACGAGACCGGCACGATCGTCGGGCGACTCTCCGGCCTGGGCACGGTCGGCTCGATCGTCGCGACCTTCGGCACCGGGTTCGTGCTGGTGGCGATGGTGCCGACGACGACGATCCTGACCGGTCTTGGCGTCGTCCTGGTCGGTACCGGCCTGCTCGTCGTCTGGCTCAGCCGTCGCAGCGAGGACCGCCGCTCCGGCGGGCGCAGCGATGCCCACCGCCCGGACGGGCCCGAGGCCGACGACGCCGACGACGCCGATGGCCGCGACTCAGCTCCGGCCGCCGCCGAGGTGCCCGGCGACGGCGAGGTCGTGCGCAAGCGGGGCCGACGCCGCATCGCTGGTCTGCTCGCGCTCGCGCTGCTGGGGTGCGCTGCCACGGCCGCGGCACCCGACCCGTGCGATCTGGAGACCGCCTACCACTGCGCCGGGGTCACGACCGACCCGGAGCGCTCCACCGGCCGGGTGCTGCAGCTCGACACGCTCCGGCACTCCTACGTCGACCTCGCCGACCCCACCCACCTGGAGTTCGAGTACCTCCGGGTGATCGCGGCGGCCACCGACGTTTTCCGCCCGGCGGGCACACCGATCCGAGCACTGCACCTCGGCGGCGGCGGGCTGACGCTGCCCCGGTACCTGGAGGCGGTCCGGCCGGGCAGCGACAGCCTGGTCTACGAGATCGACGCCGGCGTCCTCCAACTCGACCGGGAGGAGCTGGGCCTCCGCGAAGGCGACGGCATCCGGACCCGGGTCGAGGACGCTCGGGTCGGTCTCACCGACCAGCCCGATCGTCGGTACGACCTGGTGGTCGGCGACGCGTTCGGTGGCGTCGCGGTCCCGTGGCACCTCACGACCAGTCAGGTGGTGGCCGATGTCGAGCGCACGCTGACCCCGACCGGCATGTACGCGGTCAACCTGATCGACCACGGCCCGCTCGCGTTCGTCAAGGCCGAGGTCGCCACCATCGCCGACCGGTTCCCGCATGTGGTTTTGGTCGCAGAACCCGCGGCGTTCACCGGTCGCGGAGGCAACCTGGTCGTGCTCGCGTCCCGGGCTCCGTTGCCGCTGGACGCACTGCGATCCGCGCTGGCCAGCAGGGCACCGGCGGTCCAGATCGTGTCCGGGAACGACCTCACCGGCTTCGTCCGGGACGCCCAGGTGCTGACCGACGACTATGCGCCCGTTGACCAACTTGTCACGCCCTACCGTTCGTGACCGTCTAGTAGGGGTAAGCCGGGACTACTTCCTCTCCGCGAGCCGAAGGAGCGTCAGTGAATTCTGACCGTACGAACTCGAGGAAGCGGATCGTCGTCGTGGGTGCCGGGTTCGCCGGGCTCCACGCCGCCCGCACGGCTGTACGCCAGACCAAAGGCCAGGCCGAGGTCGTGGTGGTCAACCCGACCGACTACTTCCTCTACCTCCCGTTGTTGCCCGAGGTGTCGGCCGGCATCCTCGAACCCCGCCGGATCACGGTGCCGCTGGTCAACACCCTCAACGGCGCGCGTCTCGTGCTCGGCGACGTGGATGGCGTCGACACGGCCGAGCGTCGCGTCTACTTCGAGAACCCGGAGGGGGAGCGCGGCTCGATCCGGTACGACCGGCTGGTGCTGGCGCCGGGCAGCGTCAACAAGCTGCTCCCGGTGCCGGGCGTCGCCGACCACGCGCACGGCTTCCGCAGCATCGCCGAGGCCCTCTACTTGCGCGATCACTGTGTCCGGCAGTTGGAGCTGGCGAGCGTCACGACCGACCCGTACGAGCGGGAGGCCCGCTGCACGTTCGTCGTGGTCGGCGCCGGCTACACCGGGACCGAGGTGGCCGCGGCCTGCCAGCTGTTCACCGAGGCCGCCGCGCGTCGTCTCCCGAACCTCCGCGACCAGAAGATCCGCTGGCTGCTGCTGGACCTGGCGCCGGCGGTGCTGCCGGGGCTCGACCCGCGGCTCGGAACCGCCGCCGACCGCACCCTGCGCGGCCGGGGCGTCGAGGTGCGGATGAAGACCTCGGTCGCCGAGGCCACCCCGGACGGTGTGAAGTTGACGGACGGCGAGTTCGTGCCGACCCGCACGCTGGCCTGGTGCGTCGGCGTCCGGCCCGACCCGTTGATCGAGAGCCTGGCCTTGCCGACCCAGGGCGGTCGGCTGACCGTCGACGCGTTCCTGAGCGTGCCCGACCACTCGGACGTCTACGCGTGCGGTGACGGCGCGGCGGTGCCGGACCTGACCCGGCCGGGCGAGATCACGCCGATGACCGCGCAGCACGCCCAGCGGCAGGGCGTGCAGGCGGGTAAGAACGTCGCGGCGTCGCTCGGATTCGGCGTGGCCCGCCAGTACAAGCATCACGATCTGGGCTTCGTCGTCGATCTGAGCGGCGCCAAGGCGGCCGCGAACCCGCTGGGCATCCCGCTGTCGGGGTTCCCGGCCAAGGTGGTCACCCGCGGCTACCACCTGCTGGCGATGCCGGGGAACCACCCGCGGGTCGTCGCCGACTGGCTCCTCGACGCCACGTTCCGGCGGCAGGTCAGCCAGCTCGGTCTGGTGCGCGGTTCGGCGGTACCGCTGGACACCGCTACCGGCTCCGAGCACTGAGACGCCGATGCCCGGGACGTCGATGCCCCGGGACGCCGATGCCCGGCGGCCGCGTACGGCCGCCGGGCATCGGAAGGTAGAAACTTGCGGTCAGCGACGCCGACCGCGGAAACGCGCCGGGTACGCGGTGCCGACCCCGCACAGGTGCAGAGCGATGAACAGCAGACCCAGTGCCACGAGCGTGTTCCAGTTGAACAGGTCGCCGATGGGGAGCTGGTCGATCAGGTCCAGGAACAGCAAGATCCCGAACGTGACCGCGGCCAGGATGGCAAACATGCATGGCTCCTTGGGGGTTAGGAGTGAGGGTTGCTCGGCCGGCCCTTCTCACCGGTGGTGAGCTGGGCAAAGGTGGGAGGCTGAACAATCCTCATTACATGCGCCCCCAATTCCCCGTCCTGATCAGACCGAAACTCTGGTCCATCCGAAGGGGTGGCGCAGGGCGCGGCTACCAGTTCTCCAGCGACGCCTGGAAGATGCCGGCCAGGTCTTCGGCGGTCACCTCACGAGGTGCGACGTTCAGCAGCCGCTGCTGCTTGAGCGCGCCCTCGACCAGTGCGTCCACCTCGTTGGACGTGAACCCGACCGCGGCGACACCGGACGGGATCCCGATGTCGCGCATCAGCGCGACCAGTGCCTCGGGCAGTCGGTCGGCCGGCGCCGCGTCGGCGGTGGCCCCACCGGAGGACCGGCCGCCGGACAGCAGCGACGCGGCGCGGACGTGGCGGTCCGGATCGGTGGGGAACGTGAAGCGGAACGCGGCCGGTGCGGTCAGCGAGACCGACTGGCCGTGCGGCACCATCGGCTCGTCGACGTCGTAGCCGGCGGGTCGGTAATCGCGGACCATGCCCGCGATCGGGTACGCGCAGGCGTGCGGGATGTGGACGCCCGCGTTGCCGAAGCCCATACCGGCGAACGTCGCGGCCATCATCATGTCCGAGCGCGCCGCGAGGTCGGTGCCGACCAGCACCGCGCGCCGGAAGCTCCGGGCGATCAGCGCGAGCGCCTTCTCCGCCCAGGTGTCGGACACCGGGTTCGAGCCGTTGTACGCGACCCGGGCGTCCGCGGCGTGCCGCAGGAAGCTGGTGTAGGGCCGCGCGGTGTAGGACTCCAGCGCGTGGCAGACGATGTCCATTCCGGACGCCGCGGTCACCGCGGCGGGCAGCGAGAGCGTCACCAGCGGGTCGACGACGGCCAGCACCGGACGCAGCGACGGGTGGCTGATCCCGCTCTTCACCTTCAGACCGAGGATGTCCAGAACGCAGACCGGAGTGCTCTCCGACCCGGTTCCGGCGGTGGTGGGGACCGCGATCAGCGGCTTCGTCGGCTTCCGCGGAGCCAGGCCCCCGCCGACCGGCTTGTTGATGTAGTCCATCAGGTCGCCGCCGGACGTGCTCAGCAGGTTGACGGCCTTGGCGGTGTCGATCACGGAACCGCCGCCGACCGCGAGGAACCCGTCGAATGCCTCGGCCCCGGCGAGCTCGGTCGCGGCGGCGGCCGCAGCACGCAGGCTGTCGTCGGTCGGCTCGCAGTGCACCTGGTCGTAGAGTTCGTGGTCGACGCCGGCCGCCTTCAGTGCCTCACCGATCCGGGCGGCCAGCCCGGTGGCGGCGATCCGGGGGTCGGTGAGGACCAGCACCCTGCGGACGCCGAGGCGCGAAACGTCGTAGCCGATCTCGTCGACCGCGCCCGGACCGTACTTCAACGGCGGTGCGCCCCAGGTGAACACGGATTCAGTCAGTGAACTCTTTTCGACCGGCGGTGGCTGAGGCGGCTCCACCTCGGAGAAGGTCGGAGGTCGAAAAGGGTTCATAGGGTCCGTCATCGGGAACTCCCCTCACGGGTGGCTTCGAGCAGATCGGCGGCGGCGAACGTCGGGGCACTTTTCTCGGCGAGCGGTGCCAACACGTTGCGCAGCACCGGAGGGATCTCCAGTGTCCGCCTGCTCTCGCTGTCGACATAGACGTGGACGAACCGTCCGAGCGCCACTGCCTCGTCGTCGCCCTCCCGGAACACCGCCAAGCGGTAGACGACGCTGGACCTTCCGAGCTTCGCGACGCCGAGGCCCACTTCGAGGCGGTCGGGGAAGCCGACCGGCCGGAAGTAGCGGCAGGACGTCTCCACGACCAGCCCGATCGCCGGGAGCTCGCGGATGTCGCGGCCGGCGGCGTCGAGCAGCCAGCCGTTCACCGCGGTGTCGAAGTAGGCGTAGTACACGACGTTGTTCACGTGGCCGTAGTGGTCGTTGTCGTGCCAGCGGGTCGGCACGTCTCTGAGCACGGGAAACGTGGCTCGCGTCGGAAGGTTCGGCATGGCGTCATCGTGCCTCGGTGAAACCGCGCGGTACCGGAGATATCGGGGAATGTGGCGCGTCTTGCCAGTTCAGGTGAGTGAGTTGGGCGAGATTCTTGTGCATTCCGTTACAACTTTTGCCGCCGTGGTGGCATGGTTCACTCGCCTCTACCTACTATGCCGATAGGAATTGTTTTCTTGACCCGTCTCTGAAAGACTGACGTCATGAGCGACGCCTGGAACTTGACCGGTCGCCTCTACGTCGACCTCGGACGCGCATCCAGCGCGCGCTGTCGGCGCTCCTGACGAGGCAACACAGCCTGAGTACGGCAACCGGCCGGTCCACGGCGTAGTCGGACCGTTGCTTCCTACGCCGTCTGCATCCGCCGACCCCTCTTCGCCCGACGCCGTCGACCACGCCCCGAGCTGTGGTCGCGTCCCCCTGCCAGGAGCAGCCGATGACCGTACAGCCCGTCGCCCAGAACGCCCGACCGCGCGTCGCGCCGCAGCGTCCCCGCACCACCACCCCCGCCGGCCGGGTCGCAGCGCCCCGAAGTACCGCATCCCCCTCGTCGGCGACGATCCTGGTCGAGGTAGCCGTCTCCGGTCACAAGGCGCTGGAGACCGCGACGCGCTTGGCCGGTGAGATCCGCGACCTGGTCGACTCGACCGGCGCCGAATCGCCGAGCACCGAGGTCTCCGCCGCTGTGGGGCTACAGATCGGCGCCGGGAACAGCGCTCCCCGGACCGGTCGGCCCGCGCTGAGTTCGGTCACCACGCTTCCGTCACAACCGGGCCGTGCCACCTGGACGTCCGGCGCGCGGCCGACGCCGGTGCCCGCTCCGACGTCGGTCGGCGGGTCGGTCTCGTCGCCGGTGCCCCTGCCGGCGTTCGTCGCGCCTGCCCCGTGGTCCGCCGAGCCGAAGACGGTCGAGCAGCGAGCAGCCGAGGCTCCGGTGGCGGCGCGCGTCGCCCCCGGTCCGGCCGCGCCGACGGGACAGCCCGCAGCAGCAGGGGCACCGCTGCAGATCTACCCCGCCCGCCGGGTGGCCCTGCTCGACGGGGAGCAACTGCTGCTCACCCGCCGGGAGTTCGATCTGCTGCTCTTCCTGGCCGAGCACGCCGGGCGGGTTTTCGACCGGCCCCAGTTGCTCCGGCTGGTCTGGGGGCACCAGGTCATCTGCGGCGAGCGCACGGTCGACGTCCACGTGCGGCGGCTGCGGGCCAAGGTCGAGGGCACCGGTCCGGTGATCTCCACGGTTCGCGGGGTCGGATACCGGCTCGACGCGGCGGAGCGGATCGCCGTCGTGCACGAGGGTGCCTGACGGCCACCCGGGCAGCCGTCAGGGTTGGCGGTTACAGGCCACCCGCCAACCCTGACGGCCCGTTAGCCAGGCCAAGGGCGTGCTTCGAAGGCCAGCAACCCGCCGTGGCCGAGGCCAGACGACGACCGGCCGCGTTGTCGGCCCGTCCGGATACAAAAACGGTATCCGGACGAACCTCCGCCTTGCCGGACCGCCGCCTGGACCACGCCCACGGCGGCCTGAACCTTTGAAACATGCCCTAGCGGTAGTCGTCCTCGTCGATCGGAACGGCGCGGGACTGTTCGATCGCGTCCGCGTCCGGCACCTCGGCATTGCCGAGCGGCGGAAGCGTCGTGTCGTCGTCCTCGTCCACCAGCGTGCGCGACTGCTCGGCGACGTCGGTCAGATCGGCCTCGATATCGGGCGAGTACGGAAAGCTGCGCGGCGTCATGGCATCTCCTCTGCGGCCTGCTCGGTAATCGAAGAAAGGGCTCGCGGTCGGGTCAGGCAATTTCGCGCTAATTAAGGAGCCTACGACCGGATTGGGGCTCCCGGTAGTGGTGGGTCAGCGACTCGCGGACGCCGTCGGTCGGGAGCGACGCCGGCTGCCCTTGCTGACCTGAATCGGCGTGAACGCGATCGTCGGCATCTCGCTCGGCGCCGGCATCTGCTGCGATGCCGGGTCGAGGCGCGGCGTCGACCGCATGTGCACGGCCAGGCCCGCGACGCCGGTGAGGGCGACGGTCAGCGTGGCGAGCAGCGCGAATCCGGCCAGCGCGGAGAGGTCGGAAAACACTCCGCCGCCGGCGATGAGGTGCTGGTACGCCCAGTACCCCTCGAGTGCGGTGGCCGCGGTACCTGCGGCGGCCACCACCGACCAGTGCAGCGGCTCGCGTTCGGACTGCTCCAGGTCCAGCGTCCGGATCGTGTCGAGCGTCAACGTGATGTCGTCGGCCGACGCCGAGCGCGGGGTGCGCCGGCGGTTCAGCAGGAACAGTGCGGTCGGACGCTGCTCGTTCCGGGTGGCGAAGGCGCGCTGGGTGAGCCGGTGCACCGCGTACCCGAGCGAGGCGCCGACCAGCGCGAGGAGCACCGGGTGAACGCCGCTCATGACCGCGAGGCCGGCTGCGGCGGCCGTCCAGAGCACGCCGCCGGTGATCGAGAGGGCGGTCATCGCGCGTTGCCCCCTACCTTGGCGGCGCTTCCGGTCGCGCGCGGTCACGGTTGTCGCGACGGCGACCGCCAGGACGACCATGGTGACGAAGAGAACCATCCAGGCTCCTCCTTCCTAGCTGAGGGGTGAACGTCTCGATGGGCTGACACTGTCGTGCCCAGCTCAGGACGGACTGAACCCGAATCGGGACCGATTCGGGTTGGAAGAGTCCTGTCCATCCTAGGTGGTCCTTCACACGTCCGTGTCAGACCCTTCATCGACGCACAGATTAAACAGCGTCCGCAACCGCATGGAAGCGGTGCGCGGGTCCCTCGAGCCCGCGCGGCAGTGGGCCGATCCATGCCGTGCGTGGTCGCCGTATCCTCGTGGCACTGAACCCGCTTCAGCCTCCGGCGTTCTCCGAGGTGAAGCGATCGGGCTGGTAACACCCAAGGGGAGGGGCGGGATGGCCAAGCGCGAGCGTCTGCTCGCTCTTCCCGCCTACGCCAGGGCCGCTTGGCAGCGCGTGGCGGCGGGGCGACCGAGTGGCCGACACCGGAGCGGGCACCTGTCCGCGCCCGACCCGGACATGGACGCGCCGCTGGCGGAGCCGGACTCCGACCACGGGCGCCCCGACCCGCGGCGAGCGGCGTCCGTCGACGACTTGGGCGACCCGACGTTCGGCCGGGACGACGCCGAACGCCACCGAGCGCCGGGGGATCGGCGTCGCAGCGACCAGATGCCGCGGTGGCTCCCTCGGGCCTTCGTGCTCGCGGCGCTCACCGTGTCGGTGTTCTTCCTGACCTGGTGGCTGCTCGGTCGGCTGCGCGACCTGATCGGATTGCTGCTGCTGGCGCAGTTCCTGGCCTTCGCGCTGGAACCGGCCGTGAACTGGCTGGCGCGTCGCGGGTGGCGTCGGGGCGCGGCCACCGGCGTGACGATGCTCGTGGTGCTCCTCTCGCTGATCGGGTTCATGGTGGCGGTCGGCTCGCTGCTGATCTCCCAGGTGACGACGCTCTCCGCGCGGTTCCCGCAGTACCTCGACCTGACGATCGAGTGGATCAACAGCACGTTCGATACGAACATCTCGATCCAGCAGATCCAGAACCAGGTCACGGCTGACGACGGTCCGGTACGGCGTTGGCTGGAGGGCGTCGCGACGAACGCGGTCGATCTGAGCACCAGCGTGTTCGGCGTCATCTTCCAGACGTTGACCGTGATCCTGTTCGGCTACTACCTCTGCGCGGACGCACCCCGGGTGCGTCGGTCGCTGTGCTCGGTGCTGCCGCCGGCCCGCCAGCGGGACGTCATGCGGGCCTGGGAGATCGCGGTCGACAAGACCGGCGGGTACCTGTACTCCCGGCTCCTGCTCGCGCTGGTGTCCTCGCTTGCGCACTACATCGTGCTGACGATGCTCGGCGTCCCGTACGCGGTGGCGCTGGCGCTCTGGGTCGGGCTGGTTTCCCAGCTGATCCCCACCGTCGGTACCTACCTGGCGGCGACGCTGCCGATGATCGTGGCGTTGGTATCCGACCCGGTGGATGCCTTGTTCCTGCTCGCGTTCGTGGTGATCTACCAGCAGGTGGAGAACTACCTGCTGCAGCCGAAGATCACTGCGCGGACGCTCGACCTGCATCCGGCCGTGGCCTTCGGTGCCGTGCTGGCGGGTGCCGCCGTGCTCGGGCCGATCGGGGCGATCCTGGCGATCCCGTTCACCGCCATCAGCCAGACGTTCGTCGGGTCGTACATCCGCCGGTACGAGGTCGAGGAGCACCCGATCCACGATCCGAAGGCGATGGCGAAGATTCCGATCGAGCCGTTGCCTCCCGTGCCCCCTCGGCACGGGGAGGACGCCCCGCACCACGCGGACGGGTCGCTGGCCGCTCCGGCGGCTCCGGAGACGTCGACGGCGCCGGAGCGCACCGAGGACGTGGCGGGCGTGCGGTCCGGTGAGTCACCCGTGGCGGAGGTGCCCGCGATCGAGGAGGTCGCGGTGGAGGTCAAGGTCACGCCGGTGTCGACGTCGGCACCACGTCCGGGGAACGGGGCCGCGCAATAGGTAACTAGTGGCCTAAAATCGCACTAAATGTGCCATTAGTTCCGTTTCGGAAGGACCCCGCCATGTCGCGGCCGGTGGCCCCTGACCAGCCCGCGCGGGACGAGCCCTACGTCTACCGCCGTAATCCGGACGGCCCCGAGGGGCCGCGCACCCGGCGACGGCGGATCCGCCGTGCGCGTCGTCGAGCCGCGGCGGTTGCGGGTGGAGTCGCCACCCTGATGGTCGGTGGGGTGCCGACAGCGTCCAGCCTGCTGGAAACCGCTCCCGAAGGCGACGGGCTCGGCGGCGGTATCGTCACGAGTGAACGGCGTCCGGCGCTCACCACGTCGACGCCGACGATGGTACCGGCACAGGGGGACGCGCTGTATCCGCAGGAACGATCCGTCGCAGTACCGTTCGGCAGTCTCCGGAGAGCCTCCTACCGCGGCGCGGTCATCCGCCCGTCCGGTCCGCAGGAGAGCCTGAACGACGCCGTCGTCGCCCACTACCGGCAGTGGCAGGCAGCGTTCGTGCGCCAGCGTCCGTGCGGGCAGAACTGGGCCGCGGTGGCTTCCCCGGACGCCGACCTGCCGTACGTCGGCGAGGGGCAGGGCTGGGGGCTCGTGATCACCGCCCTGATGGCCGGCGCCGACCCGAACGCCCAGCAACAGTTCGACGCGATCCTGCGGTACGTGCTGGCGCATCCGTCGTCGATCGACCACGACCTGCACGCCGCCGAGCAGAACGATCGCTGCGAGAGCGTCAACGGTGGTGACTCGGCCGCGGACGCCGATCTGGACATCGCCTACGGCCTGTTGCTCGCGCACGAGCAGTGGGGCGGCACCACCTACCTGGACCTGGCGCGCCGTCGGATCGAGGCGATCAAGCGGAGCGTCGTCGACCCTCGCTCGTACCTGGTCAGGGCCGGTGACTGGGCGCGGGACGGGGACGACGAGGTGAGCCGGATCTCCCGCTCCTCGGACTGGATGCTCGGCCACTTCCGGGCGTTCCGCGCGGTCACCGGCGACCCGTTCTGGGATCGCGTCCTCGAGGCCCACCTCGGCTTGATCACCCGTCTGCAGTCGGAGTACGCGCCGCGCACCGGGCTGCTGCCGGACTTCGTGACGCACATCGACCGGACGCCACGGCCGGCCGAGGGCGAGGTGCTGGAGAGCGAGAACGACGGCCAGTACTGGTGGAACGCGTGCCGGGTGCCCTGGCGGGTCGGGACCGACGCGGTGCTGTCGGGGGAACCGCGCTCGATGGCGGCGGCCGCTGCGCTGAACGCGTTCGCGCGGCACACCAGCGGGGACGAACCGACCAGGATCCGGGCCGGGTACGCGTTGAACGGTTCCGCGCTCACCGGCGACGTGGAGCCGGCGTTCGTCGTGCCGTTCGCAGTGCCGGCCATGCTCGACCGGAACGGGCAGCGCTGGATCGACGCCCAGTGGCACTACCTGACCACGACACCGGTCCGCCGGGACGCGTACTACCCGGCCACGATCAGCCTGCAGGTCATGCTGGTGCTGACCGGCAACTGGTGGACGCCGGGCGTCCGTTAGCTCTCCGGTCGTCGACGGATCACCGCGACCGGGCTGCGGGCGTGGTGCAGCACCGCAGCGGCGACCGATCCCAGCAGCATGCCCCGGAAGCCCCCGACGCCCCGAGACCCCACGACGACGAGGTCGGCGTCGCCCGACGCCTCGATCAGCGCCTCGGCCGGATGGGTCTGGACGACTCGCCCCTCGACGTGCGCGTCCGGTGCCAGCGCCTGAACGCGTGCCACCGCGGCGTCGATCGCCGCCCGGACGCGCGGCGAGATCGGATCCCGGGTCGCGTGCAGGACGACGAGATCGGCACCGCGCTGGTCGGCCTCGGCACCCGCTAGGCGGAGTGCGGTGGCGGCTTCGTCGGAGGCGTCAACCCCCACGACGAGTCGCCCGGTGCGCTTCTCCAGCGGCCGCGCCACCACGACCGGCCCGGGCGCGTACTGAGCGAGCTGCAGCGCGACCGAGCCCAGCAGCAACCCGGCGAACCCGGTCTCGCCGCGAGCGCCGACCACCAGGTACGCCGCGTCCTGGCCCTCGGCGAGCAGCGCACTGGCTGGACCGCCGGTCACCAGCGCCGTCTCGACGTCGACGGTGGGTGCCGCGGCGCAGGCCACCTCTTTGGCCGCGGCGAGCACACCGTCCTCCTGCCCCCGCGCGGACACCGCGTGCACCAGCCGCAGCCGGTATCCGCCGCGGACCGCCTCCGGCGCCGCCCAGGCGATCGCGTACCGACTCTCCGGAGATCCGTCGACTCCGACGACGATCGGCCGCGCTTCCGTCATGCCCCCATTGTCCGAGAGGGGCGTCAGCTACCGGGAGCGGGCTCGAACGTGTTGGCGAACGTTTCGAAGAATCTCAGCGCTTCGTTCCACTCGCTCTGCGGCGCCTCGAACCAGAAGCCGTACGCCTGGGTCGGGGACGTCACGAAACCTCGGTTGAGAACGTGGATCTGCCCCTGGCCGCGGTTGAGGTAGAACTGCCAGTCGGCCGCGGTCTTGTAGTTGCGGTACTGCACCGACTCGATGCTGATCCGCTGGTAGCCGGGAAGGCGTCCGCGTCGCTCGGCCTCCTGCTGCTGCCAGTCGGCCTTGGCGTCCGGCTTCGGCGCGTCCGACGCCTGGATCAGCAGAAAGAAGCCGTTGTTGCCGTCGACGCGGAAACCGTCGCCGCTGTTGCTGGTGCTCCAGCCGTTCGGGACGCCGATCGAGTACCCGCCGGGTCCGGTGACCCGGCGCCAGCCGGCCGGGAGCGCGGTGCTCTGCGTGCCGTTGCTGGGCGCGCCCGCGCTCGGCGTCCCGGCGGTGCTCGGGTTCGCCCCTGCGGACGGGGTGCTGTTCTGGGCGGTGGAGCCGGGCGACGGAGCCTGGGTGCCCGCAGCGGACGGTGCGGGCGACGACGCGGCAGGCGTCGGGTCGTCGGAGTCGTCCGAGCGGTTGTTCAGCGCGTACGCGAGACCGGCGACCACCAGCAGGACGACGACCACGGCCGTCACCACGCCGAGGAGCCGACCTCGGCCGGCCGCCGGAGCATCACTCTCCGGTACGTCGTCCGCCAGCGGGACCGACGCGCGGCGCGGCGTCTTCGTCGCCGGTTCGGACGCGAAGCCGGTCGCCGCCGGGGAGACCGCTTGAACCTCCTCGGCCGCGGCGGGCGACACCGGAGCAGGATTGACCGCCGCCTTTTCCGGAGGCGTGCGCTGCGTGGGTGGGGGTGCGGCCGGGGCGGGGCTGGTCGGCGCCGCGGGGCTGGCCGGGGCGACCGCCTCGGCGGCAGCCGCGTCCGAGGCGGCACCGGCGGCCGCCGGACTGGTCGGCGTCAGCGAATCGGGCGTGGGCAGGACGGCGGTGGCGGCCGAGGTCCGGCGCCGTGGACGATCCGGGATCGGCGGCAGCGCCGCGAGTGAGATCTGTCGGAGCGCGAGCCGCGCGTCCTCCACCGACGGGCGCTTCTCCGGCTCGCGCTGCAGGAGGGCGGTGAGCACCGGAGCGAGCGGACCGGCCTTCTCGAACGGGTCCGGGTCCTCCATCGCGGCGGCGGTGAGGATCGGCACGATGCCGTCCCGGTCGTAAGGCGGACGGCCCTCGACCGCGGTGTAGAGCGTCGCGCCGACCGCCCACAGGTCGCTGGCGGCCCCGGCGGGCAAGCCGCGGGCTCGCTCCGGCGCGATGTAGGACGGCGAGCCGAGGATCAGGCCGGACCGCGTCATCGCCGGGTCGCCCTGCACGCTGGCGATGCCGAAGTCGGCCAGCACCACGCGGCCGTTTTCGGCGACCAGCACGTTGCTGGGCTTCACGTCGCGGTGGAAGATGCCGGACGCGTGCGCCACCCCGAGCGCGTTGAGCAGTTGGACGCCGATCTCGGCGACCCGCTCCGGAGGCTGCGGGCCTTCGTCGCGGACGAGCTGGTTCAGCCCGCGCGCCTTGACCAGCTCCATGACGATCCACGGCCGGCCCTCGACCTCGACGACGTCGAAGACCGTGACGACGTTCGGGTGGCTCAGCCGAGCGGCGGCACGGGCTTCCCGCTTCGTGCGTTCCAGCAGGTCGTCGCGGGTCTCGTCGTCGACGCCGGGAGGCAGCAGAACTTCCTTGACGGCGACGTCACGATCGAGCAGCTCGTCATGGGCACGCCACACCGTCCCCATACCGCCGCGTCCAAGCTGGTCGACCAGGCGGTACCGGCCCGCCAAGACCGTCTGCTGCGTGTCGGCCATCGCTCTGAGGTACCCCCGAGTCCGTCACCGAAACGATACCGATTCTCCACTGTGTCCGTTGAACGGGGGATAGGTCGGCGTCGGGGACGGCCTCTGGCCAGGCCGGTCGCCTCGGTAAGCATGCTTTAGCAGGTCAAGCGGGCAGTGACGAGGCACACAGCAGGAGACCGAGTTTGCCGGATTTGGACCAACGCCGAGTTTCTTCCGGCTGAATGTCTGGCTGGCAAGGTCGCAAAACGGAAACAGATCTGGAATACGCCTGTTCTCAGCGGTACGAATTGCCTGGTCCCGCAATGTCGGTGAACAACCTCCACCGGTGCGGGTCGCCTCGGACGGTTCATGGGAACCGTCTGTGTGAAGGAGGACCAGTGCTTAACCCTCTCGCCCGCCGATTCGGTCGGGTCGCGGCGCTGACGACCGCGGCGGCGCTCGCCTTGGCGATGACGGCCTGCTCGCCGCCGGAAGACGACAAGTCCAGCGACAGTGACACCGCGAAGGCGGCCGAGGCCACCAGCGCGAAGGACTTCGGCACCCTCGAAGACCTCGTCGCCGCTGCGAAGAAGGAGGGCGAGCTCAACGTCATCGCGCTCCCGCCGGACTGGGCCAACTACGGCAACATCATCAAGGCGTTCGAGGACAAGTACGACATCAAGGTGAACTCGGCGCAGCCGGACGCGTCCAGCGCCGACGAGATCACCGCCGCCAAGTCGCTCAAGGGTCAGGACCGGGCGCCGGACGTCTTCGACCTCGGGCCGGCGGTGGCGACCGCGAACACCGACCTGTTCGCCCCGTACCAGGTGCAGACGTTCGCCGACATCCCCGCCGAGCTCAAGGACCCGAAGGGCCTCTGGGTGAACGACTACGGCGGTTACATGTCGATCGGTTACGACTCCAGCAAGGTTCCGGCTCCGACCAGCATCAACGACCTGCTCAAGCCCGCGTACAAGGGCAAGGTCGCGCTCAACGGCGACCCGACGCAGGCCGGTGCGGCGTTCAGCGGTGTCGTGATGGCCGCGCTCGGTAACGGCGGCTCCGCCGACGACATCGCGCCGGGCGTCGAGTTCTTCAAGAAGCTGAAGGCCGCCGGCAACTTCCTGCCGGTCGACCCGACGCCCGCCACGATCGAGTCGGGCCAGACCCCGGTCGTCATCGACTGGGACTACCTGAACGTCGGCCAGGGCGAGAAGCTCAAGGGCAAGGTCGAGTGGAAGACCGTCGTCCCGGCGAACGCCGTGGTCGGCAGCTACTACGTCCAGGCGATCAACAAGGACGCGCCGAACCCGGCCGCCGCGCGGCTCTGGCAGGAGTTCCTCTACTCCGACGAGGGCCAGAACCTCTGGCTCGCCGGTGGGGCCCGTCCGGTGCGCGCCGACGCCATGGAGAAGGCCGGCACGATCGACAAGGACGCGTTCGCGAAGCTGCCCGCGGTGACCGGCACCCCGGTCTTCCAGACCGAGGCGCAGACCACGAAGGCCAAGGAGTACCTCGCCGCGAACTGGGCGAAGGCCGTTGCCTGAGTCAGGACGAGTCGAGGCGCTGACCGCGCCTTCAGTGTCCGCCCCACTCTCCGTATCGGAGGGTGGGGCGGGCGGGCGAAAGCGCCTGAATCGCCGATCACTGCTGAGCCTGCTCGGGGTGGTGCCGTTCGGCGCCTACGTCGTCGTCTTCCTGATCATCCCGACGCTGGTCGTCGTGATCGGGGCCTTCGGCGCCAACCCGGAGGACGGCGGCGGCGCGACGCTGGAGAACATCAAGGCGCTCGGCAATCGCCAGGTCGTCGACGCGTTCGTCTTCAGCGTCTCGCTCTCGGCGGGATCCGCGCTGATCGGCGCGGTTCTCGGTGCGCTGCTCGCCTACGCGGTGGCCACGGCGAAGCCGGACGGGATGCTCCGCCGGTTGGTCACCTCGGCCTGCGCCGTGCTCGCGCAGTTCGGCGGCGTCACGTTGGCGTTCGCGTTCTACGCGACGATCGGCCTCACCGGATTCGTCACGGTCTACCTCGCCGACCACTACGACGTGAACATCTTCTCCGGCGGCGTCTGGCTGTTCGAGCTGCCGGGTCTGACGCTGGTCTACACCTACTTCCAGATCCCACTGATGGTGATCGTGTTCCTGCCCGCTCTGGACGGCATCCGGCCGCAGTGGCGGGAGGCGGCGGAGAGCCTCGGCGGCTCGACCTGGCAGTACTGGCGCCTGGTCGGCGGCCCGTTACTGGCCCCGGCGTTCCTCGGCTCGACGCTGCTGCTGTTCGCGAACGCGTTCTCGGCGTACGCGACCGCGGCCGCCCTGGTCAGCCAGGGTGCCCCGATCGTGCCGCTGCAGATCCGCAACGCGCTCACCAGCGAGGTGCTGCTCGGTCAGGAGAACGTCGGTAAGGCGCTGGCCCTCGGCATGGTCGTGGTCGTCGCGGTCGTGATGTGGCTCTACGCGCTGCTCCAGCGCCGGACTTCTCGTTGGCTCGGATGAACGCCGCCCGCAGGCGCAAGCAACGCCTGTTCCGTTGGACCGTGCTCGTCGTCCTCGGGGTGTTCTTCCTGCTCCCGCTCTACGCGATGCTGGAGTTCACCACCCGGGCCCCCGACGGCCGTACCGCCGAGGTCTGGAAGACGCTGCTGGACTGGCGTCAGATCCAGGAGGATTACCCCGACCTCTCGGCCGGCGTCGTGTACTCGCTGGAGCAGGCGGCGCTCACCGCGCTGCTCATGCTCGTGCTGCTGGTCCCGACCATGGTGTGGGTGCGGCTGCGGCTACCGTGGCTACGGCGGCCGCTGGAGTTCCTCTGCCTGCTTCCGCTGACGATCCCGGCGATCGTGCTGGTCGTCGGGTTGGCGCCGGTGTACGCGTGGGTGACGTACTTCGTCGGCGGATCCTCGCTGACGCTCACGTTCGCGTACGTGGTCCTCGTCCTCCCGTTCGCCTACCGGGCCCTGGACGCCGGTCTCTCGGCGATCGACGTGAAGACGTTGTCGGAGGCGGCCCGGAGTCTCGGCGCCGGCTGGGGCACCGTGCTGTGGCGGGTCGTGCTGCCGAACATCCGGTCCGCGGTGTTGTCCGCCGCGTTCCTGTCGGTCGCGCTGGTGCTCGGTGAGTTCACCATCGCGTCCCTGCTCAACCGCGAGAACCTGCAGGTCGCGATCAACCTGCTGGGCAAGAGCAGCGCCACGATCTCGGTCGCGGTGTCGTTGGTCTCGCTCGTGCTCGCGTTCGTCCTGCTGTTCGCGCTCTCGTTCGTCGGTCGCCGACGTCGGTCCAAGGAGGCATCGTGACCGGAGCTGTCATTGCTGATCTGAGAAAGGACAGCGTCGAAGTCGCTCTGGTCGGGCTACGGCGGACGTTCGGCACCGTGCACGCGCTCGACGGTCTCGACCTCACGCTGGCGCCGGGAGAGCTGGTTGCGCTGCTCGGCCCGTCCGGCTGCGGCAAGACCACCGCGTTGCGGGTCCTGGCCGGCTTGGAGGACGCCGACGCCGGCTCCGTGACCGTCGGCGGCAAGGACGTGACCCGGGTGCCGGCCAGCCGGCGGAACATGGGCATGGTTTTCCAGGCGTACAGCCTGTTCCCGCACCTCACCGCTGCGGAGAACGTCGAGTTCGGACTGCGGCTGCGCAAGGTGGGGTCGGCGGAGCGTCGCAAGCGGGCCGCCGAAGTCCTGGAGCTGACCGGGTTGGCTGCCCAGTCCGGCCGGTATCCGCACGAGCTCTCCGGGGGTCAGCAGCAGCGGGTCGCGCTCGCCCGTGCGCTGGCCATCCGTCCGGCGGTGCTGCTGCTCGACGAGCCGCTCTCCGCGCTGGACGCGAAGGTCCGCGTGCAGCTGCGCGACGAGATCCGCCGGATCCAGCTGGAAGTGGGCACCACGACGCTGTTCGTGACCCACGACCAGGAGGAGGCCCTCGCCGTCGCCGACCGGGTCGGGGTGATGCGGGCGGGCAACCTGGAGCAGATCGGAGTTCCGGAGGACGTGTACGCGCGCCCGACCACTGCGTTCGTCGCGGAGTTCGTCGGCTTGAGCAACCGACTGCCCGGCGAGGTCAGGGACGGCGGGAGCGTCGAGGTTCTCGGCCAGGTCCTGCCCCTCGCCGATCCGGACGTCGGCCCACGCGGCACCGCGGTCACCGCGTACCTGCGCCCGGAGGCGGTGCAGGTGGCGGCCGATCCGCAGGGCTCCGCGCGGGTCGTGGCCACCGCCTTCCTCGGCTCCAGCAGCCGGGTGACGGTACGGATGCCCGGCGACGAGTCGATCCTCGCGCAGGTGCCGAGCTCGGCGGTCTCGGAGCTGGCGCCGGGCACCGCGGTCCGGGTCACGTTCGCCCGTACCCCGGTCGCGGCGACCGCCGCCCAGCTGTCCCCACCCGCGCACGCTTAGTGGATCGAGCTGTGGCCAGCCGCCGCCGGCCACAGCTCACTCCAGCCGGGGTGAGCTGAGCACGCCGTCCTCCACGGCCCGGTCGCGGAGCTCGAGCTTCGTCCGGGCGGCGCGGCCGGCCTGCTCGTACTTGTCCCGCACCCGGTCGAGGTAGCTCTTCGCGGTTCCCTGCTTGACGTTGAGCCGACGGGCCACGCTCGACATCGTCAGGCCGGAGGCGTAGAGGCGCAGCGCCTCTCGCTCCTGGCCGGACAGCTCCGGCACCCCGTAGGACCGCGCCCGCTGGATCAGCGCCGCGTGGCTCTGCGACACGTGCCGCTCACCGTGTGCGGCGGCGGCCAGTGCCTGCCGCATCTCCCCGGCCTCGCGGGACTTGCGGACGTAGCTCAGTGCTCCGGCCCGGCCCGCCTCGTGGACCAGACCGGCGTCGTCGATCGTGCTGCAGGTGACGACGGCGTAGCCGCCGTCGATCAGCGCACGCACGTTGTCGGTGACCCGGCGGCCGTCCCGGAGCCGGAGGTCGAGGAGTGCCACCGGCGCGAGGCGGGGCTCTTCGGAGTGCGGGCGTTCACGCATCGGGGGGACGTCGGCCCGCAGCTGGTCGACCGGTCGGGTGACGCCGTTGTTGCGGCGCCCCGGGGTTCCACCCGCGGGTATCGCTCCGGCCACCGAGGCCGTGCCGACGATCGGCGCCGGACGGCCGGTCGGACCCTGCACGCCGAGGGCGGCCGAGTTCCCGAGCGGGGCGTGACCCCCGAGCGGTGCGTGGCCCCCGAGTGATGCGGAGCCGGCGATCGGCGAGTGACCGGGCGAGGTGCCGTTCGTGGACGGCCTGAGCAGCTCGGTCACCGACTTCGCGGTTCTGACCACGCGAATCTCGAGGCCGTCCGTCGGTCCATCGGGTCGCGGGTTTCCGTGGCACAACCAGGCATGAATTCCATGCAGCAGAATTTCGTCGTCGTCGACCACCGCGACGCGGATCACTTCACCGATTTCGTGTCCCATGTCACCTCCAGCCAGGCGTTGCGTGTCATATCGGGTTCGATGTCCACCCGGACTCGACGGTCCGGCACCAGTTGATTGCCGACGCCGACCGCCACCGACTCGAGGAGCGGTGCCGGGGTGCCGGTCGGGAAACAGAACGTGATCGCTACCTCGTCGGGAGTACCCCGTACGGTGAGCGTTGCCTCACCGGGCAGGGCCTCGGCCAGCATTCGGTCGGCCAGCTGGGCGAATGTCCGCTGCCAGCCCGGAGAGAGGACGTCGAGCCCTTCTCCGAGGTGGACGATCGGGACGATGTCGCGCTGCCGGGCGCTGCGGGTGACCGCGGCGACGGCGTCCAGCGTCGCTATCGGAGTCGTGAGGTCGTCGTGGTCGACCAGCGCCCTGACCTCGGCGGCGGCGAGCTCGCAGCGGCGTCGGACGAGCGGCGAGTCGGGGTCAGCGCTGCCGTTGGCCAGCGCGCGGAGCAGCGGGAACAGGTCCCGGTTGAGCGCCGCGTCCCGCTGAGTTCGATCGCTGATCACCGCCTGCCGCGCCGCGCGGGCGGCGTCCAACCCGTGCTGTTCGGCCAGGGCGGAGGCGGCCGCGGTCGCGTGCCGCCGTAGTTCGAAGACGATGACGAGCGCGCCGACCTGAGGAACCCCGGCACCGAAGACCACGCCCAGCGCGATCGCCAGCGCCGTGGTGGAGCCGTCCCACTCGATCGCGACCGCGATCAACGTGGTCAGCGCGATCGCCAGCCAGGCGAGGTCGAACAGGGCCGGGCGTCGCAGCGCGAACACCGCGAGGATCCAGCCCAGGACGCCGATCGGCCAGTTCGCCGGGGTGAGCAGGCCGTCGGGCGTGCAGTCGAGCAGGACGACGAGGGCGGCCGCGACCGAGACGCCGGTGATCCACCAGGCGTGGTGGTCGATCCAGTCCGAGGGGTGACCGCGCTTGCCCGCGAACGTGACGAGATAGACCTGGACGAACGTGATCAGGAAGAGCACGATCCAGCCGCCGACCGCGACCCAGCCGGACCGGTACTCCGACCAGCTGGTGATCAGCAAGCCGAGGCTCAGCGCGTGCCAGAAGTGGCCGATCCAGGCGAGGGCGAGAAGGCCGTAGCGGGTGTACCGGTCAGCGAGGATACGTTCTTCCGCGAGGTCGGCTGCGGGCCCTCCGGACCGGCGGGTGACGCTGCTGCGGGCGATGCCGTTGCGGGCGACGCCGTCGCCGGGTGCAGTGCGGCCTGGGGTGGCGCCCGCCGACGAAGAACCGTGGCCGTCGGCCGGTGGCTGGCCGTCGGTCGCGGCGCGGGGGGCGGGAAGCCGGCCGGCGCGCGCGGCGTCCGCGGCCGACCAGCGCAACGTCACCACGGTCCCGCGCCCGATCGCCGACTGCACGGCGGCCGTTCCGCCGACCGCGTTCATCCGACCGGCGAGCGACTTCGACAAGCCGAGACCGTCGCTGCGTGCCGTCGCCGGGTCGAAGCCGCGTCCACGGTCGTGGATCGTGAGTTCGAGCCAGCCGTCCGCGCCGCGCGCGGCCACCCCCACCTCGGTGGTGCCTGCGTGCTTCTCGACGTTGGAGAGCGCCTCCCGGCTCGCCGCCGCGAACGCCGCCGCCACGTCGGCCGGTAGCGGGTCGTCCGGAGCGCCGGTCGCGACGTACACGCGCAGCCCGCGGTACTCGGCCTGGCGCTGGACGACGGCCACCAGCTGGCTCCCGGTCCGGATCGGTGCGTCCGCTTCCGGATCGCGGGCGAGCGACTCCAGGTCGTCGGTGCACCGCGCGCGGACGACGTCCGCCCGGCCCTCCAGCCCACCTCGCGCGATCGCGGTCAGCGTCGTCAGCACGGTGTCGTGCAGCAGCAGGCGACGCACGCCGCGGTCGTGCAGGCGGGCGCGTTCGACCTCGTCCTCCTGGCGGGCGACGTTACGCGCCGTGATCGTGCCGCCCGCGTTCGTGGCCCCGAGCCGGACCAGCCGGACCAGCACGAGCCCGATCGCGGCCAGTGCGAGTAGCACGCCGATCGCCTGCGCGGTCGCGGCGATCGGCCGGGCCAGCCCGAACGGTTCGGTGCTCTCGGCTTCCACGCCCGCCAGCCGCGACCCGACCAGATAGGCGCCGACCGTGCCCAACGTCAGCAGCCAGGCGAGCGAGGCCCGCAGGCGCCAGGCGGCGAGCAGGACGGATACGCCTGCCCAGCCGACGACCCAGCTTCCGGCGGCGCCGGTGAACTCGGCCGGGACCAGCCGGACCATCGCGACCAGTAGTCCGGCGGAGACCGCGACATCACCGAGGACGAGCCAGTACGGGAGACGTCCGCGCCAGCACACCGCCCCTGCGCTCACCCCCCACAGCAGGGCTCCGGCCAGCAAGACGTCCCGCCAGTACGACGGAGCCGCCACCGGTCCGCTGCCGTACGCGACCACCGGAGCGACGACGCACCACGCGAACCGCAGCACGGCCCCGGAACGGGCGGCCACGGGGCCCAAGCCGACCTTTCCCGACAGGAGCGCGGAGGACGGTGCTGCGCCTTCCGGGGCGGGCGCCGTGCCGTCGTCCGGAAAGTCGGCCGGCACGTGCTCCGGTCTACCGCGTAATGCGGAGACCAATGTCAGCGGCATCCGCTCTATCCTTCGCTGTCGTCGGTTCTGCCAATTTGCTCTTTATGGGGCTTAACACACCGTCGGTAAACACGAAAAACCTTCAGGTATGAGGTCTTCCCCAGCTCCTGGGTACGTCACGCCGCCTGGCGTTTCCGTTCTTGGAGTTTGGGCGCCGCGCGCGTTCGGGTTCGTGATGACTTTGCGTGTTCAATCCGGGGAAAGGGTTCGCTCAGTGACTTCGGGGTGATCGGGTCGAGTAGTCGGAAGGCGATCTACGGCCGCGAAATGGCGCTCGGCGGCGACGCCGCCGAGCGGGCGCAGAACACGCCGATGGACACTGTGGATTCCCCGGAACCGGATTCCGCAATGGCGCGGGTGCGAGTATGCCCCCAAACTGGCGGCAGCGGGGGGCAGGCCTGATGTGCAGGCGCTAACCCGCCGGGACGGCCGAGTGCTCGGTCCCCCGTCCGGGTACCGAACTTCGTCCGGCTTAAGACATCCCGAAGCCCCGCCTAAACCGGCCGTCCGAGCCTGGAGCGCGCACGCCGGGCCCGGCACCATGAGAGCCGTTTAGGTGTCCGTCGGTCGACCCGGGGTTCGGCCGGTGCCGGTGCAGGTGCGTCCGGCGTGGAGCGGTGGAGGCAACAGCTTGGCCAGCAGGGCGTCGTTCGACGAAGGCGTTGAGGCGTGACCCGCGCACGTCGGGACGGGGCGGACGACGCACGGGACCTGCTGGCCGAGACGGACTTCTTCGGGGCGCCACGGTCGCGGGACGGCGGTGCGCGCGCTCGTGCCCGGTCGGGAGACACCGGGGAACTGCGCCAGATTGCCGAGCCCGCGGAGTCCGGTCGCGGTCGGCACCGTGACCCCGAGCCGCGTCGCCGTGCCGTTCCGAGCGTTGCGACCAGCGCCATCTCCGGTGCCGCCGCCGCGCGGACGAACGGCACCTCCAGCGCGTCGCCCGCCACGGGGCGGACGCCGGTCAGCGCCACTGCGCCGTCCTTCGACACGGGCGGCTGGTCGGGACGGCCGGAGTCCGGTCCCAGTAGCCCGTTCACTCGGGCCGGTACGGCAGAGACCCAGCTCGTGGCCGGGCAACCGGCGGCCGGGACCGAGGGGCGGTTCGCGGGCCTACGGCGGCTGTTACGGCGTCGCTGGTTCGCGCCGAGCCTGACCGGCGGTGCCGTGCTCTGCTCGGTCGCGTTCGTCACCGGCGTCGCCCAGTTCGCCGGTACCGCGTGCGCCGCGGTGCCACCCGCCGGAGTGACGACGAGCGGGGAAGCGACGTTCTACGACGGCGGCACCGGTAACTGCTCGTACCCGACGCTGCCGGCTGACGACCTCTACGTCGCGCTCGGCCCGGACGACTACTCCGACAGCGCGGCCTGCGGCGGCTACCTCGACGTCACCGGCCCCACGGGCAGCGTCCGGGTCAAGATCGTCGACCAGTGCCCGGAGTGCACCGCCGGTCACATCGACCTGAGTCGGGAAGCGTTCGCGCGCATCGCCGACCCGCAAGCGGGCGTCGTACCGGTGACCTACAGCGCGGTCAGCAACCCGTCGGTCCCCGCTGACCTCAGCGTCCGGGTCAAGGAAGGGTCGTCGGAGTTCTGGCTGGCACTCCTGATCGACAACCACGGCAATCCGCTGACGAAGGTCGAGGTGAGCGGCGCCGGCTCGACCGCGTTCACGGCGCTCAGCCGGACGTCGTTCAACTACTGGGTCGCCGAAGGCGGCGTCGGGGGCGGTCCCTTCTCGGTGCGGGTCACCGACAACGCCGGTCGTACCGCGACGATTCCGAACGTCACGCTCACCCCCGGCGCGGTGCAGCAGTCCACGGTCGCGCTCGGCGACGGTGTGCTGACCGCCCCGCCCACCAAGACAGCGACGCCGGGGCCGCAGAAGTCCCAGCAGACCACCCAGGCGCCGACGAACGGCGCCTCCGCGGAGTCCGCGAACGACGCCGACTCCTCGGCCGACGCCCCGCTGGCGGCGGCCGGTGACAGTAACAGTGACCAGACCGACGACACGACGGAGAGCGCGGTGACCCCGGACGCGTCCGCGTCCGAGGAAATCGCTGCGAACCCAGTGCCGTCGTCCTCCCTGGCGGTACCACGCGCTGAGGAAACGACGGCCGAATACACGGGGCGGAACTCATGTGGCTAGGCCCAGGGGGGCGACGGCGGTTGTTGCCCAAGCGAGGGCGTCGACGCCCGGCATCGGCACGGCGAGGTCCGATCGGTCCCCAACTCAGTAGGCCGCCCGCCGGTCAGCCGCGTTCCTCGCGCTGAACCCGGAGTAGCCGAGGCTTTGCACATTTCTGTCCCGTACCGGGGCGGCAACGGTGCAACGCCCGGCGGCGTACGCGTCGACGGCTCAGAATGGCCGCATGGCCTCCGCCACGGTCACCGTCGACCTGGTCGTCCGCGACCTCCTGCATACCGACCTCGCGGGGTGCGCGTGGACCGGTTCGCCGACCCACCTCCGCTACATCTCCGCTGCGCTCGGTCGGCGGGCGTCCGGAGCCGTCGACTACCTGGCGGTGTGCGGTCCGAGTGATCTCCCGCTGGGCGTCGGCGGGGTGGACTACCGCCGCCGTCCGGACGCCGGCTGGCTCTGGCAGTTCGTCGTGCACCCGGCGTTCCGCTCGTGTGGCCTCGGGACGCTGCTGGTGCGGGCCGCGGAGGACCGCATCCAGCGGCGGGGTTTAGCGCACGCCGAACTCGGTGTGGAGGCGACGAACACCGGCGCGCGTCGTCTGTACACGCGGTTGGGCTACCGGGTCACCCGTGAGGAGGGCGAGGAGTGGGACGCCGTGGATGCCGGGGGACGGCCGGTCCGCCGACGAGCCCACTGCGTGATGATGCGGCGGACGCTCGGGTCCGCCGACGGCGTCGTCGGGGTCAGTCCCCGGTCTCCACGACCTTCAGCAGGATGATCGACACGTTGTCCTTGCCGCCGCCCTCGAACGCGGCGTGCAGCAGCGCGTTGACGCTCTCCACCGGATCGGCGTGCGGATTGGCCAGCGCGGCGGGCAGGGCCTCCGGCTCGCTGTAGTCGGTGAGGCCGTCGCTGCAGAGAAGGAACCGGTCGCCGGGCACCACGCGGTGCGCGGAGACGTGCGGGTGGATGACGCTCTCCTGGCGGGTTCCGCCGAGGGTCTGCGTGACGATCGTGGTGAAGCGCCGCCCGGACGCCGGGTCGAGCGGCGGCGAGTCGTCGATCGAGAGCTGCTCCAGGGCGCCGTCGTCCGCCACTCGGTAACAGCGGCTGTCGCCGACGTTCAAGCAGAACGCGTGGTCACCGTCGAGTACGAGCCCCACCACGGTCGTCCCCATGCCGTACCAGTCGGGGTTGTGCGCCATCTCGGCGAACACCGCGTCGCTGGCTCCCCGGACGGCGGCGACGATCGACTCCTCGTCGTGCAGCTCAGGCGTCGCGTCGCTGAGCAGCGCGGCGGCGAGCCGGCTGGCGCGGAAGCCCTCGACGTGACCGCCCAGTCCGTCCGCCACCAAGAACGACACCGGGCGATCGGTGTTCACCTGGAGCCGTACCGGTTCGTTCTCGAACGCGCCGGAGAGGAACCCCGCCACCGCCAGAGTGTCTTCGTTGCGGCCGCGGACCAGGCCGTGATGCGTCACCGCGACTACGTCGACCCTGGTCACCGTGGACCTCCTCTACCGGCTCTGTGGCGACAGGCTATGCCCCGCCAGCATCCTGTGCTGCTTTCCGCGCCGCTCGACGCGGAAAGCAGCAGCGTCCGGGGCGTGGCTCACCACCGCTCGTCGCGTTGGGGGACGCCGCAGCCCGGACCGAGACTCACTGTGGACGCCGTTGACCGACGTCACCGCGCGGATGGTACCCAGTCCGCGCCGCGACGTCTGGTGGTGGCCCAATGCCGGGGCGTCGTCGAGCCCGGTTCGGGCTCCGTTCGAGCCCTCGTTCGGGCTCCGTTCGGGCCGCCTCCGGGCGCCTTCCAGCCGCCGCCGGGGCGGCTGGCGGCCTTCTGGCGGGGCGTCGAGCGGGTGCCGCGTCGCGGGTGCTTCTCGTGCGAGGGCCGAATGTCAAGGACGGAATTCGGCATCGGGGACAACTATTCGGGCTGGGGACGAGGCATTTCTCGCCGCTGAGGGGCGCATTCTCGATGCGTCGAATCCAGTGGGAGGTGCATCGTGGTTCTCGTTCGTATCGCCGCGTTCGCGGCGGGAATTCTCCTCGGCGTCGGAACGGGCACGGCTACCGCCGCGGAGGCGGCCGATCCGGTCACGTTCGGGGTGCGGTACTTCGCCGAGGGAGACAGCCGTCAGACGTATCTCTTCGCTCGTCAAGGCGGAGGGCTGGCGGGGGAGGCGTGGCTCGATTCCGCGGCGCACGACGGGCGCCGCGCCCGCGCGCTCGCCGTGTGCGACCGGCGATCGGGCGACGCCCCGGTGAATGCAGTTATTTCGGTGCCGGACGGACGGCGAATAACGTATTCCGCGCCCGTCGGCGGTGGCTGTTTCGAGCGGGTGCTCGGTTATCCGTTCTTCGAATGGAAATTGTCGGTAGGCGTGCATTCGTCCGGGGAGGTGCCGCCACCGCCGTTGATCTGACCGGCGGCGGTCCAGCGGAACTCGATCCGTCCGACCCGGTCGGCGACGGCGTCCCGGGCCCAGTGGCCGCGGACGCCCGGCCGGTCGGCGAGGTACGCGGTCAACGCGGCGGCGTCCCAGCCGTGGGCCTCGTGCAACCCGCTGGCGATCAGACCGAGGTAGCGCGGTGCCGGCGGATTGGGCTCGACGTCCCCGCACGCCCACGGCGCGGTGAACGTCAGCATCGGATGCCCGTCGAGGACGCCGGGGGACGCCAGCGTCTCGTACCGCCCCGGTCCGAGCCGGGCCCGGCCGGTCGACAGCACTTCGGCCAGGTCGAGGTCCTCGTCCGGGTGCCGCGCCATCTCCTGGGCCGCGACGTCGGCGAACTGGCCCGCGGTGAGCAGGTAGGCGCGCGCGGCTGCCCGGCCGGGCAGCGCTCGGTCGTAGAACGCCATGCCGCCGGTCCAGGTGCGGGACTCGAGCGCGAAGTAGATGCCACCGGGGAGGAAAACCGGGACCGTGCGACGGGGCGGGCGGGGGTCGCGGCACCCGGGATAGGTGCGTGCGGCGCCCGGCGGACGCCCGCCGGTGAGGTAGTAGCGCAAGCGGTCCGCATGCATGTTCGAGCCGTACGCGACGTACCACACCAACCGGGTCACCCCTCCAGTGAACCTTTTCGCGGCGGTGGCACGCGGCGGCGGGTGGTGGCGCGCGCTTGTAGGTGGTGGGCAGTGACCGCCGAGGCGGTTGCTCCGTCGGCGCGTAGGCTTCCGAACTGTGACTGTGTCTGGCGACGGGTCGGGTACGAGGCCCACCGAGCCCGCTGAGCCGACGCTGGACGCCCGGATCGACTCGTGGCTGCGCAGCCTGTCCCGGATGCGGAGCGAGAACTCGGGCCGGAAGAAGAAACCCACGAAGATCACCCGTGTGCTGGCCTACTGGCCGGCCGAGCAGTGGGACGCGATGGCGGCGCGCTGGCCACGGCTCGTCCCGGAGTACGGCGACCAGCACGACACGCACCGGCGCATGGTCGAGGTCATGCTGCGGCGGCACGCGGAGAACGCCGACGCGGCGCTCGGCGTCGCGTCGATGAGCGTGGAGGGGCTGGCGGAGTTCGCGCGTGCCCGCGACCTCGACCCGGCGGTGTCCGAGACCCGGGCGGCGTACGCGGCGGAGCTCGGGCGGGCCGGCACCACGGTGACGGCCTGGCCGCCCGCGCTGCGCGAGAAGTGCTGGTGCGGGTCCGGCGCGACCTACCGAGAGTGCTGCGCGGCCCGCGGCTGACGGATCAGGGACCGACGAGTTGGGCCCGGCCCTCACGGACCGGGTAGGCCAGCGTCGTGGTGACCACCAGCGGGGCGAGTGCTCCGCCGCTGCCGTCCGACCCGGCCCAGGTCACCGCCCAGGTGATGGCCACCGACGCCCGGTATTCGCCGCCCGGCCGGTCCGCGGACGTCCGGCGGTAGGTGTGGCCGCAGTCGGGTGATCCGGCCGGGCCTCGGCGCGGGTCCTCCAGCGGCGTCCCGGGGGTGCGGCAGACGACTCGGCTCCCGTCACCCGGACGCCACGTGAGCCGGACCGGGGCAGCGCTGACCACCGCCGTCACCGCACCCGCCCGGACCTCACGGGTCAGCGGCGTCCCGGACGGCTGCCAGTGCGCCGGGTCGGTCCAGAGCCAGGCGGGAGCGCCGGTGAGCCCGCCGGTCGTGCCGTCGGCGAACCGGACGAGCGGCCGCACGGTCGGCCGGGGCAGCGGAATCGTCAAGCGGCTCCTGGCCTCGACGGCGAGCGCGACGACGTCGTCCGGTGCCGTGCCCGGAGCCGAGCCACTGCCGACGTTGCAGAGCAGGCTCGTCGACGCGTTGGGCACGATGCAGGCCTCGTCCCACGCCTCCGGAGCGTCTGCGGCGGTCGGCGCCCGCGGACGGGACGGCCGGGTGGCGGATCGTCCGTCGTCGCGGACCGTGATGTCCACCGACCGCCGGTTGTCCCCGGTCACCGTGACCGGGTCTTCTCCCGCCTGGGCGGCCGCTGCGGGGGACGTCAGCGCTGCGAGACATCCGACGAGCGCCCCGGCGACCAACCATCGCCCGGGTCGCGCCCAGCAGCTTCCTCGCCGGGCCGCCTTGCGGCGGCGGGGCACCGTGCTGCGGCGGGCCGGCACGGAGCTCAGCACGTGGCGCCCCGCGGGTACGTCACCGCCGAAACGCGCCAGCGGCCGTCCGTACCCCGGACGAGGTTGGCGCGGACCGGGTTGCGTGGCACGCCCCGGGTCACCGGTGCGCCGGTGGAGGCTTCGGCCACCCCCGATCGACTGGAGTCCAGGCAGCCCTCGACCAGTGCGAGCGAGCCGTCGACCCGGACGACCTGCTGCACCGGCACGTCGGCGCCGTAGTTCGTCTGCCCGTTCGCTTCCAGCACCGCGAGGCTGCGGACCACGTGGCTCAGCTCCGGCTCGGTCGTCACCGGAGCGAGGACCGCGACCCGCCGGTTCGCAGGTGCGGCCGCCGCAGCGGGCAGGGCTTCGGCCCAGAAGCGGGTGTACTGCGCCAGCACGTCCACCTCGACCGCGGAGTGCGGTGGTGACGCGGCGGACGGCTCGCCCGCCGACGAGGCCCCGGCCGACGCGGCACTCGGGGCCGCGGGTGGGAGCGATCCGTAGTTCTCCGCGCCGCTACAGGCGGCACCCACGAGGAGACACGCCGCCGCCAACGCGCGCGCCGTCCACATGAATCAACGGTAGCGATCTCCTCACGAGCTGTGTTCGGTTTCCACAGGCGCGTGGTCCCCTGGCCACTGCCGTAGCGTGGCTTCGTACTGCGCGCGGACGACGTCCACCAGCTTCTCGATCTCGTCGATCGGCCACTCCGCGGTCTCGATCGGCTCCAGCACCGTCACGTCCACCGTGCCGGGGTGCACCAGGAGGGAGTCCCGCCACATCAGGTCCCCGGCGTTCCGGATCACGATCGGCACGATCGGTACCCCGGCCTCCACGGCCAGGTAGAAGCCGCCCTTCTTGAACCGTCCGAGCCGTGGTGTCGGCGATCGGGTGCCCTCCGGCGCGATCGCGATCGACACACCGGCCCGCAGCTTCGCCACCGCCGGCTCCAGCGCGGCACGCCCCCGTCCGGCCGCACGGTCCACGTACGCGACGTCCAGGAGCGCGCCGATCGCGGCGAACCGCGGGTCGGACCGGGCCTCCCTCTTCACGACCGCGGTGACGTCCCGGCGGATCAGGCTGCCCAGGATCGCCATGTCCAGCCCGCTCTGGTGGTTGAACATGAAGACCGCCGGACGCCGCGCCCAGAGGTTGTGCTCCCCGCTCACCCGCAGGCGCACCCCGGCGAGCGAGAGAGCCAGATCCGGGCCGATCGAGCCGGCCAGGTTCGCCGCCGTCGCCCGCGAGCGGCTCAGCAGCCCGACGCCGGTGCTCAGCCCGACCGACCCCAGCAACGCACTGAGCGCGACGCTCGTCCGGACCAGCGCACCGACCCCGAAGTGACTCCCCGGCGGGTCGAGGCGCAGCACCGGCCAGTCGTGCAGCAACGCTGCGGCGGGCAGGTCGCCGTCCGGATTGAGCGCACAGGGGTAGCCGGCCACCGCGAGGAACGGCACGTCCTCGGCGCCGTTGGAGTACGCGTAGCTGTCGGTCAGCGTGATCCCGGCCCGCTCCGCGTAGGCCTCGACCGCGCGGGCCTTCGCCGGTCCCCAGAGCGCCCCACCGTCCAGGAGGCCGGTGAGCATGCCGTGGGCGACCCCGTGCCGGGTGCACAGCACGTCGTCGAGCTCCAGGTCGCGAGCCACCGGACCGGCCTGGAACCAGGTTGCCGACGTGGCCATCACCAGCGTGTGTCCGGCCCGGCGGTGCGCCTCCACCAGCTGTCGCGCCCCGGGATAGACCAGCCCGGCGATCTGCTGCCGGAAGAGCCGCTCGCCCCACTCCTCCAGGTCCTCTTCCTGGCGTCCGGCGAGCGCTCCGACCGCGAACGCGGCGAGCGCGTCCAGGTCGGCGCCGCGGAGACGCATGTCCAGCGCGAGCCCGAGCGTCTGCCCGAGTTCTCGCAGGCCGACGTCGCGCTTCCGGATCCGGTCCCGGTAGACCGCCACGGCCGTATAGCCGTCGATCAGCGTTCCGTCGAGGTCGAAGAACGCGCCGACGCTTGGCCCCTGTGGGCCGGCGGCTATCTCGGCCAGTCGATCGTTCAGCTTCACGATCGAGATACCCCCGGTCGGCGGGCGCTCACCGTCACGGTCGGCGACGCGGCGCTGTCAGCTGCTCCCGGCGATCCGGACGCCGAGCCGTGGCTCGCCTCGGTCGTGCCGCCGACGGCGCCCGCCTCCGGACCGCCCGCCTCCGAACCGCCCGCCTCTGGACCGCCCGCCTCCGGACCGCCCGCCTCCGAACCGCCCGCCTCTGGACCGTCCGCTTCCGAGCCGGCCGCCCGGAAGCCGGTCGTCCCGGCCCCGGCGCCGGTAGCGGTCGGATCGGGTCCGGCGCCGGTCGTCCCGAGTCCGGCGCCGGTCGTCTCGGTTTCGGCAGCAGTCGGATCGGGTCCGGCCGCTCCCGAGCCGCCCGGGTCGGATCCGCCGGGCGGACCCCCGGTGGACGGGTGATCGGCCGCCGCCTCGGCGGACGGGCCTTCGGAGGAGCCGGTTCCGCCGAGGGCGAGCGTCCGCACCTGGCGCACCCGGCGGACCCAGCCGTCGATCTCGTCCGCGAACTCCTGCCGAGCCCGGCGCACCTCGTCCCGGCCCGGGTCGACCAGGTCGCGGTTCGCCGCCAGCTTGAGTGCGGTGGCGAACAGCTCCCCGGAGATCGACTCGGTGCTGGCCAGCTGCTGCTGCATCCGGAGCTGCCTGGCGACGTCCAGGCACTCCCGGGTGAACGCCTTGGTCTCCACCGGCTGACGTGGATCGCGCGCGGCCAGCCGCTGGGCGACCACCCAGTACGCCTCCAGGAACGGCTGCAGCACCCGGTGGGCCAAGTGCGGCCGGGCGGAGGCCAGCAGCGTCGCGGCGCCGTCCGGGTCGCTCAGGCGCGACCGCCAGTCCGGGTCGATCAACGCCAGCTCGCGGTGCAGCTCGGTCCGGAACGCTTCCTTGTCGCTGAAGAAGAACTCGAACTTGAGCAGGTCCCGCAGCGCCAGGGCGGCCTGCCAGCCGTACTCCAGCAGAGCCATCTCGCTCGGTGCGGCGGCCGCCGCACCCGCGGTGCCCGGCTGCGCAGCGTCCGCGTGCGCCTCGGAACGGAGCTGTCGCGCAGCGACAGCCTGCAGCATGAGCTCGGCCACCGCCCGCGTGATCAGGAAGTGAATCGTGTTGTTCCGGTAGAAGGCGGCGACCAGGTGCTGGTCGGGGCCGACCCGATACACCGGCTCGATGCCCTTGTCGTAACGCTCGACGACCCCGGCGTTCGCCAGCTCGTCCAGCGTGTGGCGGACGCCGCGCTCGTCGGCGAGCCCGAGCCCGGTGCGGTTGGCCAGCCCACGTGCCGAGAAGTAGGCCACCAGCGGGTCGAGGACGGCGGTGACCTCGGCGACGGTGAGCGCGCGGTCCTCGATCCCGAGCAGGGCGAGCGTGACCAACGACCGGGGCATCACCGGGCTGGCCTCATTGATCCGGTGACTGACCTCGAAGGCGGTCTTCTGCACCGCCAGGCGGGTGTCGGGCTCGTCGGCGAGTGCCTTCCGCAGCGAGAGCGGCTCGCCGAACCGCACCTGGACGTGGCCTCGCTGGGTGTCCTGAGCCCGGTTGAACTTGAGCAACCAGGCGAAGCTCTCCGGCGACTTCGCGGCGCCGTGTGCCTCCTCGGCCATCACGCCGACCTCGTAGAGCTGGTCGTAGCTGAGCGCGACCGGCACCAGGTAGACGTCCTGGGCGCCGCTCGACCGGAACGCCTCGGCCAAGTACGTGAGCAGGCCGTAGCGGGGCGGGCGGAGCTTGCCGGTGCGGCTGCGGCCGCCCTCGATGTACCACTCCAGGTTGAAGCGCTTGGAGAGCAGGTAGCCCATGTACTCGCGGAGGACCCAGCGGTACACGGCGTCGTCGGCGATGCTGCGCCGGATGAACACGTAACCGCTGCGGCGGGTCAGCGGCCCGACCGGCCAGAAGTCGATGTTGATGCCGCCCATCACGTGGTTGAGCGGCAGGCCGTGGGCGAGCAGCGCCGGCCGGAGCACCAGCGGATCGAGATAGGACCGGTGGCTGGGCAGGAACACGAGCGGGTACTTGCGCCCGAGCTCGCGCAGTTCGTCGGCCTTCGAGTCGTCGACCGTTACCCGGTAGGCGCGGGAGAAGTACCGGCCGAGGCGGTTCCAGGCGTCGATCGCCCGACGGCTCTGGGCGGCGACCATCTGTTGCAGCGCGGTCAGCGCCCGCTGGTAGACCTCCTCGACGGGCAGGTCCAGCTCGACCGCGAGCTTCTCGACGCCGGTGCGGAAGCGAGGGCTCGCGGTGATCTCTTCAACGACGTACCGGGCGACCTTGTACTGGCTTCCGATCAGCGCGCGCTCGGCACGGTCGAGGGCGAGCACGGCCTGGCGCTGAACAAACCGCGCGAAGTCGGCTCGATTGCCTGCCGACGCCTGCCGCTGCCACCGCTCGCGCAGGTCGTCGACGGTGGCGGGCTCACCGACCAGTACCCGGTGCCGGTCGGATCCGCGGCGCAGGAGCAGCCGCTGTACGGTCGCCTGCTTGCGGCGGGCGCCCATCCGGACCACGGCCGTACGGACCTTCGCGAGCGGTTTGTCGCTCTCCTCGGCCGGGAGCCAGGCCACCCGGAGCGGGGTGACCAGCAGGTCGCCGGCGTCCGCGAGGGTTTCGTGGAGTCGTTCGTCGGTCAGGTCGACGACCAGCCGCCCACTGTCGCGGTCGCCGTTCTCGGCGCCCAGCTGCTCGGTGAGCCAGGCGGCGATCACTTGCCGTTCCTGTGGGGTGTCCGACTGGACCAGGTACAGCGTCCCGCGCTGGACGGATTCTGCTTCTGGGTCGCGCACGATGCGCTCCTTCCGTCCGCTGGTTCAGGTGTTCTCCGGGCGGGTGCCCGGTCCGCCGTCGCCCGCAGCGCCGCCGGTTGGGGATCCGCCGGCCGCCGTGTCGTCGGGCGGCGCGGCGGCCCGTTTGCGCGAGCGCCCAGCTCCCGCACCGTCGGCGGTCGAGGCCGCGCGTTTCCGCGGACGAGCGGTGGCGCTCGCGTTCGTGGCGCCGCCGCTCGCTGCGGCGGCCCGCTTGCGGGGACGCGCGGTACCCCCGCCGTCGGTGGCCGCGCGCTTACGGGCCTTCGGCTTTCCCGCAGCGGCCGTGGACCGCTTTCCCGCACCTCCGGCGGCGAGCGCGAGCACCTCGGCGAGTCCTTCGGAGAGGCACTCGAGGAACAGGTCCGGCTCGGTCACCGCCGCCGTGTCGATCGTGACGCCGATGCAGCACGTGCCGGTGTGCGACACGAGCGTCGCCATGACGCCGCAGCCGGGCGCGGGGGCGAACGGGAACATCCGGTCGATCCGCGCGCCGGCCATGTAGACCGGCACCGGAATGCCCGCCACGTTGCTCGCCTGCAGGTCGATCAGGCTGGTCTGGCCGAGGTACCAGCGAGCCACCGCCGCCACCGGGAGTCGGGACAGCGCCGGGGCGGCGAGCGACAGGATGTCGGCCGCCGGCTCGGCGCGCGCGTCCAGCACCAGCTCACGGATCCGCCGGATGCGGTCGGCCGGGTCCCGGATCCCGATCGGCGCGGCGAACCGCGCGACGCCGAACCGGTTCCCGCCCATCGGGTCGGCGGAGTCGCGCAGGCTGATCGGCATCCCGATCGGCAGCAGGTCGATCGGCGCGTCCATCCGCTCGTGGTAGCGGCGGAAGCCGCCGAGCAACGCCGCCAGGTACGCGTCGTTGAGCGAGCCGCCCGCGGCCTTCGCGGCGGCCCGCAACTCGTCGACGGTCGTCTCCAGCGTGCCGAACCTCCGGCCGAGACCTCGTTCGCGCATGATCGGCGACGGCGGGCAGGCCGGTGGCGCGGCCAGCCGCAGCATCGACTGCGCGAACTCGATCGCGCTCCCCGGGTCGCGGACCACCCGCTCGGCCAGCTGGAAACCGGACCGGGCCTGGTCGACCAGGGTCTCCGGGAGCGTCCGGGCCCGGTCGGTCAGCTGCTCGCGCAGCGCGCCGAGGCCGCTCAGCCGTTCGGGCGGCGGCGGCAGCGCGGACGGCTTGCCCGGCGTGGGCTCGCGCCGACGGCTGTGCAGCAGCGTGACCAGCTGCATGCCGCCCATGCCGTCGGTGATGCTGTGGTGGGTTTTGAGTAGGTAAACAGCCTTCCCGTCGGAAAGCCCTTCGATCAGCAGCGCCTCCCACGGCGGCCGGGCCCGGTCGAACGGCCGGTCGACCACGGTGCGGCACAGCTCCAGCGCCGCCTCGAACGTGCCCGGCTCGGAGAGGCGGACCCGGCGCAGGTGGTAGTCGAGGTCGAATTCCGGATCCACCGACCACACCGGCTTGCCGAGCTGAAACGGCGGATCCACCACCCGCATGCGGAATCGCGGAATCACCCCGAGCGCCCACTCGTGGGCGGCGACCAGCCGAGCCCAGTCGGGAGTGGTGTCGAGGACGTCGATCGCGGCGATCGTCGACCGTAACCGCGGCTCGGCGGTCTCCAGCCGCCACATGCCGGCCTCGAAGTCCGACATCGTCCGGCTGGAACCCCAGCCGAGTGCCCCGTAGTCGACGTCCACCGCGCTGGGTGGGAGTTCGAGCCCGGTCACCGCCACCTCCCCGGTTTGGTCGCGGCGCCCCGATCTGGTTATTTCGGTCGCGCGCGTCCCACTTTGCTTGCCCCGGATGTGGCCCGCAACACACTTGGCGATATCGGTGTTCGTGTCGACCGGGTCAGGTCGATCGGGAGCCACATCGGCCGGAGCGATCGGAGGTCGACGGCGTCCGGGCAGGTATTACGGTGTGCGACCGCTCCCGGGTCCCGGTAAGCCTCGGAGAACTCGTCCAGCATCTCGTCCAACGCGTTCTCCAGCCACGCCACCGCTGGCTCGGAGAGGCTCTGCCGGCGCCCGGCCCAGCGGATCCACGCCGCGAGGACGCCGGGCATCGCGCTCTTCGCCGCCGCGTCCAGCACCGCGTGTTCGGGGACGTCGACCAGCAGCAGTTCGTCGAGCACGCCGGGGCCGACCCGAGCCGGCGTGTCGGCGTGGGCCAGCGCGCGGTCGATCAGCAGCCCCGCCCAGCGTGCGGCCAGCTCGGCGTCGGGCAGGTCGGCCGCTTCCGGAGCGGCGAGGAACTCCTCGACCAGGGCTTCCGGCTCCACGGCAGGCTCCGGGACGATGCTTCCGATGCTCGGTGGCAGCTGCCGGATCCGGGCCAGGGCCAGCGCCCGGTGCGGTGCCAGCTCCTCGTTGACGCGGGGCTCGACCAGCCCGTCGGTGATCGCGAACGCCTGCTGCAGGCGGCGCCGGGCCGCTGCGGGTTCGATCGGCTCCAGGAACGCGAACGGCGTCGAGGCCAGCTCGTACTGCAGGTCGGCGAGGCTGCTGGCGACCGCCTCGGTGAAGAAGACGTCCTTGGCGATGCCGCCCAGCGTGTGGTCGATCAGGACCAGCATCGCGTGCTCGCTCGACCCGCGGCGGAACGCGCAGAGAACGGTCTCCTGGTCGCCGAACACGTCGCCGTAGCGCCAGCACTCTCCGGCGGAGACGTCGTCGGCTGCCCCGTCGGCAGGTACTGCCCAGCGTGGACGCGGTACTCCGGTGGCCGCGATCCGGTCCGCCGCAACTGTCGCGGCCCGCCGTGCGGACGCGCTGCCGGCGATCCTGCTCAGCGCGGTCAGTGCGGTCAGCGCCGCCGGGCGGTCGGGGTCGTCGAGGGCTTCGGCGGCGGCGATCCACGCGTCCGCGAACGTCTCCTCAGCCGCCGGATCGCCGTCCGTGGCCGCCCACACCGCGCCGAGCACGTCGGAGCACCAAAGCTCCGCCTGGATCGGGTCGTCCTCGTCGACCAGGCCAGCGGCCTGCCGGAACAGCAGTCGGACGAGGTTCTCGGGTAGTGCGTCCGCCGGGTGGGTGGTTTCCGGCGGAGGGGGAGTAGCCAGGGACAAATGCGAGGACGAGCGCGGGCGGCTCGCTGGCGGCCTGCGCTTGGGCGTCCGTTGGCTCATACGCCAAGATCCTTCCACCGATTCGTCTGGTGCGACGACGACGCCCCGGTATTGATTGATAATCACCGTTTTATCGGGGAAATCGGATGCTGGTGATACCAGGGAGTATCAGGGAACTCTTTTCGACCGGCCGTCGCTGAGGTCGCTGACCTCACGAGCAGGCCGGAGGTTGAAAAGGGTTCCCTCGCGGGAGTAGCGAACTCGGCGATCCCCACCACGAAATGCGCAGCGCCTCACGCGCCCGGGTGGCGGCCACGAACAACAGCGATCGTTCTTGCTGGAGGTCCAGCGCGTACCCGAGCGGATCGTCGTCCTCGGGGGTGAGCGCGGACGAATCCGGCACCGCGCCGTCGGTGATGCCGATCAACGCGACCCGCCGGAACTCCAGGCCCTTCATTCCGTGCATGGTCGCGACCGTGACCCCGTCGTCGTCCACCGGCACGTCGGCGTCGGTGAGCACCGCCACGGCGGCACGGGCGACCTGCGGCGTCCGGGCGGCGACCCCGATCTCTCGCCAGTCGACGCCCTCGGCGTGCCAGCCCCGGAGCGCCTCGACCAATCCCGCGTGCTCCGCCCCCGCCGTGGGATAACCCACCAGTTCGGGCTCCCCGCCGCGCCGGGCCGAGCGGTAGCCGAGCATCGAGTCGATCCCGCCGTCCAGGTCGTCCGAGTCGGACTCGGCGAGCACCCACAGCGCCCAGTCGAGGATCTCGGCGGTCGTGCGGTAGTTCATCGTCAGTCGCTGCGACCGGTCGCCGACGTCGATGCCGAGCGCCTTCAGCTGCACCCGGTAGCCGTGGATGCGCTGGTGCGCGTCCCCGGTGAGGAACAGGTCGTCCGGACCCGCCGCGACGGCGGCCCGGAGCAGCCGCCACTGAGCCGGGTGCAGATCCTGCACCTCGTCGACGACCACGTGCGCGAAAGGCTTTTCTGGTTGCTGCTCGAGCAACACCGCGGCGTGGTCGGCGACGGTCAGCGGTGTCCACACGCCGGTGGCGAGCAGCACCCGGCTCGCCTCGGCCAGACCGGGCCAGAGCTGCTGCTTCTGCGTCGTGGCCAGCCGTCGGCCGCGCCCGCGACGATCGGCGGCCAGGTACCCGTCGAGGTCGGCGATGCGCTGCGCGAAGACGACGCCCTCCCACTCCTGCCGGAGGACGTGCGGCCCGTACCGTCCGCCGGTTCGCCGGGAGGCGTCCGCCCAGAGCCGGGTGTACTCGTCGTCGGTGAGGTAGCGGAGCGTGCCCCGACGCTCGCTGACCAACTCCGAGGCGAGCTGGTCCACGTTGACCACCCGGACGGCCAGGCGCTGCCGCACGTCCAGGATCTGGGCGAGGTCCCGCTCCAGCGCGGCGGCCAGTCCCTCCGAGAACGAGGTGAGCAGCACGGACGACGGCGGGAGGTCGGTACGGGTCACCAGGTGCCGGACGCGGTGCAGGGCGGTCACCGTCTTCCCGGTGCCGGGGCCACCGAAGACGATCGCCGGGCCGGCGTAGGAGGGCCGGTAGGCCACCGCGTCCTGCTCCGGATGCAGGAAGACCCGCTGGCGGGACGGCGCGATCGCGAGGAGTTCCAGCAGCTCGGCTGGGCCGTCGACGAGCGCGATCCGGCCCTGCGAGCGTCGGATCGCGGCGGCGACGTCGTCCGGATAGGTCTGCTCAGTACCGCTCGGGGGCAGCAGCCCGTCGCCGAGCAGGTGAAGGATCGTGTACTGCGCCTCGGGCAGCACGTGTTCGAGCATGCGGAGCTGGTCGGAAGTGCGGATCGTCCGGGCGATCGCCAGGACGTCCGGGCTGATGCCGAGCCGGTGTAGCTGGGCGTCGGACATCCGGTCGAACAGCAGTGCGGGTGCCTCTTCGGCTGCCTTGCGGTAGTCGGGGAGCAGGCGTTCGAGCTCCTCGACACAGGTGATCTCCAGGACGCCGGAGACGGTGTTCACCGAAAGCGCGTGGTGCTTCGCCCAGGTGACGGCCTCCGCGTCCGGCCGCACGCCGAGCAGTAATCGGACGCCGTGCGGCGCGGCGACCGTCGCGCGCAGCCGGTCGGTGAGGCGCGCCGTGCGGAGGCGGTCGTCCCTGGCGCCGGGCGTCGTCTCCAGCGGAAGCTCGGGCAAGCGGGTCAGTGCGGCCCGGAGGTCCTCGCGCTCAGCCGGGTCGAGCCGGCCGAACTCGCCCAGGAACTCGACGTGTACGGCCAGTTGCGCCACGAGTTGCCTCCGTTGCGGTCGCTCCGCTCGTGTCCCGCCCAGTCTGATAGACCAGGGATGCTGGCCGCGCACCCGGGGGAGACCGATGGCGAAGTTGAGCACGATCCTCGACCAGATCGATGCCGGATCGATGCTCCTGCCGGAGTTCCAGCGCGGCTACGTGTGGAACCGCGACCAGGTACGGGGCTTCATGCGGTCGCTCTACCTGGGATATCCGGTCGGATCGCTGCTGGTCTGGGAGACCGACACCACGGACAAGGCAGTACGCGGAGTCGGGGTCGGTGCTTCCGGTGTGCGGCAGTTACTTCTGGACGGGCAGCAGCGGGTCACCTCGCTCTACGGTGTGACCCGGGGGCGTCCGCCGACGTTCTTCGAGGGCGACCCGGCGGCGTTCACCGGTTTACGGTTCAACGTCGCCGAGGAGGCGTTCGAGTTCTACGCGCCGGTCAAGATGAAGGACGACCCGCTCTGGATCGACGTCACCGAGCTGTTCGTCCGCGGCCCCGAGTCGCAGATCGAGCGCCTCGCGTCGGACTCCCGGAACTGGCCGTACGTCGGCCGCTTGATGAAGCTGCAGAACCTGCTGGAGAAGGAGTTCCACGCCGAGCAGATCACCGGTCCGGACAAGACGACCGACGTTGTCGTCGAAATCTTCAACCGGGTCAACTCGGGCGGCACCAAGCTCTCCAAGGGTGACCTCGCGCTCGCCAAGATCTGCGCCGAGTGGTCCGGTGCCCGGCCGACGATGCGCGCCTACCTGCAGCGCTGGGCCGACGAGGGGTACGACTTCAGCCTCGACTGGCTGCTCCGCACCGTCAACGCGGTCGCGACCGGCCGAGCACCGTTCTCCGCGCTGGACGACGTGTCGGCCGACGAGTTCGAGCAGGCTCTGAGCAGCGCGGCCGACCACATCGACCTGGTGCTGGAGGAGGTCGCGTCCCGGCTGGGACTCGACCACGCCCGGGTGCTGCCCGGCCGCCCGGCGTTCGCGGTGCTGTCCCGGCTGCTCTCGGAGAACGGTGGTGAGTTCACCTCCGCCGTCGAGCGGGACAAGGCGCTCCACTGGTACGTGCACGCGGCGCTGTCCGGCCGGTTCGCGGGCTCCACCGAGACCTACCTGAACCAGGACCTGGCGACGGTCGCCGAGCCGAACGGCATCGACGAACTGATCGCCCGGCTCGAGCGCTGGCGGGGTCGGTACGACCTCACGATCGACCCGCGCGACCTGGATGGCGCGGGTAAGGGCGCGCGCTTCTACCCGCTCGTCTACCTGGTCAGCCGGGTCCGCGGAGCACGGGACTTCCTCACCGGCCAGGAGGTGGCGGCCGCCGCGGACCTGCGGGTGCAGCCTCTGTTCGGCAAGGCGGTGCTGTCCCGCGCCGGCTACCGGCCCGCGGAGATCAACGCGATCGCGAACTTCGTGCTGGTCACGCCGGAGACCGCGAGCGAGGTGGCGCGACGGCGGCCGGAGGAGTACCTGGGCCGCGCCGAGGAGATGTTCCCCGGGCTGCTCGCCTCCCAGAGCCTGCCCACCGACCCCGATCTCTGGCGGGTGGAGCGGTACCGCGACTTCCTGGCCGCGCGGCGCGAGCTGCTGGCCCACTCGGCGAACGACATCCTGGACGGTCTGCGCACCGGTGCCAGGGTCGACGCGCCCCGCCTGCCGCGGGTGGTCGTACGGCCGGGCGGGGACGACGAGATCGACATCCGGGCGGAGGAGGTCGGAGCGCTGGTCGACGAACTCGTCGGGCTGGGGCTCGCCGCGCCGGAGCGGGACTCCGAGATCCCGGATCCGGAGACCGGCCGCGCATTGTCGGTGGCCGAGGCGGTCTGGCCGGACGGTCTGCAGCCGGGCCAGGGCGCGCCGGTCGTCCTGGAACTGGACCCGGACGAGGCCGATCTGCCGCGGATGGCCGAACTCGGGTACGAGGTGTTCACGTCTGTCGAGGCCCTCCGGGGCTACGCGCTCCGCCGGAGTCGCGAGGCGACCGGCGGTTCGCCCGAGGACGCGCCGGTGTCGCCGGCGGTCGTGTCGACGCCGGTACCCGCCGCCGACCCGGCGCAGGAGTTCCACCAAGCCATGGCGACGATCTACCAGCGGGCCCGGGACGAGACCGGATACACCGCGACCTACCTGCTCGCGATGCTGGCCGAGGAGGGTGGCGTGGAGACCGCGAAGCGCCTCCTGGCGTCCGCGACCGTGAGCACGGGCTTCACGGCGCTGTGGCACAAGGGGCGCCTGGACCTGACCGTGGAGGCGCTGGTGCTGGACCCGCGCTTCGAATCCCTGTTCACGCCGGACGACCTGGACATCGCCCGGGCCCGCCTCGCCCAGTTCGACTACTCGCCGCAGTAAGGGCATGTGACGGCATGTGGACGCTACGCCGGGCGGCGTAGCGTCCATGTGCCGTACGAGTCGCCGTCAGCGCGACGGCCACCAGAACTTCGGCCCCACCTGGATGGCGAGCGCCGGGACGAGCAACGTCCGCACGACGAACGTGTCGAGCAGGACGCCGACCGCCACGATGATCCCGATCTGGACAGAAGGAACGAGCGGCAGCACGCAGAGCGCGGCGAACGTGGCCGCCAGCACGACGCCGGCGCTGGTGACCACGCCGCCGGTGACGGTGAGCGCCCGGAGCACGCCCTCCCGGTGCCCGAGGTGCCGAACTTCCTCGCGGGCCCGCGTCATCAGGAAGATCGAGTAGTCGACGCCGAGCGCGACCAGGAACAGGAACGTCGACAGCACGATGCTGTGCTCCAGACGCGGGTACCCGATCAGGTGCAGGATGCCCGCCGCGACCCCGAGTGCGGCCGCGTACGACAGCACGACGCTGGCGATCAGCAGCAGCGGGGCGACGACGGCCCGCAGCAGCAAGACCAGCACCAGGAACACCACGCCGAGGATGAGCGGCATCAGCACCCGGTTATCGCGCTCGGACGTCTGCTCGGTGTCGAGCTGCCACGCAGTTTGGCCGCCGACCAGCGCCCCGGTGTCGTCCACCGCGTCGCGCAGCCGCTCGACGGTCTGTTGCGCAGCGTCGCTGTCCGGCGGGTCGGCGAGCGTCGCGGAGATCAACGCGGTGCCCTCCGAGACCCGGGGAGCGCTCACCGCGCTGACGCCCTCGACGCCCTCCGCGGCGGCAGCTGCCTCCGGGGCCTGGTCGGCGGAGACAACGATGTCCGCCGGTGCAGAGGTTCCGCCGGCGTAGTGCTGCTCGACCAGCCGCTGACCGGTCACCGAGCCCACTTCGGAGGTGAACGTCTCGTCCGCGGGCAAGCCGAGCCCGAGCGTGGTCGCGCCGAACGCAGCGGCGACCAGCAGCGCCGCCGTCGAGGCCCAGATGCGGCCCGGCGCACGCTTAACCACCCGCGCCACCGCACTCCAAACGCGCGAGTCCCGGGGCTCCACGACCTCGCCCACCCGCGGCACGAACGGCCAGAACAGCCACCGTCCGCAGATCACGAGCAGCGCGGGCAGCAGCGTGGTCATCGCGGCGAACGCGGCGACGACGCCGAGCGCCGCGACCGGCCCGAGCGACCGGGTGCCGTTCAGGTCGGCGAAGAGCAGGCAGAGCAGCGCCAGCGACACCGTGGCCGCCGACGCGAGGATCGCCGGGAACGACCGCTGCAGTGCGACGGCCATCGCCCGGTGCCGGTCTTCGTGCCGGCGGAGCTCTTCCCGGTAGCGGGAGATCAGTAGGAGCGCGTAGTCGGTACCGGCGCCGAACACCAGGATCGTGAGGATGTTCTGCGCCTGCAGGTCGACCGAGAGCACGTCGTTCTTCGCGAGCAGATAAACGACGGCGCTCGCGACCTGGCTGGCGATCGCCACCGAGAACAGCGGGATCAACCAGAGGATCGGACTGCGGTAGGTGATCAGCAGGAGCAGGGTCACCACCCCGGCGGTGACCAGGACGAGCATGAGGTCCATGCCCTCGAACGCGTCGAAGATGTCCCCGTCGGCGCCGGCCGACCCGGTGAGGGCGGTGTCCAGACCTGCCGGGTTGCCGGCCTCGAGCCCGTCGCGGATCTTCTCGGTCGCGTCCGACTGGGCGTCGCTGTCGCCGGCGAGCGGGAACGACAGCAGCAGCGCCTGCCCGTCCTCGCTCGGCGTGGCCGGTGGCACCGTCCGGTCGATCGCGTACTGCGCGAACGCGGCGCGATCCGCCTCGACGGCGGCCCGGTCGGCGTCGGTCAGGCCGCCGTCGCGGACGTAGACCGCAACCGCCACCAGGGCGTCCGCGCCGGGGAACGCCTCTTCGATGCGTTGCTGCGCCTGGTATGCCTCCGACGAGTGCGGCGCCGAGGTCAGCGAATCGTTGTCCTGGACGCTGGTCAAGCTGGCGGCGAGCGGTGCGGCGACTCCGGCCAGTACCAGCCAGCAGAGCAGAACCAGGAACTTGGCGCGCCGACCGGCGGGCAGGGCGACTAGTCGGCGCCAGCCGGGAGGGTCTGGCTCGGGCGGGAGTGGGGTTGGGGGCGTGTCCAGTTGAGTGGTCATGCGCGCAGCGTCGATCCGAGCGCGCACGGATCACGCACGTCGTACGCACGGCCGCGTACCCCGTCCGTGCGCGGGGTGCCCGGGGACGACGAGAAATCGTTGTCTCGCGGGCGAGCGAGACAACGATTAGTCGTCGGCCAGGCGGTGGAGCAGTGAGATCGCGTCGGTGCGGGCCAGTGCGGCGGTTGCCCGGTACTCGGGAGCGGACGTCACGTCCGGCAACGGGAGCTGCGGGAAGCTCGCGCTCTGCCCGCTACGCAGCGCCGGCACCAGTCCGAGCAGCGTCGCGGCCCGCTGCGTGTCGCCCGCGAGCACCGCCGCTCCGGCCAGGCCCTCCGCGACGTCGGCCGTGAGCGGTGAGAACGATTGGATGCCGCTGTGCAGCGCTGCGTGGTGGTGTTCGCGGGCGGCCGCGGCGTCGCCGCGCGCGTACGCGACCCAGCCGGATCCCATCAGCAGCACCGCCCGCATCTCGTCGGCGATGTACCAGTTGCCGGTCACCTCGGCCAGTCCGAGCCGGTACTCGCGCTCCGCCTCGTCCAGGTCGCCGCGCAGCCACGCGAGGTAACCCCGTCCGGCGTGGACGCGGGCCAGCACGTCGGAGGCACCGGCCCGCGCGGCGAGTTCGGCGGCGACCCGGAAGGACGCCTCGGTACCCGCCACGTCTCCGGCGCGGAGGCTGCTCGTCGCCCGGCGGCAGAGCAGTTCAGCCTGGTCCTCGTCGGATCCGAGCTCGGCGGCGAGCCGCATCGCCGCGTCGTTAAGCACGACGAAGCGTTCGTGCTCGCCCTGGCCGTCCGCGATGTCGGCGAGCTCGGCGAGCGCCATGGATTCACCCCACCGCTCGCCGAGCGCGCGGAAGCCCGCGAGCGACTCCTCCAGGTTCGCCCGTGCCGCCGCGACGTCGCCGTCGAACAGATGCCGCAGGTACGCCAACCCGAACTTCTGCAGAGCGCTCGTCCATGGATCGATGTTCAGGTCGGCGTACCAGGCCTCCAACTGCAGGTGCTCGCTCTCGGCCGGCGGCCCGGTGCTCAATGCGGCGAGCACGTTGAGGAACGGCAGGCGAGGCGGGCGGTACGTCTCGGCGGGGTTCGCCGGCCAGACGATGTCGCCCTGCGCCCACGCCCCGTCGTATCCGCCGAGGCGCGCGGCGAGCACACATATCGTGTGCTCCTCGTCCAGACCGTGGGGTGGCCGCGCGCCGACCGCCTCCAGCAGATCGCGGGCCAGCGCCGTGAACTCACCGCGACGGCCGCGGATCCAGGAGTACATCGCGAGTGCCGCCGTCAACCGCAGCCCGAGGGCGGCGTCCGCCTGGCTCGCCCAGCGCACCGCGGCGTGCAGGTTGTCCCGCTCGCGGTCCAGGATCGCGGCCCAGCGCAGCTGGTCAGCGGTGCGGAGCTGAGCGTCGCCGGTCAGCGCCAGTTCGAGGAAGTACTCGGCGTGTGTGCGACGGACCTGCTTGAGTTCGCCGGCCTCGGCCAGCTGCTCCTCGCCGTACATCCGCACCGAGTCGAGCATCCGGTAGCGGCCCGCGGACAGCTCGACCAGCGACTTGTCCACCAGCCCCGACAGCAGTTCCGCATCGTCCAGGCCGCATACCTGGTCGATCGCCGCCAGCGTCGCCCCACCGGCAAAGACGGTCAGCCGTCGGGCCAGCGTCCGCTCGCTGTCGTCGAGCAGGTCCCAGCTCCACTCGATCGCGGCCCGCAGCGTGCGGTGCCGGGCGGGGCCGGTGCGCTCGCCGCGGGACAGCAGCCGGAACCGGTCGTCCAGCCGGGAGGCGACCTCGGCCAGCGGCAGGCCACGGAGCCGGGCGGCGGCCAGCTCCAGCGCGAGCGGCTGGCCGTCGAGCGTCCGGCAGATTCGCAGCACGTCCGGCACGGTCGTCGCGTCCAGCACGAAGTCGGGGCTCGCCGCGGCCGCACGATCGACGAAGAGCTGTACAGCGGGTGCGGCTCCGGCCTTCTCCACCGGATCGCCGACCGCGGGCAGTGCGAGCGCGCGAACCGGCAGCAGACGTTCGCCGGTGATGCCGAGCGGTTCGCGGCTGGTGGCCAGCGCGCGCAGCGACGGGCAGCGACGCAGCAGCTGATCGGCGAGGGCAGCGGCGGCGTCCACGACGTGTTCGCAGTTGTCGAGGACGAGCAGCATCGGGCGGTCGGCGAGGGCAGCGACCAGGCGGTCCTGCGGGTTGCCGGCCTGGGCGGTCGGCCGAAGTCCGCCGTCGCGCAGCCCGAGGGCGTCGAGCACGATCTGTTCGATCTCGGCCCCCGTCCGCACCGCGGCGAACTCCACCAGGCAGCTCTCGCCCGGGTAACGTGCGGCGGCCTCGATCGCCAGCCGGGTCTTGCCGGCGCCGCCCGGCCCGGTCAGCGTGACCAGCCGGTGGGTGTCGAGCAGGTCGCGCAGCCGGTCGAGCTCGGCGTCGCGACCGACAAAGCTGGTGAGCTGCGCCGGTAACCGCTTGGCCGGGGACACCGAGCGGTGCTCCGGTTCGCGGAGAACGGCCAGGTGCGCTGCGCGCAGCTCGGCCGAAGGGTCGGCGCCGAGTTCGTCGGCGAGCGTCCGACGGGCCTCCTCGAACGCGAGCAGGGCGGCGGCGGTCCGGCCGGTCGTGTGCAGCGCCCGGATCAGGTGGACGCGGAGCGTCTCGCGCAGCGGGTGGGTGGCCACCAGCGTCCGCAGTTCGGTGAGCGTGTCCTCGGAGACGTCACCGAGGTCGAGCGCGGCGGCGATCCGGGTTTCCACCGCGTTCAGCCGCGCGTCCTCCAGTTCGGCGGCGAGCATGCGGATCGGCGCGCTGTCACCCGCGTCGGCCAGCGCCGGACCACGCCAGAGGTCGAGTGCCTCGGTGAGGAGGGCGAACGCGCGCCGCGGGTCGGGCGCTTCGCGGGCGTCGGCGACGAGCGAGCGGAACCGATGGGCGTCGACGTCGTCGGGATCGACCGCGAGCCGGTAGCCGGCCGGGTGGAACTCGATCGGTGCGGCCTCGCCGAGCATCTGCCGCAGCCGGGAGACCTGGGACTGCAGCGCGTTCGTCGCGCCGGCCGGCGGATCGCTGCCGTAGACGCCGTCGATCAGTCGCTGTGCCGGGACCACGCGCCCGACGTCGGCCAGGAGCAGTGCGAGTACGGCGCGCAGCCGGGCGCCGCCGACGGACAACGATGCCCCGTCGGCGGTGCTGACCTGGATCGGGCCCAGGATTCCGAACCGCATACCGCGATTCTCCCGCAGGTTCCGCGCAGCGGAGCGGCGCCCGCCGAGTGGCGGCTATTTGGGTGGTCGGTGGAGCACGTCGAGCAGGGTGTGTGCAGGATGGGGCCGAAGAGGAACGGAGTGTTCGGGTGGATCACGTGACCGAACCGGCGGCGCGGGCCGTGACGGCTGAGCCTCGGCCCACGCTGTCCGGTGGGTCCGATGCGGTGGCGTCGATCGAGCACCGGATCGGGGTGCAGTCGGACAGCGGCCGGCGGACGGTGCTGTCCCTCGTTGGGGGCTCGGTGGTGCTGCTGATCGTCGCGATGGTGACGATCCTGGTCGCGGGGCTGGCGTTCTGGCGCTCGTCCGATCCGGCTCCGGCGGAGTCGGCCGCGCAGAGTTACACCGGCGCGCTGGGGGAGCCGTTACGGATCGTGCCGGTCCGCAGCGTCACACCGGGCGGCTGCAAGGGCAGCGGCACTCCGGGGCGAACCGCCGACGACGGGTGCTTCACGCTCGGTTCGGGCGGCATGACCGTCACGATGGTCGAACGCGTGAACACCGCACTCCGCGACGGCCGGTGGCTGGTCGAGGTGCGGTTCTCGAGCGCGGACACGGTGGCGTTCCGTGCGCTGACGTCCCAGCACGTCGGGAAGCGGCTCGCGCTGGTGCTCGGCCGCACGGTACTGGCCGCGCCGGAGGTCAGCCAGACGATCTCCGCCGGGAAAGTGCAGATCGTCGGCGCCTTCACGAAGAAGGACGTCGACGCGATCTTCACCGAGCTGACGACCCACTGAGCACTCGGTTGAGCTCGCGCTCCAGCGTGCGGTCCATCGCCCGCCGGGTGGAGCGCACCGGCCGCCGCGGCCGCGCGGGCAGCACGACCTCGCCGTCGACCACGATGCCCACGTCCGCGTAGCCGCACTCCAGCAGACAGAGCTCGCTCGGCGGCTCGGGGAGCACCAGCGCGGCCGGAGCGAACGCCAGGCACGCCCGGGCGATCGAGAGCGCGTGCCGCCACGATCCGGCGACCGGCACCAGCACCCCGGTCGGCATCGGCTGCCCGTCGTCGTCGAGCGAGGCCACCACGGTCAGCTCGGCGTCCGGCACGCGGACGCCGCCCAACGGCGTTCCGTGCCACCCGAGCGCCTCGACGACGCCCTCCTCACACGTAGGGCTCGCGACCGGGTTCACGCCACTCCTCGCATTGCAGAACGTTGCACGGAAGTTGTCAGGGTGTCAGGCAGTGTCTCGCAATGGCCGGCCGGCAGCGCAGCGGCTACCGGTCGACCGCGCCACCGGCCGGTAAGGGGCACTACGTGGCGGAGCCCCGGGACGTTCACGGCGGGTAGGAGTTAACCAGATATGTCACGATCACCGGCCCGCTTGCTCTCGGTTCGTAGCCTGGAAGGGTCGTGCCAGGCACATTTTGTACTGAGCGTCCACAGGGGACCGTCGGAGCGACGGCCGGGAGGAAGTGAATGCAGCGGCACCGGAACGTCCTGGTGGTGGTCGCGATCGTCGGGGTCTGCGTCGTCGGCCTCGGCGCCGTGATCGCGGCATTCTGGCTGTCCGGCGACGACTCGTCCGACGCCGAGCGCCGGTCGATCACCGTGCCGAAGCTCGAGGGGTCGCTCCACGACGACGGCGGCCAGGCGGCCGCCTGGGTACAGGAGAACCAGGGCGACCCGAGGGCTGCGGTGATCGAGGAGAAGATCGCCTGGGTGCCGCAGGCGATCTGGGTCACCGGGGGTGACGACCCGGCGAAGGCGCAATCGCAGGTCGCGAAGACCGCCGCCGCGGCGAAGGCAGCCGGCGAGGTGCCGGTCTTCGTGGCGTACGCGATCCCGGAGCGCGACTGCGGTGGCGCGAGCAAGGGCGGCTCCCCGGACGCCGACGCCTACCGTGCGTGGATCGACGGCTTCGCCGCCGGGCTCGGCCCGGACCCCTCGATCGTCGTGCTCGAACCGGACGCCCTGGCCCAGCACGACTGCCTCGACGACGCGAAGCGCGCCGCCCGCAACGAGATGATCGAGTACGCGGCGAAGACGATCACCGACCGGGCGTCGCAGGCGCAGGTCTACTACGACGCCGGTAACTCCGGTTGGAAGAAGCCGGAAGAGATGGCGAAGCGCCTGGCGGCGGCCGGTGCGGAGGAGTACGGCTCGGGGATCGCCCTGAACGTGTCGAACTTCCGGCCCACCGACGACGAGATCGGGTACGGCAAGGCGATCCTGGACGAGCTCGGCGTCGACGGGAAGAAGATCGTCATCGACACGTCGCGCAACGGCGCGGGCGCGGCCGAGGGTGACGAGTGGTGCGACCCGGACGGGCGCAAGCTCGGGGAGTACCCGACGCTGGAGACCGGCGACGACCAGGTCGCCGCGTACCTCTGGGTGAAGCGTCCGGGCGAGGCGGACGGGTGTGCCGCCGCTGCTGGTGTGTTCGAACCCGACCTCGCCGCGTCCCTCGCCGAAGGCGTCTGACGGCGCGACGCTGTGTCCGGCGTCACCGCGACGGCCCGTCACGTTCACGGGCGTCGCCCCGTCCAGCAGGGGTAACACCCCGACGGAGGAGGAACGACGATGGACGTCCTGGTGGTGGGCGGTACCGGAGCAGCTGGACGGGCCGCCGCAGTGGCACTGGCCGCACGCGGCCACCACGTACGGGCGCTGAGCCGCTCGGGTACGACCGACGTGCCCGGCGCGACCGGCTACCGCGGTGACCTGAGCACCGGCGCCGGCCTGAAGGAGGCGATGACCGGCGTCGACGCGGTGGTGGACACGTACAACGTCACGAGCCAGTCGTACGAGGTCGCGCGGAAGGCGTTCGTCGGCGCCACCGAGCGTCTGCTGGCGGCCGAGGAAGCCGCGGGCGTTCGACACCACGTGCTGCTGTCGATCGTCGCGATCGACGGCTCGACCTTCGGCTACTACCGCGCCAAGGTCGCACAGGAGGGGGCGGTCGCCGGCGGGTCGGTGCCGTACACGATCCTCCGCGCCACGCAGTTCCACGAGTTCGCCGGACAGCTGGCCGACCGCATCAAGCTCGGACCGCTGGTGGCGGTCCCGTCGATGGTGACCCGGCCGGTCGCGGTCTCCGAGGTCGGCGAAGCGCTGGCGGACGCGGTGGAGGCCGGGCCGTCGGGTCGGGCGCCCGACCTGCACGGACCGCGGGTCGAGAACGTCGTCGACATGGCGCGCCGAACGCTGAAGGCGCGCGGCCAGCGGGGAATCGTCGTCCCGCTGCGGCTGCCCGGCTCGATCGGCCGGATGATGCGCTCCGGTCAGTTGGGCGGCACCGACGGCGTCGCCGGAGTGTTGACGTTCGACGAGTGGCTCCGCCGGGGTACCTGACGGGACATGACTGTCTACGGCGTGCACGCGTCCCACGAGCAGCTCCACCCGTCCGACCTGCTGGCAGCCGTGGCCAAAGCGGAACGGCTCGGGTTCACCGCAGCGATGTCGTCCGACCACTTCTCACCGTGGAGCGCCCGACAGGGCCACTCCGCGTTCGCGTGGTCGTGGCTCGGCGCCGCGCTGCAAGCAACCGACCTGCCGTTCGGCGTGGTGAACGCACCGGGGCAGCGCTACCACCCGGCGATCATCGCGCAGGCCATCAGCACGCTCGGGGCGATGTTCCCGGGAAGGTTCTGGGCGGCGCTCGGCTCCGGCGAGGCGAGCAACGAGCACATCACCGGCGAGCCGTGGCCGCGCAAGGACGTCCGGAACGCCCGGCTGCGCGAGTGCGTCGAGATCATCCGGGCGCTGTTCGCCGGTGAGGAGGTCAGCCACAGCGGTCTGGTCACCGTCGACCGGGCCCGGCTGTGGACCCGTCCGGAGGTGGAGCCGGCGCTGGTCGGTGCGGCGGTGAGCGTCGAGACCGCGCGCTGGTGCGCGGAGTGGGCGGACGGGCTGATCACGGTCGGCGCCCCGGTCGAACAGCTCCGGAAGATGATCGACGCCTACCGCGGCGCCGGTGGGAAGGGGCCGATCAACCTCCAGATCCACCTCAGCTGGGCGCAGACCGAGGAGGAAGCCGAGGCGATCGCGCTGGAGCAGTGGCGGAGCAACGTGTTCCCGCCCCCGGTCTGCTGGGACCTGGAGATGACCGATCACTTCGACGTGGTGTCCGAGCAGGTCGGCATCGACCAGGTGCGGAAGGTCGTGAACGTCAGCGCCGACCTCGGGCAGCACACCGCATGGTTGGCCGAGTATGCAGCGTTGGGCGTGGACGGGATCTACCTCCACCACGTCGGACAGGACCTCGACCCGTTCCTGGACGCGTTCGCCGACAAGGTGCTGCCCCAGCTCGACGTGACGAAGGCGCCGGAGGCTCGTTCGCTGCACGAGAAGCGGGAAGACGCGACGGCGCCGGGCGGCCTCCCGGCCGGCGAGGGCCCGCAGCCCACCGGCCCGCCGACGCGGTGACGTCGAAGACGCAGTGACAGCTCGGAGTGGTGTGGGCAGGCGCCCACACCACTCTTTGCTGTCCTGCCCCGACCTTCGGGCCTCAGTGCCCGCGGCGGGCGCGAGCCTTGCCGCGGGACAGTCGCTTGTTCAAGGGCACCGCGGGGAGGCGACGATTCCCGGGCCAGGTGAGCGTCAGGTCGGCGCCGATCGGGAGCGCGCGCCAGCGCTCCTCCGCGCGCTGGAGGGCGGTCACCGCGCGCTCGACCGCGGGCACGTCCGGCGGATCGGCGAGCGTGGAGAACGACAGCCGGTAGAGCGAGCTGCGGTCGGCGTCCTCCTGGTGCGCCGCCGACTCGACGAACCCGCCGATCAGCTCGGCGCGCTGCAGCCGGTCCCGGTGCGCCCGGATCAGCTCGATCGACCGCTCGGCCGCGTGCGGCGGACGACGTCCCGAGACGTGGGTCATGCTGCGGAACACCACACCGCCGGCTATCGCGCCCCAGATCCCGTCCGCGATACCCAGCGTGTCCTCGACCGTGAAGTGCACCAGGTCGTGCGGGATCTCGGCGGTGATCGGCCCGGCATGCATCCGGTACACCACGTGGTCGTCACGCTCGATCAGAACGTGACCCCACTCGTGGTCGGGCAGCCGCCGGAACATCACCTTCACGGTCCAATCGTCACCAGCCCGGCAAGTGCTTTAAAGCTGACATCAGCGCGTCGTCCGCTCCCGGGGCGAAGCCCAGGAACAGGTGCGGCTCGATCAGCTCGGCCTCCATCACGATCGGCGCCCCGGCGTCGTCCAGTACCAGGTCCAGCCGGCCGTAGAGCGGGGCCTCCGGAGCTGCCGCGAGCGCCGCGCGTGCCACCGCGTGCTCGGCGTCACTGGGTTCGTATGGACGCGGATTCGGGTGGGGTTCCGCGTCCCGGACGCCGGTGGTCGCGGAGAGCACCGGACCTTTGACGATCGCGTGGCTGAACTCGCCGCCGAAGTAGACGATCGCGCGCTCGCCGTCGGTGTCGACCCGCTTCTGGTACGGCTGCACCATCGCGGTGAACCCCTGCGCGTGCAGCGCGGCGACGTGTTCCGGCGCCTCCTGGGCGTCCGCCGACCGGAACCGCCGTGCTCCGCGCGCTCCGCCCCCGACCGTCGGCTTGACCACGAAGTCGTCGTAGCGGGGGAGCGGAATCGGCTCGCCGGGCGGCAGGTACGTGGTCGGCACGGTGGGGACGCCTGCGGCCAGCAGGTCTCCGAGGTAGGTCTTGACCGAGTTCCAGCGGATGGTGGCCGCGCTGTTGACCAGGCGGGTCACGCCGCTGACGGCGTCCGCCCAGTCCTGGAACTGCTCGACCTTGTCGAAGTAGTTCCACGTCGACCGGATCAGCGCGGCGTCGTAGCGGTCCCAGGCCACGGTCGGGTCGTCCCAGGCGGCGATCTCGGCGACCAGCCCGGCTCGGTCGGCGGCGGCCCGCAGTACCGGTAGCTCCACGTCCGGCCCGGGTAGCTCGGTGGCCGTCACCAACACGATTCGCCTGCTCACTCATGGCCTCCTACCATCCGCCCGGCTCGTCGGAGAGCCGCTCGTGCTGAACGTAGGGTCAGGCCTACCCCGACCGGGGAGCTGGGGCCCGTGAATTTCCGGCGGGCCGCTGGTGGGATTCCCCTAGTGCTCGTACCGAAGGGAGCTTCACCGGTGAACCGTTCTCGACTCCTCGGCGGCCTGGCCCTCGCCGCGGCCGGCACGGCGTTCTTCGCCGGGCAGCTCGTGGTGCAGTCCGCCTGGACCACGTCGTTCAGCTGGGCGGACAACAACATCAGCGACTTGGGCATGGTGTCCTGCCGCACCTGGGGTGATCCGGCGCGATACGTGTGCTCGCCGTGGCACGCGGTGATGAACGCGGTCTTCGTCGCCAACGGCGTCCTGATCGGGATCGGGGCGGTGTTCGGACTGCGCGGGGGCGGGCGCGGAAGGGTGGCCAGGTACCTGCTGCTCGCTGCCGCGATCGGGTGCTGCCTGGTCGGCATCGCGCCGGCCGACGTCGACGAGAACCTGCACGTGCTCGGCGCTGCGCTGGTGTTCCTGCTGGGCAACGTCGGGATGATCGCGGCGTGGTCGGTGACGAGGGGGCCGCGATGGCTCCCGGTGCTGTTCGGCGTCGTCGGGCTGGTCGCGACCGGTCTCCACCTGAGCAAGCACGGGCTGGGTCTCGGTGTCGCCGGGATGGAACGGCTGGCGGTGTTCCCGCTGTTCGTCTGGTTCCTGGTCGAGGGTGCGCTGATCGTGCGTGCCGCGCGGCGCCGGATACCGTCGGAGCGTGCTGACGCTGCCGGAGTTGCCTGACCTTCCGGTGCGTCCGGCGCTGCCGCGGATCGTGGACGCGTTGGTGGATGGTGGTGCGGCTGTGCTCGTGGCACCGCCGGGCAGCGGCAAGACGACGCTGGTGCCGCTCGCGCTCGCGGCGAGGATCGAGGGTCGGATCGTCGTCGCCGAGCCCCGGCGGGTGGCGGCGAGGGCGGCAGCGTCCCGGATGGCGTCGCTGCTCGGCGAGCGGGTCGGCGGGACGGTCGGATACACGGTCCGCGGGGAGCGGCGGGTGGGCGCGGGAACCCGGGTGGAGGTGGTCACCACCGGTGTCCTGGTGCGCCGGTTGCAGCGGGACGCTGAGCTGCCCGGCGTCGGCGCGGTGATCCTGGACGAGTGCCACGAGCGGCACCTCGACTCCGACCTGGCGCTGGCGTTCGCGCTCGACTCGCGGGCCGCGCTCCGGGAAGACCTCGCCCTCCTCGCGACGTCGGCCACCGCGGCGTCGGAGCAGTTGGCGGCGGTGCTGGGTGGGGCGCCGGTGCTGGAGGTCTCCGGTTCGCCGCACCCGGTGCGGACGGTGTGGTGTCCGCCGCCGACACCGGTGACGCCCCCGCACGGCGGCCGTGTCGATCCGCGCCTGCTCGACCAGGTCGCCGTGGTGGTGCGGCGCGCACTCGCGGAGACGTCGGGGGACGTACTGGTGTTCCTTCCGGGCGTCTTCGAGATCACCGCGGTGGCTCGCCGATTGGCCGGCGTGGACGCCCGGGTGGTGCAACTGCACGGCCGCTTGCCCGCCCGGGAACAGGACGCCGTCCTCCGCCCGGCCGAGGGGCAGCGCCGGGTGGTGCTGGCCACCGCGGTCGCCGAGAGCAGCCTCACCGTGCCCGGAGTGCGGGTGGTCGTCGACGCGGGGCTGGCCCGGGTGCCCCGGCTCGACCAGGGGCGTGGGCTGGGGGCGCTGGTGACCGTTCCGGTGTCCCGGGCCACCGCGACGCAGCGGGCGGGCCGCGCGGGCCGGGAAGCGCCCGGAACCGTGTACCGCTGCTGGTCGGAGACCGACCACACACGCCTGCCCGGGTTCCCGGAGCCGGAGATCGCCGCCGCGGACCTGACCGCGTTCGCGCTCGACCTCGCCTGCTGGGGGACGCCGACCGGCGCCGGTCTCGCGCTCCCGGACGCGCCGCCGGTGGCCGCGATGGACGTCGCACGGGCCACGCTGCGGGCCCTCGGCGCGATCGACGACGACGGCCGGGTCACGCCGCGCGGGCGGACCCTCGCGCGGACCGGGGTGCACCCGCGGCTGGCTCGCGCGCTGCTCGACGGGGGAGGGCTGGTCGGAGCGCAACGGGCGGCCGAGGTGGTGGCGTTGCTGGCGGACGACACGCTCGCCGGTGGACGCGGTGACCTGGTGGCGGCATGGCGCGGACTCCGCGGCGGAGCCGACCCGGGCGCCA